>JBKPCO010000202.1:0-13192 GCA_046727415.1 Candidatus Methylomirabilota bacterium
GCGGTGTCGCCCGTGCCGCGCTCGAGCAGCCCCCGGCGCAGTGGCAAGTCGCGCGCGCTGATCAGGAGCAGGCCGAGGGCAGGCGCGCCGTCGCGTCCGGCCCGGCCGACCTCCTGGTAGTACGCCTCGATCGACCCGGGAGGGCCCAGGTGGATCACCGCCCGCACGTCCGGGCGATCGATCCCCATACCGAAGGCGTTGGTCGCTACAACGATGTCGAGATCGCCCTCGGCGAAGTCACGCTGCGCGGCCTCGCGCGTCTTCGGGGCGAGGCCGGCGTGGTACGCGCGCGCCCGCCACCCGCGCTCGGCCAGCCGCGCGCTCTCGTCCTCGGCCTGCTTGCGCGTGGGCGTGTAGACAAGCGCCGTCCCGCGGCCGCGCCCGGGGCCGCCGAGTGCCTCGCCAAGCGCCTCGTCCACGAGCCGGTCGCGCTCGCGGCGGCCGCCGACCTCCGAAGCGCGCAACGCGAGGTTGGGCCGGGCGAAGCCCCGGACGATCTGGGGTGTGTCGGGCGGCAGGCCCAGCCGCGCCATGATCTCGTCGCGGACGATCGGCGTCGCCGTCGCCGTGCACGCCAGCACGCGCGCGCCGGGTAGCTCGGCCAGGAGCGCGCCGATCTCCATGTATTCCGGGCGGAAGTCATGGCCCCATTCGCTGATGCAGTGCGCCTCGTCGATCGCCACTAGTGGGCAGTCGATCTCGCGGATGAGGCCGCGAAACCCCGGGAACACCAGCCGCTCCGGCGCCACGTACGCGAGCGCAAACTCGCGACGCGCCAGCGCCGCCATGCGCCGCCGCATCTCCGCCCCGTCGAGCGTCGAGGCGAGATAGGTGGCGCACACGCCGCGCGACTCGAGCGCCGCGACCTGATCGGCCATGAGCGCGACGAGCGGCGACACGACCAGGGTCGTGCCGGTGAGGATCGTGGCCGGCAGCTGGTAGCTGAGGCTCTTGCCGCCGCCGGTCGGCGCCACCAGCAGGAGCCGCCCGGCCGCGAGCAGCGTCTCGACCGCTTCGCGCTGCCCGGGGCGGAACGCCGAATAGCCCAGCCGCTTCAGCGCGAGCTCGAGGTCGCTCACTCCTCACCTGTCACGCTTTGTGATATAGCAGAGCCGACTCGTCACAAACAACGTGTCCATGAAACTGGTCATCAAGTTCGGCGGCTATCAGGAGCCTGCGTCCATCCACAACCGCGCCGCGGCGCGCTTCGGCGAGCTGCTGGCCGAGCGCCTCGGCGACGACGTCGATTTCGAGCTGATCGGCAGCATCCTCAAGCTGGGCCGCCCGTCCGGCGATCTGGTTCCGATGGTCGAGCGCGGCGAGCTATCGTTCTGCTACATGTCCACGGTGCGCTTCTCGCGGGCGGCGCCCGAGCTCTCGCTACTGGAGCTGCCGTTCGTGGTCGAGGATCGCGCCGCCGCGTTTCGCGCGCTGGACGGCGAGTACGGCGACATCGCCCGGGAGCGGATTCACGACGGGACCGCCTGTCGGCTCCTGAGCTATTGGGACAACGGCTTCCGTCACCTCTCGACCCGCGTGCGGCCGATCCGCTCGCCCGAGGACTGTCGCGGGATCCGCATCCGCACGCAGATGAGCGAGCTGCACGGCGAGGTCTTCCGCGCGCTCGGCTTCGAGCCGATCGCCTCGGACGTCAAGGACTTCATTGATCAGATCGGGGGCGAGCGTTTCCAGGCCCAGGACAATCCCCTCACGAACATCTACAACTTCGGCGTCCACCAGCACCATCGCTACATCACGCTGAGCGGGCACTTCTGGGGCGCATCTGTCCTGGTGTGTAACGCGGCGCACTACCGCGGCTGGCCACGGCAGGTGCAGGCGGCGGTGGACGCAGCGGCCCGCGAGGCCACCGCCTTTCAGCGGCAGCTCGCGGCCGCCGAGGACGAGCAGATCTTGAAGAGGCTCGACCCCGCCAGGAACGACGTGATCCGGCTCACCGACGGAGAGCGTGCGGCATTCATGCTCGCCGTCGAGCCGGTGCTGGCGAAGTATCGCCGGCAGCTCGATCCGAAGCTGTTCGCCTATCTGGGCGCCTGACTCACCCGGCGGGCCGGCTCACCGGCCCTTGAGCTTCAAATCCTCGTACGGCGAGAGATACGGGTGGCCCGTGATCGTGGGCAATTCCGCCAGCCGCGATCCCACACCGATCAGGAACGCGGGCTCGACGATCGAGGCGAACATCGCTCGCTCGTGCATGAGCTGCTGGATCTTGTGCAGCATCGCCTCGCGGCGCTTCTTGTCCATCTCCGCGGCCTGGTCGCGGAAGAGCGCGTCGATGTCGGGATAGCCGCCGTATGAGCGGATGCCGGTCGAGATCACAAACGCCTCGATCCGGGTCGAGGCGTTCCCGGCCGCCGCGCTCCCCACCCGGACCAGGTGCTTGAATGTTTTTTCCTGATCGGCCTTGTAGAAGCCCGCGCGCTCCATGGGCTGCACGCGGACGCGGATGCCCACCGCCTGGAAGCCGTTCACGACCGCTTCGGCCTCTGGGGCGTAGACGGCGTCGGTCGCCACTTCGACGGCGTCGAAGCCCTTCGGGTAGCCGGCCTCGGCCAGGAGCTTCTTGGCCTGCGCCGGGTCGAAGGCATAGACCGGCGGGTTCCAGAAGAAGTCGAAGTCACGCGGGATGATGCTCACGGTCGGCTTGCCGTAGCCGAGATACTCAGCCTCGTTGATCGCCTTGCGATCGATCGCGTAATTGGCGGCCAGCCGCACGCGCCGATCGGACCACGGCGACTTCGGGTCCCATTGCTGGGTGAACACGATCCACTCGGTGAAGGTCGGCAGCGTGGCTTTCAACGTGAGCCCTTGCGTCCGCTTCACCTCCTCAGCGTTCGGCCCGCGGATCGAGTACGCCACGTCGGTCTCCGCGCGCTTGAGCATCGCCAGCCGCGTCGACTCGTCGGGCACCGACTTGAAGATCAGGCGCTTGATGGCGGGCGTCTTCCGCCAGAAGCCGTTGTAGGCTTCGAGGACCAGCTCGATCCCCGGGTTGAAGGACACGAACCGGTAGGGACCGGCGCCGACCGGAGCTTTCTTGAACCCCTCGTCGCCGACCTTCTCCAGGTAGCTCTTCGGGACGATCCAGGCGGCGCCGGTGGCCGGCGTCCCATAGAACGCCATGAAGTCCGGCCAAGGCTGTTTCAGCTTGAAGCGAACGCGGTGAGGGTCGACGACCTCGATCGCCGCCACCCGCGCCTTCAGGGTCGTGGCGCCGCCGCCTTTGTAGCGCTCGAAGGAGAACTTCACGTCCTCGGCGGTCAACGGATCGCCGTTGTGGAACTTGACGCCCTTGCGGAGCGCGAAGTCGTAGGTGAGCCCGTCCTTTGAGACGGTCCACGACTCGGCCAGGCTCGGCGTCCACGGGTTGCCGGGCATTGGCTTCACCAGGGCGTCGTGGAGCGCGTAGAGCGTCATGAAGGGAGTGATGACCCCGGGAGTCTCCGCCGGATCGAACCAGGTCGGAGCCAGCGACACGTGTACCGCGATCGTCATCTGGCCTTCCGGCGCGGCCGGCGCCGCCACCGGCACTGCGAGCGCGATGGCCAGAGCGAGAAGAGCCACCGAAGCGAGCGAGACGCGACGAACCTTCACCGGTTCCTCCAATCTATCTATCGAGCGCAGCTCTTGTTAGCGATGTGCGCGCCGCAGGCCGTCGCGGGGCTGGGGCCCCGCCAGCCGAGGCGCGCCTATGAATTCTGATCGGGCGACCGCCTTCCGCGGCAGCATACACTGTTCGCGAACGACCGTATAATTCGGGGCCATGAACACTTCCGAGGTTCTCCGTGACGCCCGCGCTGTCCTGGACGACACGATCCAGCTTCGCCGCCGCATTCACCGCCAGCCCGAGGTCGGCCTCTCGGTGCCGCGCACGCAGGCGGCCGTTCTCGAGGCTCTCGCGGGGCTCGGCCTCGACGTGCGGACCGGAGAGCGCACCACGTCGGTGGTCGCGCGCCTCACCGGGGCGCGGCCGGGGCCGACGATCCTCTTGCGGGCGGACATGGACGCCTTGCCGATGCAGGAGGAGACCGGGCTTCCGTTCGCCTCGGAGGTGAAGGGGGCGATGCACGCGTGCGGCCACGACGCCCACACGGCGATGCTGGTCGGTGCGGCGCGTCTCCTGGCCGGCCGTCGCGACACGCTCGCCGGCTCGGTGCTGTTCATGTTCCAGCCGGGTGAGGAGGGCTACCACGGCGCGCGGGTCATGATCGAGGAGGGCCTGCTCGACGGCGGCGCGCCGCCCACGGGCGCCTTCGCGCTGCACGTCACGCATCGGCTCACCGCCGGCGCCATCTCGGCGCGTCCGGGGCCCGCGATGGCGTCCGGCGACACAATACAGATCGTGGTGCGGGGCCGGGGCGGCCACGCGTCGGCGCCCCACGATTGCCTCGACCCCATCCCGATCGCGTGCGAGATGGTCCAGGCGTTCCAGACGCTGGTGACCCGCCGGGTTCACGTCTTCGATCCAGCGGTGCTGACCATCGCGAAGATCGAGGCGGGAACAACGCGCAACGTCATCCCCGACAACGCGAATCTGCTCGGCACGATCCGCACGGTGTCGGAGGCCACCCGCGAGCGCGTGCTCGAGGGTGTTCGCCGGGTCGCCGAAGGGGTCGCGTCGGCCCATGGCGCCGAGGTCGGGGTCGAGGTGATTCGTGGCTATCCGGTCACGGTGAACGATGTGGACTTCGCCGGTTTCGCCCTCGACACCGCGCGCGAGCTGATCGGCCCCGACGCCGTGCACACCGCGAGCTACCCGACGATGGCGAGCGAGGACTTCTCGTACGTGCTGCAGCGGATTCCGGGCGCCATCGTGAACCTCAGCACGCGCCCGACCGACGGTGCCGCGTTCCCGAACCACTCACCGCGCATGCAGGTGAACGAGGCGGCGCTCGCCAATGGCATCGCCATGCACGTCGCCGTGGCACTCAGGTTCTTCGCCCAGGCACGGCCCGGAAGCTGACCGGGCCGTTACTTCTCCGCGGCGCGAATCGCCGCCGGGCCGCCGTTCACCTTGACCCGCTGGCCGGTGTCCTTGAGCAGCGCCCCGGACCACTGGAACACCCAGTAGTCCTTCTCGACCATGTTGCCGACCAGGATCCTCTTGCTGTCCGGCGAGAAGACCGCCCCCTGCGACCAGTGCCCGATCGGCGCTTCGCCCACCCGTGACAGGGTCTTGCCGGTCACGCGGACGATGACGAGCTTGCCGGCGTCGTTGTAGAAGGGCGAGTCCTTCGGGCGGTTGCTGCCGTTGTGGACGACGACGGCGACGACGGAACTATCCGGCGAGATCTTCAGCCCCTCAGGGGTGGCGCCCAGGACGCCAATCGTGTCGACGACGCGCGGCGGCTTCGCGGTCAGGTCGATGAGGCTGATGCTGTCGCTGTCGCCGGAGGCGCCGCCGGCCAGGCTCGCCACCACCGCGAAGGCGCCGTTCGACGCGATGTCGAGCACGATGGGGCGCACGCCGGCCGTCATGTCACGCTTGGTGTATTCCACCTTGGCGCCGTCGATCGAGAGCACCGAGATCTTGTTGTCGTTGCTGCGCGAGACCAGTGCAGTCTTGCCGTCAGGTGTGATCGCCACCATCCCGCCGCCGGCCGTCTTGCCGCCGACCTCGACCGTGCCGGCCGGTGTCACGGCCTTGCCCTGAATCGTGAAGACCGACACGGTGCCGTCCACGAGATTGGAGACGAGCGCAAGCGTGCCTTGCCGGTTCACCGAGATGCCGGCCGCGCCCATGCCGGCCTCGAGCGTCGCGATGACTTTCGGCGGCGTCTTCAGTTCGATGACGGTCACGCGGTTGTCGGGCGTCTGCTTCGTCTTGTCGCTTGGATCGACCTTGCTCGAGGCGGTCACGAGCGCAAGGCTCTCGTCCGGTATCACCGCGATGCTGAGCGGGGGCCCGACCACGCTCACCGGCGCCTGGACCTCGCCGATCACTTTGGGCGGAGACTGTTTGAGATCGATCACCGACACCGTGTCGGGCGGGGGATTGGGCACGACCGTCACGACGCCGTTCATGTTGAGCACCTTGTTGTCGTTGCCGGATACGGCGAGCTGCGCGCCGGCGCTCACGGGGAGCGTCAGCGCCGCGAGCAGCGCGAGACCGAGCGCGAGCGGGAGCGGTGGATGTCGGCGTAGCGTCATGTCGTCCTCCCGGAATGGGGTGACGGGCGTCAGTCGGACTCGTCCTCGTCGGGCGACGGGTCCTCCCGCTCCACGAATGCGCGATTGGCGTCGGCCTTTCCCAGGAGCGCGTTCAGGTCGGCCGCGAAGCGGTCCAGCGACTCCCCGCGCCTCATCACGAGCGCCGGCGGCACGATCAGGTCGCGATCGCCGACGTAGCTGGGGCTCCGGTTCTGGCCGCGCGCCTGTGTCCACAGGGTCGCGGCGAGGATGACGAACGGGATCGTCACGCCGATGCCCAGGGCGAATCGCGCCCGCATCGGGCTCGCGGTGAGGAGGTGGGCCGACAGCGCGACGGCCACACCGATCACCACCAGCACTGGACCGACGGCCGACGACAGGTGCAGGCCGAGCGCCCCGTTCACGACGTCGACCAGGGCAGTCACGACGGAGACGACGGCATAGACGACCGCCACGATCACCGCGTGACGCACCCACCGCGACTCGCCGAACGCGACCCGGCTTGCGAGCGCCCACAGCGCGATCCACAGCCCGCAGAGCCCCAGCAGGGCGAGCAGCGTCGTGACGAGCGCGGTCGAGAGCTCGCGCGGCTGGGTGGTACTGGTCCAGACCTCGAACAGAGTGGCGGCAATGCTGATCGCGGACCCGGCCGCGAGCACTTTGAGCTCCATCCCGCGCGACCTCCAGGACGATCCGCCGCGGTCCGGCCGCTCCGGAGCGACGGCTTCGCGGGCCGTTCGCACGCGCAGCCGAGTGTGGCCGACGCTAAACACGACGCCGCCGTCCAGCTCCGCGGGCTCGCCGCCGTGCCGGCGCTGGCCGGCGATCACGACGCCGTTGACGCTCTCGAGATCGGCGACCGTCACGCGGCCCTCGGCGTCGACGCTGATCCGGGCATGCACCGCCGCGACGAACGGATCGTCGAGCACCACGTCGCAGGTCACACTGCGGCCGACGGTGCAGTGCGTCTCGCCACCGACCGGCGCGAAGCGATAGCGCGCCCGCACGCGGTGATGGCCGCTAAGGACCTCGACGACCATCACGGCTTCCATTGCATCGCATCCAGATAGGTTCGGGCGAAGGCGAGTCCGCGCTCCGGCGAGACCCCGGTCATGATCAGGCTCGACAGAAATCCCTGCCGCGGCCCGTTCTTGCTGACGACCCGCACATAGACGTCGTAGATGCCATCGAGCTTGCGGTAGGCGCGCAGGCAGACCGTCGCGTTGGCCGTGAAGCCTTCGAGCTCGACGTTGCGCTGCTTGCAGGCGAACGGCGCGAGGTGACGGGGCGAGCCGAACAGATCGTCCGATCCCTTCGCCGCCTGCATCCCGTGCGCGAAGCGCCAGGGATCGAGGGAGCGCGTGCTCAGCAGCTGGTGTTGGAAGGAGAGCCCGCCCGGCTGGAGGTTGCGGCCGAGGTAGATGGACGACTTGGCGTCGCACGCGACGCGCTCGACGCTGACCGGTTTGTCGGGCGCCGGGTCGCCGGCCGCGCGGCATTCGACGAAGGCTGCCGGCTTCGACGGCAGCTCGTAGCCGTGATGATTCTGGGTCGGGAGCTTGGGGCCGAGCGTGGCCAGGAGCGCGTCCGAGTGCGCGCGCACCTGGCGCGCGACCTCGTCGCGCGCGTACCGGACGTCGAGCGGCGCCTTCGTCGCGCCCTCGAGCAGGGTTACCGCGTGCTCGGCGGGAACCAGGAACGAGACGAGCTGCGACGCGCGGTAGCCGGCGACATTGACCCCGATCACGTTTCCGGCGCCGTCGAGTCCGGGCCCTCCGGACATGCCGGCGTTGAGCGCGCCCGAGTAGTGAACGCGCGGCTCGAACGAGTCCTCGACGCGTCCGTTGCTGATCCCCTCGGTGATCGTGAGGCCCACGTCGAGGGGAAAACCGACCGAATAGGCACGCTCGCCCCCGATGGCCGCATGCGGCCGGAGCCGCAGCGGCGGTGGCGCGAAGCCCTCGACGTCGACGAGCGCCAGGTCGTGGCGGATGTCGATCGCGCGCACGGTCACGCGGCCGGTCTTGCCGGCGGCCGTCCGGTACTCGAGCCGGTATTTCTCGGGATAGAGGACGACCTCGCTCACGACATGCCAGTTGGTGATGAAGACGCCCCGGTCCGTGACCGCGAAGCCGCTGCCGTGAAAGGCCTCGGCGGTGTTCGTGCCGAAAAACCCCTTGATCTGGACGACCGAGGGACGAACCCGGTCGAGAATCAGACGGGCGGCGGCCGATGCGGTCGCCGCCGACGGGACGGGCTGCGAGACCGCATCCGCCTCGTCGGTAGGCAGGCGAGGCTGGGCGGCGCCGCAGGTGACGCCGAGCAGGAGCAGCATGGTGCCCCGGGCGACGGCGCGGCCCGGCGGGCCCGCCCGCTTCATCGCCGTCGGTGCGCGGCTACTTGATCAGGCCGTAGAACTTGCCGGCGTTCTCGCACGTGATCTTGTAGACCACGTCGGCCGGAAGGTGGCCGAACTGCTCCTCGATGTACTTCGACGACTCGGGCCACACCCCGTCGGTGTGCGGGTAGTCCGACGCCCACATGAGCGTCTCGGCGCCCATCTCATGGATCATCTGAGTGCCGATGCGGTCGAACTGGAACGTCGCCTTGCACTGGCGCCGCCAGTAGTCGCTGGGCTTCATCGTCAGTCCGAGATCGCGGAACCGGTCTTCCCATTCGAAATCCATCCGGTCGAGCGCGTAGGGGATCCAGCCGATGCCGCTCTCACCGAAGGAGATCTTCAAGTTCGGGTACCGCTCGAGCACCGCGGAGCCGACGATCGCGGACAGGATGTTGACCAGGTTCATCTGGAATCCACAGACACCCTGGAACAGCGCCGCCCGGCGGGCGAGGTTGGTGGTCGCCTTCTCACGCACGCTGGCCGGCGTGCTGGGGAACGTGTGGAAGTGGAGCGGTAGGTTGACCTCACTGACGGCCTGCCAGAGCGGCTCCCATACGGGATGCCACATGGGATCCATGTCCCACGAGCAGGAGAGCTCGAGCCCCTTGATGCCCATCTTCGCCACGCGCCGAACTTCCTGCACGGCGGCGTCGATGTCGCCGTAGGGCAGGCAGGCCAGGCCGATCTGCCGATCCGGATAGTGGCGGCAGAAATCCTTCAGCCAGTCGTTGTAAATCCGGAACATCTCCTTGGCGGCTTCGTGGTCGTTCAGCCGGGTGGCGGCGCCGAGGATGCCGAAAATGACCTCGGCCTGCACGCCGTCGAGCTCCATGTCCTTGAGGCGGAGGTGCGGATCGGTCGGCCGCCGGATGCCCTTCTTGCCGTCGTCGTACAGCCCGACCGCGGCCATCTTGTCGACGCGGTAGTTCTGCCCGGGCACCAGCTTGGAGCCGCCGGGGCCGACGCCGCCGACCAGGCCGAACGACGTCCCGTTCTTGCAGGTCCAGTGCGGACCGTCCGGGCCGTCGACGACGAACGGCATGCGCTCGCGCATCGTTGTCGAGGCATTAGCCGTGAACAGGTCGTTGGGGATCCAGGGCATGTCGATGTGACAGTCGGCGGAGATCCGAGAGTATTGCATCGCGCCCTCCTCTTGAGGATGCCCCATCCTACTACAGGACCGATCGCACCAGGCCACCATCGACCAGGATCGTGGTGCCGGTGATGTAGCTCGCCTTCCCGGAAGCCAGGAACGCCACGAGGTACGCCAGCTCCTTGGGCTCGCCGATGCGTCCAACGGCGGTCTCGGCGGCCCGCTGCGCCAGGGCCTCGTCGACCGGGATGCCGAGCTCCTTGGCCCGGTTCGTCACGTTCGACAGCATTCGCTCGCTCAGGATCGACCCGGGGCAGACGTTGTTCACGAGAATACCGTCGCGCCCGACCTCGTCGGCCAGGCTCTTCGCGAACGCCACCACGCCCATGCGAGTCGCGCCCGAGAGCGCCAGGTTCGGGATGGGCTGGTAGACGGTGCTCGCGAGGATGTTGATGATCCGACCGCCGCCCTGCTTCTTGAGATGGGGCACCGCGTCGCGCGACATGCGCGCGAAGAACAGGAGCGAGCGCTGCACCGCCGTCGCCCATTGCTCCTCGGTGGCGTTGTGGGCCCGAGCCAGGGGCGGGCCGCCGGAGTTGTTGACCAGGATGTCCAGGCGCCCGAAGCGCTCGACGGTCCGGGCGATCAGCTCCTTGATCGTGTCGTGACGGTCGAGATCGCCCGCGAACACGAGCACGTCGCGACCGGTAGCGCCGCGGATCTCCTGTGCGGCCTTCTCGAGGTCGTCGCGCGAGCGGCTGCACACGGCGACCCGAGCCCCCTCCTCGGCCAGCACCTGCGCGCACGCGCGGCCGAGCCCCTTGCTCGCTCCCCCGACGATCGCGACCTTGTCCTTGAGCTCGAGATCCATGAGGCGCTCAGGCCTTCTTGAAGCCGCCGTCCCGCTCGATCTGCATGAGCGCCTGGACGCCGGTGCTGAAGGTCGGTCCGCCGCCCGGGACCGCGGCGGACTCGATGGCCTCGAGCAGCTCGCGCTTGGTCGCGCCGTGCTGGATGGCGCGCCGCATGTGGGTGACGACGCCGTCCTCGCGACCGCGATAGGCCAGGATGCCGATGATGACCATCTCGCGGTGCTTGATCGAGAGCTCCTTGCCCTCGCCCACCGACAGGGCGCTCAGCGGCCCCCTCGCCTTGACGTACTCGGGATCTTCCTTCGCGACCCAGTCCCAGAACGGGTAGCCGTACGGGCTGGCGGTCTTGCCTTCGACCTTGCTGGCGAACTTCTTCGGGCGAGCACTCATCGTGGCCTCCTGGATTCTGTCATAGCTGCGCCTCGGTCGGCGGGGCCCCAGCCCCGCGACGACCTGCAGCGCACACTGCATGGCTTCGGGAAACTCGCCAGAAGGTATCACAAGGCTGCGATAGGATGCCCCCGCATGGCGGCGAGCGACCAGACGCGACGACTCTTGTGGCGGGCGCTGTCGCGACTGCCCGAGTTTCGTATCACGCGGCGAACGCGTCACGGCGTCCTCGGCTTCAGCAACCGCGACCGTGGCGTCGGGCGCATCCTCTTCATGCGCGGTGAGTACGAGTACGAGCAGCTCGAGCGCGCCGTCGCGCTCGGTGGCTTCCCGGCGCCGGGCCGCGGCTGGCTGCTCGACGTCGGCGCCAACGTCGGCACGGTGTGCATCGCGCTGGCGCGCCGGGGTGCCTTCGCGCGGGCGCTGGCGGTCGAGCCGGCGCCCAGCACCTTCCGGCACCTCGTCAAGAACGTGGCGCGCAACGGACTCACGGACGCGATTCTCTGCGTGAACGCGGCGCTGTCGGCGACGAGCGGCACCGCCGAGCTGGAGCTGTCGACGAACTCCGGAGACCATCGCGTGCGGGTCGCCGGGCCGCTGGCCCCCGAGCAGTACCACGAGCACACGCGGCCGCTCATTCGGGTGCCGCTGCGGCGGCTCGACGATCTCCTGGACGAGCATGGCATCGCCCGGGCCGACGTCGGCCTGCTCTGGATGGATGTCCAGGGACACGAGCAGCACGTGCTCGAGGGCGCGCCGAAGCTCCTCGCCGGCGGCGTGCCTCTCGTGGTGGAGCTCTGGCCCTACGGTCTCCGCCGCGCCGGCGTCGAGCCCGAGGTGTTCGCCGCATACCTCGGCGCGCGATTCCGGTCCTACTACGACCTGGGGGAGAGCACGCCGACCGCGCGGCCGACCGCCGAGCTCCGGGCGATCCTCGGGGAGCTCCCGAGCTACAAGAGCTTCGCCGATCTCCTGCTCGTGCCTTGACGAGGACCGTCTTGACTCTTGTCGCCGTCTGCGGGAGCCTCGGTGAGTCCCAAACGGAGGGGAGCCGACGGAGGGGAGGGCGGATGACGACCCAGGCGATCGAGCCGCGGATGGAGCTGGAGCAGAACCTTCACATGTACCGCCAGATGGCGAAGATTCGCGCCTTCGAGGAGCAGGTGCACGAGCTCTACAAGAGCGCGAAGATGCCGGGCCTGGCCCATCTCTACGTGGGCGAGGAAGGTGTGGCGGTCGGGGTGTGCGAAGCCCTGCGCCGCGACGACTTCATCACCAGCACCCATCGCGGCCACGGCCACTGCCTGGCCAAGGGCGCCTCGGTGAGCCGGATGTTCGCGGAGCTCCTCGGCAAGGAGCCCGGCTACTGCCGCGGCAAGGGCGGCTCGATGCATATCGCCGATCCGGAGACCGGCAATCTCGGCGCCAACGCGATCGTCGGCGGCTCGGCCGGCATCGCGACCGGCGCGGCGCTGTCGGCCAAGATGCGGGGCAGCGGCCAGGTCGCCGCGTGCTTTTTCGGCGACGGCGCCCTCGGCCAGGGCCTGCTTTACGAGGCGATGAACATGGCCTCCCTCTGGAAGCTGCCGGTCATCTACGTGTGCGAGAACAACCTGTACGGCGAGTACACCTCCTGCGGCGAGACGATCGCCGGCGAGATCCTGGCCCGCGCCAAGGCATTCGGCATTCACGCCGAGACCATCGACGGCCAGGACGTCCAGGCTGTTCACGCCACCATGCGCAGGCTCGTTGACCGCGCGCGGCGCGGCGAGGGGCCGGCGTTCCTCGAGTGCAAGACCTACCGCTACTACGGTCACCACGTCGGCGACGTGAACCGCGAGTACCGCACTCGGGAAGAAGAGCGCGAGTGGATGAGCGAGCACGATCCGCTGCAGACTCTGGCCGGCCGGCTGACCGCGCAGGGCCTCGCCGACGCCGCGGTCTTCGAGCGCATCTCCCTGGACGTGAAGGCCGAGATCGACAGTGGTGTCCAGTACGCGCTCAGCGCGCCGTACCCGGAGGCGAACCAGGTCGACCAGGACGTCTACGCGTGAGCCTGAGCCCCGAGGAATTCCGCGAGCACCTGAGGCTCTCCTCGGCCACCGCCGGACTCGAGCTGCCCGACCTGAACCTGCCCGACACGTACCACGTCATCCTCGGCGGCATGCGCTTTCACTATCTGGACTGGGGCACGCGCGGCCGGCCGCCGATGCTGTTCCTGCACGGCGGCGGGCTCAACGTCCACACGTGGGATCTCGTCTGCGCCGC
>JBKPCO010000203.1:0-5920 GCA_046727415.1 Candidatus Methylomirabilota bacterium
CTTGTCGGCGAAGTCCGCCTCGCCGCGCGAGCTGAAGCGCTCGTACAGCGCGGAGGAGAGCACGTGCGCCGGCACCGCCTCGTCGATGGCCGCCTTGATCGTCCACCGCCCCTCGCCCGAGTCGGACACGCGGCCCTGGAAGGCCTTGAGCGCGGGATCCTTGATGAGCGCGGACGCCGACAGGTCGAGGAGCCAGGAGGCGACGACGCTCCCGCGCCGCCACACCTCGGCGATGTCCGGCAGATTGAAGTCGAACTGGTAGTGCTCGGGGTCGCGCAGCGGGGTCGTCTCGGCGTCGACCTCGTGACCCTGCTTGCCGATATTGGCGGAGCGCAGGATGCCCAGCCCCTCGGCATAGGCCGCCATGATGCCGTACTCGATTCCGTTGTGAACCATCTTGACGAAGTGGCCGCCGCCGTTGGGCCCACAGTGGAGATACCCGCGCTCGGCGGTACCGCCGATGGCCTCTCGACCGGGCGTGCGCGGAATACTGCCGGCCCCGGGGGCCAGGGTCGCGAAGATCGGGTCGAGGTGCTTGACCACCGCCGACTCGCCGCCGATCATGAGGCAGTAGCCGCGCTCCCGCCCCCAGACTCCACCGCTGGTGCCGACGTCCACGTAGTGGATGCCCTTCGGCGTAAGCTCCTTCGCGCGCCGGATGTCGTCGACGTAGTACGAGTTGCCGCCGTCGATGAGGATGTCGCCGGAGGACAGCAGGGGCACGAGGTCGTTGATGGTCACGTCCACGGCCGCCGCCGGCACCATCAGCCACACGGCCCTCGGCGTCTCCAGCTTCTTCACGAAGTCCGCGATCGACGAGGCGCCGACAGCTTTGGCCCTCGTCAGCTCCTCGACCGCTTTCGGCGACCGGTCGAAGACCACGCACTGGTGGTTGCCTGCGAGAAGCCGCTGGACCATGTTGGCGCCCATGCGGCCGAGTCCGATCATTCCGAGTTGCATCATCGACTCCTTTGCGAAGTTGACGGTCCGGCGAGCTCCGGTTCGTCCTGGGTGTTGTTGATGGCCGCGCGCAGGCGCTTCATCGCAGCGGCCACGCCGTCCCGGTCGCCGAAGACGGAAGATCCGGCGACCAGCACGGTGGCGCCGGCCCGCACGACCAGCGGCGCAGTCGCCGCGTCGATTCCGCCGTCGACCTCCACGTCGCAGCCGTGGGCGCGCCGTTCGACCAGCTCGCGCACCTGGGCGATCTTCGGCAGGGTCGTCCGGATGAATTGCTGGTGGCCGAATCCCGGGTTGACGGTCATGGCCAGCACCAGATCCACGTCCTGGACGATCTCCTCCAGCACCGCCGCCGGCGTCGCCGGGTTGATTACAACTCCGGCGCGCTTGCCCAGCGCCCGGATTCTCTGCACCGTACGGTGCAGGTTGTGGTTGCCCTCCCAGTGGACGAGAAACGAGTCGGAGCCGGCCTGGCTGAACTCGTCCAGGAAGAAGTCCGGATCCGAGATCATCAGATGAGTCTCGAGGGGCAGCCGCGTCACGCGCCGCAGCGACTGGACGATCGCGGCGCCCATGGAGAGGTTCGGCACGAAGTGGCCGTCCATCACATCGACGTGGATTCGGTCGGCTCCCGCCTCTTCGGCCTCGGTCACCTGCTGACCCAGACGAGCGAAGTCAGCAGCAAGGATCGACGGGGCCAGCCTGACGGGGCCGCGGTCGCTCACGTGTTGGACGCCTCGAAGATGCTCTGAATGGCGCCATCCAGCAGGGCGTTGTACTGGGCGTCCGATTGCGTGACCGAAAGGCCCTCGACGAGCGCCCGCGAGAAGCTCGCCACGACGCCGTGGTTGCGGCGCAGGCGCCGGTTGCCTTCTTCCCGCGAATAGCCGCCGGACAGCGCCACCACCCTCACGACCTTCGGATGCTTGACGAACTCGGCGTAGAGATCGTCTTTCTCGGGCAGGGTGAGCTTCAGCATAACCAGATGATCCGGTGCGAGCTCGTCGAGCTTCTCGAGGATGGCCGCCTTGAGCAGCTCTTCGGCCTTGGCCTTCTCGGGGCAGTGAATGTCGACCTCCGGCTCGATGATCGGCACGAGATCTTTGGCGATGATCTGCCCGGCCACCTCGAACTGCTGGCTCACGACGTCCTCGATGCCGGCTTCGTTGGCCTGCTTGATGAACGAGCGCATCTTGGTGCCGAACATGCGCTTCGCGATGGCCCGGTCTAGCAGCGCGGCCAGCTCCGGCATCGGCTTCAGCCGCTGGACCCCGTTCTTCTCGTCCGCCAGCCCCTTGTCCACCTTCAGAAACGGCACGATCTTCTTCACGTTCCACAGATAGTCCGCGGTGGGCTGCCCCTCGATGCTCCGGTCCATGGTGTTCTCGAACAGGATGGCTCCCAGGATCCGCTTCCCGGTGAAGACCGGGCTCGTGATGATGCGTGTCCGCATCTGGTGCACGAGCGCGAACATCTCCTCTTCGTTGGACCACGCGCCGTCCTTGATGCCGTAGGCGCGCAGGGCATTCGGCGTGCTGCCGCCGCTCTGATCCAGCGCCGCGATGAACCCGGGCTGTACCTTCATTTTCTGAAGCTGTTCAGCGTTGCGCATCGCCCTTACCTCGCGTTCCTACCCATCCGGTAGCGCCGGATGAGGTTGTTCGTCGAGCTGTCGTGGGCGAGCGTAGGCTCCGTCTGGCCCTCGAGCTCCGGAATGATGCGCTGGGCCAGCACCTTGCCCAGCTCGACCCCCCACTGATCGAACGAGTCGACGTCCCAGATAGCGCCCTGGGTGAACACGCTGTGCTCGTAGAGCGCGACGAGCTTTCCGAGGGTCTCGGGCGTGAGCCGCTCGGCCAGGATCGTATTGGAGGGGCGATTGCCGTGGAACATCCGATGCGGGACGAGACTGTCCGGCGTGCCCTCGGCCTTGACCTGGTCGCGTGTCTTGCCGAAGGCCAGCGCCTCGGTCTGGGCGAACACGTTCGCCACCAGGAAGTCGTGGTGCCGGCCGAGCGGGTTCAGGGGCCGGGTGAAGGCGATGAAGTCACAGGGAATGAGCCGGGTTCCTTGATGGATCAGCTGGTAGAAGGAATGCTGACCGTTCGTCCCCGGCTCGCCCCAGTAGACGGGCCCGGTCTCGTACGTGACCTCGGCGCCCTCGCGAGTGACGTGCTTGCCGTTGCTCTCCATCGTTAGCTGCTGCAGATACGCCGGGAAGCGCTTGAGGTACTGCTCGTAGGGCAGCACGGCGACGGTCTCGGCCCCGAAGAAATCCGTGTACCAGACCGTCAGGAGCCCCATGAGCACCGGCAGGTTGCGCTCGAACGGAGCGGTCCGGAAGTGCTCGTCCATCTGGTGGAAACCGTCGAGCATCGCGCGGAAGTTGTCGGGACCGACCGCGAGCATCGTCGACAAGCCGATCGCCGAGTCCATGGAATAACGCCCGCCGACCCAGTCCCAGAACCCGAACATGTTGGCGGTGTCGATCCCGAACTCCGACACCTTTTTGGCGTTCGTGGAGACCGCCACGAAGTGCTTGGCCACGGCCTTGACGTCGCCGCCGAGCCCCCCGAGGAGCCACTGACGCGCGCTCTCGGCGTTGGTCATCGTCTCGAGCGTCGTGAACGTCTTCGACGAGGCAATGAAAAGCGTCTCCGCCGGATCCAGGTCGCGGGTCGCCTCGACCATGTCAGTTCCGTCCACGTTCGACACGAACCGGAACGTCATCGCGCGATCGCTGTAGTGCTTGAGCGCCTCGTACGCCATGACCGGGCCGAGATCGGAGCCGCCGATGCCGATATTGATGACGTTCCGGATGCGCTTGCCGGTGTGGCCCTTCCACGCGCCGGTCCGCACCCGATTCGAAAAGTCGGCCATCGCGTCGAGCACCCCGTGGACCTCCGGCACGACGTTCTTGCCGTCCACCATGATCGACGCGCCGCGTGGAGCGCGCAGGGCGACGTGCAGGACCGCGCGATCCTCTGTCAGGTTGATCCTGTCGCCCCGGAACATCGCGTCGATACGCTCGCGCAGGCCGCACTCCTCGGCGAGCCGGCACAGGAGCGTGATTGTCTCGTCCGTCACGCGGTTCTTCGAATAGTCGAGGTAGATGCCCACGGCCTCTGCGGTCAGGCGCTCGCCGCGCGTCGGATCGCCGGCGAAGAGCGTTCGCAGGTGCCGGTCGCTGATCCTGCCCTGGTGAGTCTGGAGCGCCTTCCACGACTGGCGCCCAGTCAACGGCAACATGTCCGTCATAGCTCGTCCCTTCTTCCCTTTGGAGGCGCGCGGCCCATCGTCCGTTACGTCCCACAGGCGAAAGCCGCCGGCGAACGCGTCGGCGTTGTCGCCGGCCCGACAACGGGGCGGCAACGTCTCCAGTTGGTGGATGTTGCCGCCGCCGAGCACGACCTCCTCAGGCTCGATCGCGGCGATCAGCCGAGCGACGACGTCCTCGACGTCACGTCTCCACTGCGCGAGCCCGTTCGCCTGCAGGCCGCGTAGCCCCACGTAATGCTCGAACGTGGCGTCTCGGTACGGCAGATGACCCAACTCCATCGGCTCGACGATGCCGTCGACGACGAAGGTCGTACCCAGGCCTGTTCCCAGACCGAGGAAGAGCATCTTGCCGCCTTTGTAGCTACCCAGCGCCTGCATCGCCGCGTCGTTGACGACCTTGACGGGGCATCCGAAGGCGGCCTGATAGTCGAAGGCGACCCAGCCCGACCCGAGATTGCGCGGCTCGACGACCGGACGACCGTCGAGCACGGGCCCCGGGTAGCCGATCGACACGACGTCGTACTTCCAGTCCCCGGCGACGGTCTTGACTCCGGCCACCATCTGCGCGGCGGTGAGCGTCGGCCCGGAGGGAAACTCCCGGGACGTCTGCTCGCCGCTGGCGAGGACCTTCACGTGAGTGCCGCCCACGTCGACGACCAGGACGCGCATCGTGCGCCTCAGCTTGCCTTGGCCAGGGCGGCGCTCTTCGCGGCGATCACGCTCATGAGCTCCTGCCAGGAGCCGACAAACGATTTGGCGCCCTCGTCTTGAAGCTGGGCGGCCAGGGCGTCCACGTCGATGCCGGCGCCGGCGAACCGCGCCAGGACTTCCTCGGAGTCGCCGCCGTCGGCCGGCAGCATCTCGCTGATCGCCCCGTGATCGGCGAGGGCCTTCAAGGTGCCCTCGGGCATCGTGTTCACCGTGAACGGCGCGGCGAGCGACCGTATATAAAGGATGTCGGAGGCGCTGGGGTCCTTGGTGCCCGTGCTGGCCCACAAGAGCCGTTGCGGCCGGGCGCCCTCGTTGAAAACGCGCTGCCAGCGCGCAGAGTCGAGCAGCGCGCGGTACGCCTTGTACGTCCGCTTCGCCACGGCGATGCCGAGCTGGTTGCGGAGCGCCTCCGGCACTCGATCCTTGACTGCCGCGTCCCACCGGCTGATGAACACCGAGGCCACCGACTCGATCTCGGGCGGGAGCCCGGCGGCCACGCGGCGCTCGATGCCGCGCATGAACGCCTCGGCCGCGGCCAGGTACTGTGCTGCCGAGAAGAGGAGCGTCACGTTGATCGGGACTCCGGCGAAGATCGCCTCCTCGATGGCCGAAAGCCCTTCCTTGGTGCCGGGGATCTTGATGAGGAGATTGGGGCGCCCAGCCCTTTGGTGCAGGGTCTTGGTGGCCGCCAGGGTGCTGGCGGTGTCGTGGGCGAGCAGCGGTGACACCTCGAGCGAGACCCAGCCGTCGACGCCCCGGGTCCGGTCCCAGATCGGTCGAAAGAGGTCCGCGGCCCGGGTCAGGTCTTCGAGAGCCAGCTCGTAGAACTGGTCCTCGCCCGCCTTGCCTTCCCGGACCTTCTTTCGGATCGCGGCGTCGTAGGCGGAGCTGTTCTTGATGGCGTGGTCGAAGATCGTGGGGTTGGAGGTCAGCCCGGTCACGGAGAGCTCATTGATGTAGCGCGCGAGCG
>JBKPCO010000204.1:0-10826 GCA_046727415.1 Candidatus Methylomirabilota bacterium
GTACCGGACCTCTCGAGCTCGTAGCAGTCGCCATGACGTAAATGCTCGCTGAGCATCTCGGTGACAAGAGGACGGCCACCGACCAACAAGATGCGTGGTCAGCCATCCGACGCTGCTCTGAACTGCACCTGACAGCATGCATTCCGATTCAGTCGCTAAGCCAGCGAATAGAGCCCGCGGACGCCGAGCCTTAGGCGTCTTGATTGGTTGACCCCCAACGGTGGACCCTTTCACTGCCAGCGAGCATCTCGACCACCCGAGAGTCCGTGACCACGACAGTGATCCACTGGACGTTGGGCCGATGCCTTTCATCCGCTTGGCGGAGGTGCATTAGCCGCAAGCCGGAGTTCCAGCTCGAGCAAATTTTTCACTGACTGCAAACCGTTTCACGGATTGACAGCCTTTCCTCACGCGGTAGACAGAGAATGACTTCCAATGCGGAGGTGTGTGTAGATGGGCGCTGTCCCCGCGCCGTTCTTCGCATGAGTTTGGTCATTCTCGCGCTGACGTTGCCTGTCGCGGCCTAGCGGAACGTTTCGCGAGGCTAAGCGGTGTGGGTGTCGGTGCCGCTGGTGTTGCTCATATCCGGTTTGGTGCTGGCTGGCGTCGGAGCCTTGATGCGGAGATGGAGGGTGTCACAGAGGTCCAAGCCAGGGGTTGCTTCGGTCGAGATTTCTCGGAGGACGACGAAATCGTGAACGCCGACTCTCGGCATCGAGGATCGAGACTCTCCGATGCTGGGGAGGCTAGTCATATGGCAGGAATATCGGCCTTCGACAGGATCCTTCAGGAGGTTCTCAGGCTACCTGACGACTGGCATGAGGCGGGTTCTCTTCGCCCGGAGGTGCTGGAAGCGCTCGTAACGCATTCAAGTGCTCGGCCCTTGACCCACACCGCGGAAACGGGGACCGGAAAGAGCACTCTCTTACTCTCCCATCTCAGCGAGGATCACACGGTCTTCACGGTAGACGATAATAGCAACACGAGCCTTTGTCGGGTGATGGAGTCAGCACTCCTCAACCGTGAGCGTGTACATTTCGTCCTGGGGCCGACACAACGGACGCTCACTCGGCACACCTTTCCTCATCCGCTCCAACTGGTTCTCCTGGATGGACCGCACGCCTATCCATTTCCTGAAATGGAATACTGGAGCTTCTACCCGCATCTCGAGGAGAACGGATTGCTGATTGTCGATGACATTCATATCCCGACGATTAGTCGGCTTTTTGAATTTCTCCGCGAAGACCAAATGTTCGATGGCCTTGGCTCGGTGCACACGACTGCTTTCTTTCGCCGGAACGCTACCGAGCTCTTCGATCCTTTCGGTGACGGTTGGTGGCTTCAAAATTTCAATAGAAAACGCTTTTCGTGGTCTCAAGAATTGCCGACAACAACCTGGGCCGGAGAGATCATTCGACGGTTGGTGCCAGCTTCACTCAGGCGGCAGGTTCCAAAACCCATTCGGCGGGTCGTGAGACGGATCGTGGGAACGTGAGCTGCTGACGCCGGACAGCGTCGAGCTTAGCCACGCCGTTCTGGCCCGCGAGGCGCGCGATGGACGCGAGCGGGCGCGGCCTACGCGTACCCGCGGCTGCGCGCCCACCTTCGGGGAGCCAAAACCCACGGCTTGGGCTGAAGGTCCCTCTACTAGATAGAGGACACAAGCCAGGCGGAACGAACACCTGGCTAAAGATTTCTTCCGGGAGGCTTACGCGGACGGCGAGGTGGGTGCCGCAGATCGTGAAACCGGCAAGGCTCGTCCACCCGCATTGGCTGGCAACGCGCCGTTGAGCGGGCCGCCTGGAAACTATTCCATCGACCGTGGTTGTGGATGTTGCCGCTCGTCTGCCGCCGAGCTTGCAGCACGAGCCGGAGCTGGCCATTGAACGGGATCTCGCGCCGCTTGCCGCTTTTGGTGATCTCGAGGCGAATGACACCCCGATCAAAATCGACGTCCTGCCACTGAAGGTTCATCAGCTCCCCGCGCCGCACGGTGCCGAACGCCTCACAGAGGTGACGCGCTTGCCCCCGGAAGCTGACAGGCTCTTGGATTTCGGTCTTCGTGGCCAGGAGCTGCTCGAGAGCGACGCCCAGCGTCAGTCGCGACTCCGGCTGGTGCAATGCCGTGAATCTGGTCGAGCGCTCGCTGGCGATCGTCCATGGCGTCTCGGTCGGTGAGGAATCCGATGTGCAGAATTTGCCGTCCGCCGATGCGCTGCGACCAGCGCCAGCGGCGATCTCGCCCACGACCGTACGGGACGACGACATCACGAGCGAACGGGCCGCGTGGTCTAGGGCTTCCTTCGGGCGTCATTTGTGCGATCCTCCCCGGTGGCGATGAGCAACGCGCCGAGGGCATCGCACCGAGCGACCAGTGAGCAAATACAATCTTCGTGGCCGCTCATGACAAGATATAACAGATTGAATTATTAGGAATTAATCAGACTAGATACTTCAGTCCATGAGTCGCCGGCGTTGAGCGCGACGCCGGCTTCAAAGGAGTGGAACGCATGACGATCGCCCGAATCATGGCACTCTTTGGCATCCTCACCTTGCTCGCGGGCCCGACCGCCGCCCAGATCTCCGACGGCGTCGTCAAGATCGGCGTCCTCAACGACCAGTCGAGCCTCTATGCCGACCTGGCCGGCCAGGGCTCGGTCGTCGCGGCGCGGATGGCGGTCGAGGACTTCGGCGCCGCCGCCAAGGGATTGAAGGTCGAGGTCATCTTCGCCGACCATCAGAACAAGGCCGACGTCGGCTCCCAGATCGCGCGCCAGTGGTACGACGCCGAGAAGGTCGACGTGATCGTGGACGTGCCCAACTCGGGGGTGGCACTCGCCGTCAACCAGATCACGCGGGACAAGGGCAAGGCGTTCATCGTCTCCTCGGCCGCGACGTCGGACCTGACCGGCAAGGCGTGCTCGCCGAACACGATCCACTGGACGTACGACACGTGGGCCCTCGCCAACGGCACCGGCAACGCCGTCGTGAAGACCGGCGGTGACACGTGGTTCTTCATCACCGCCGACTACGCGTTCGGTCACGCCCTCGAGCGCGACGTCGAGGCGGTTGTGCTCAAGAACGGCGGCAAGGTGCTGGGCAAGGTCCGTCATCCGCTCAACACCCAGGACTTCTCGTCGTTCCTGCTCCAGGCGCAGGCCTCCAAGGCCAAGATCATCGGGCTGGCCAACGCCGGTGGCGACACCACCAACGCGATCAAGCAGGGCGCCGAGTTCGGCATCGTGAAGGGCGGCCAGAACTTCGCCGGCCTCCTGGTGTTCCTCACCGACGTGCACGCGCTCGGTCTCGAGAAGGCGCAGGGGCTGACCTTCACCGAGACCTTTTACTGGGACATGAACGACAAGACGCGCGCGTTCGCCAAGCGCTTCGCCGAGCGCAACCGGCAGATCCATCCCACGATGATCCACGCGGGCGTATACGCGGGGACGCTGCACTACCTGAAGGCCGTGGAGGCGCTCAAGAGCGACGAGGGCGCCAAGGTCATCGCCAAGATGAAGGAGATGCCGACCGACGATCCGCTCTTCGGCAAGGGGACGATCCGCGTCGACGGCCGCAAGATCCATCCCGCGTATCTCGTTGAGGTCAAGAAGCCGGCGGAGTCGAAGTACCCGTGGGACTACTACAAGATCCGCGCAACGATCCCCGCGGAGCAGGCTTTCCGGCCGCTGGACCAGGGCGGATGCGAGCTCGTTAAGAAATAGCGTGGCGGCGGGGCGGCCAGGCAGATCGGGGATCGGCGAGGGGTGCGGCGACCACGCGGCACGCGTGCGCATTGCCTGTTGCGGCTGGGCTCCATCCCGGCGCGACGCGCACGACGCGCGCACGGAGGGAACGGGCCGGCGCACCCCTCACCGACCCCCGACCCGCCCGGCCGCCCCGTTTCCCCCGCGTCGCGCAACGGATGCGAGCTGGCGCGTCGGTAAGACGCCGCATGCGGCGCAAGGGTTGCACGGGCGTGTCGGAGCCACGCCGCATCTTATTCAGGCCACCCTCGGTCTAAGCCGGCCTCACGCTCCAATACAATGACGATTTTTGGGGTGCCGACGCAGGCGTTGTTCGGGCAGCTCTTGATCGGGCTGATCAACGGGGCGTTCTATGCGCTTTTGAGTTTGGGACTGTCGGTCATCTTCGGGCTGCTCAACATCATCAACTTCACGCACGGTGCCCAGTACATGATGGGGGCCTTCGTCGCGTACTTCCTCCTGCAGTGGGCGGGGCTCGGCTACTGGTGGGCGCTGCTCATCGCGCCGGTTGTCGTGGGCGTGACCGGCATCGTGCTCGAGCGGACGATGCTCAAGCGCCTTTACCAGCTCGATCACCTCTACGGTCTCTTGCTGACGTTCGGCTTCGCGCTGATCATCCAGGGGTTGTTCCGCGACCAGTACGGCTCGTCCGGGCTGCCGTACTCGATGCCCGGCCAGCTGGCCGGCGGCCGGAATCTGGGCTTCATGTTCCTGCCGAACTACCGCGCGTGGGTCATCGCCTTCTCGCTCGCGGTCTGTCTCGCTACCTGGTACGTGATCGAGCGGACGCGCCTGGGCTCGTATCTGCGCGCGGCTACCGAGAACCCGGCACTGGTCCAGGCGTTCGGGATCAACGTGCCGCGCATGATTACGCTGACCTACGGCTTCGGCGTCGGGCTGGCGGCGTTGGCCGGCGTGCTGGCCGCGCCGATCTACCAGGTGAACCCGCTCATGGGCGCCGACCTCATCATCGTCGTCTTCGCGGTGGTCGTCATCGGCGGCCTGGGCTCGATCATGGGCTCGATCGTGACCGGTTTCGGCCTCGGCGTCGTGGAAGGCTTCACGAAGGTCTTCTATCCGGAGGCGTCCAACACGGTCATCTTCGTTATCATGGCGGTCGTACTGCTCGTACGGCCCGCCGGCCTCTTCGGGCGGGCCTCGTGACGGCGACGGCGCGCGAGTATGTCGGCGCGGCGGCGCCCGTCACCACGGGAGTGCCCCTCGCGCAGGTCGCGGCGTTCGCCGTCATGACCGCGGTCCTGGTGGCGGCGCCGTTCCTCGCATATCCGGTGTTTCTGATGAAGGCGCTGTGCTTCGCCCTGTTCGCCTGCGCGTTCAACCTGCTCATCGGCTACGTCGGGCTCCTCTCGTTCGGCCACGCCGTGTTCCTCGGAACCGCCGGATACGCCGCCGCGCACTCCGCGAAGGTCTGGGGCTTCCCTCCGGAGCTGGCGATCCTTTTCGGCACGGCGGTCGCGGCCGGCCTCGGCATCGTCATCGGCGCCCTGGCGATCCGGAGCAAGGGCATCTACTTCGCGAACATCACGCTGGCGCTCGCCCAGATGGTCTACTTCTTCTGCCTGCAGGCCGCCTTCACCGGCGGCGAAGACGGAATCCAGTCGGTGCCGCGCGGCGCGCTTCTGGGATTCCTCGATCTGAGGGACACGCTGACGCTCTACTTCGTCGTGCTGGCGATCTTCCTCGCCGGGTTCCTCCTGATCTACCGCGCGATCCATTCACCGTTCGGCCAGGTGCTGAAGGCCATCCGCGAGAACGAGGCGCGGGCGATCTCGCTCGGGTATCGCGCCGAGCGCTACAAGCTGCTCGCGTTCGTGCTCTCGGCCACCTTCGCCGGCCTGGCCGGCGCGACGAAGGCACTGGTTTTCCAGCTCGCGTCGCTGACCGACGTGCACTGGACGATGTCGGGCGAGGTGGTGTTGATGACGCTGCTCGGCGGCCTGGGCACGGTGTTCGGCCCGGTGGTCGGCGCCTTCATCGTCGTGGCCCTGGAGAACTACCTGGCGCACCTCGGCGCATGGGTCACCATCGTGCAGGGCGCGATCTTCGTCGTCTGCGTGCTGACGTTCCGCCGCGGCGTCATCGGTGAGCTCGGCAAGCTTCTCGGTAAATCGCTCTAGCCGGTCGGAGGCCCCATGGCGTACACGGACATCCTCTACGAGAAGCAGGGCGGCGTCGCCTGGATCACCATCAACCGGCCCGAGGTGCGCAACGCCTTCCGCACGACGACCGTCGCGGAGCTGACTGACGCGTTCGTCGACGCGCGCTGGGACGCGACGATTGGCGTCATCGTGCTGACCGGCGCCGGCGACAAGGCGTTCTGCTCCGGCGGTGACCAGAAGGAGCGCGGCCAGGGCGGCTACGCGCCGGGCAAGCGCCCGATGGACGTGGAGGCGCTGCACAGCGCGATCCGCCACATCCCGAAGCCCGTCATCGCGATGGTCAACGGATTCGCGGTCGGCGGCGGCCACGTGCTGCACGTGCTCTGCGACCTGTCGATCGCCTCCGAGAACGCGATCTTCGGTCAGACCGGTCCGCGCGTGGGCAGCGTCGACGCCGGCCACGGCACCGGCTATCTCGCGCGTGTCGTCGGCGAGAAGAAGGCGCGCGAGATCTGGTACCTCTGCCGGCAGTACTCTGCACAGGAGGCGCTCGAGATGGGGCTGGTCAACCGGGTCGTCCCGCTCAAGGATCTGCGCGCCGAAGTGGAGCGCTGGTGCGCGGAGCTCCTGGAGAAGAGCCCGACCGCGCTCGCGCTGGCCAAGCAGTCGTTCAACATCGACTCCGAGACGCGGGCCGGCGTGGCCCAGTTCGCGGGCACCGCGCTCGGTCTCTACTACCGCACCGAGGAGGCGATGGAGGGCCGCAACGCGTTCGTCGAGAAGCGGCCGGTCGATTTCAAGAAGTTCCGGAAGTGACGCCGCGAGTGAGCAGTCCCGCCGCGGATTCGCCTTGAGTTCGGCGGCCTACACGAGCCCCCGCCCGACTGGCAGCGCGTTTGCCCCTGAAGGGGCATGATCGAGCCGAGGCGCCTGGTCGTTCGTCGCCGCACCGGCCGTTCTCGCGCTTGCCGCCGCGCTCGCGATGGCCTCCGTCGTGGCGAGCGGGGGAGAACGGCCCGGACCTCCGCCCGGTGGTCATGGTGGGCGACGATCTGCTGCGTCTTCCAGCAGGGCAAGGACGACGCCGAGCAGGCGGACCCGCTCGAGATCAGCCTGGGCCCCGCTTTTCGATCCTCAGCCGGACTCCCGATAGCTCCCGGCCCGATGTAGACTGCCGCCCGGCACATGGCCGGGTTCCTCTCCCGCTACTTCGGCTTCCACGAGCGCGCCACCGATCTCGCGACCGAGATCCGCGCGGGCTTCACCACCTTCATGGTGATGGCCTACATCATCTTCGTGAACCCGATCATCCTCGGGTTCACCGGCGTGCCCGGCCTCGACGGCCGAGGTTTACCGTTCGCGGCGACTCTCACCGTCACGTGTCTCGCCGCGGGCCTGCTCTCGATCGCCATGGGCCTCGCCAGCAACTATCCGTTCGCGCTCGCGACGGGCATGGGGCTCAACGCCGTGGTCGCGTTCGAGCTGGTCGCGAGCCGCGGGCTCACATGGCCGCAGGCCATGACCGTCGTGTTCCTCGAGGGGCTCGTCATCACGGTGCTCGTGCTGACGCGCTTCCGGGAGGCGGTGATGGACGCGGTCCCGATCGCGCTCAAGCGCGCGATCAGCGTCGGCATCGGCCTCTTCATCGCCTTCATCGGGTTCTTCAGCTCGGGCCTGGTGGTGAAGCCCACGGCGGGCCCGCTGCCGGTCGGCCTGGGAACGCTCCGCGGCCTGCCGATCGTGGTCTTCGTGATCGGGTTCTTCCTCACGGCATGGCTCATGGCCCGCCGCATGCGCGGCGCGCTCCTGCTCGGCATTCTCGGGACGACCGTGATCGCAATCGGGCTCAACGAATTCTTCGCCGGCGGCCAGGGATTCGCGACGCCGGGCGCCGCCCGCATCCCGCCGGCGATCGTCCGCGCGCCGGACTTCACGACCTTCGGCCGCCTCGACTTCGGTCTCTTCGCGAAGCTCGGGGTGGTGACGGCCGCCCTGGTGATCTTCTCGCTCATGCTGAGCGACTTCTTCGACACGATGGGCACGATCATCGGCGTGGGCGGCCGCGGCGGCTTCCTGGACGGCGGCGGACGGTTGCCCGGGGCCCGGAGGGTCCTCCTCGTCGACTCGGTCGGCGCCATGTTTGGCGGCCTCGCGAACAGCAGCAGCAACACGACCTACATCGAGTCAGCCGCCGGCGTCGCCGACGGCGCGCGGACCGGGCTCGCTCCGGTGGTCACCGGGTTCCTGTTCCTGGCGGCCATGTTCTTCTCGCCGCTGGCCAGCGTCATCCCGGCTCAGGCGACGGCGCCCGCGCTGATCATCGTCGGGTTCTTCATGATGGGAATCGTGCGGGAGATCCCGTGGGAGGACTACGAGCAGGCCATCCCCGCCTTCGTGACGATGCTCGCCATGCCCTTCACATGGTCGATCACGAACGGGATCGGCGCCGGATTCGTCACCTTCGTGGCGATCAAGCTCCTCCGGGGCCGCGGCCGCGAGGTGCACTGGATGCTCTACCTCACGTGCGCGGCCTTCCTCGTCTACTTCTGCCTGCCGCTGCTCGAGGGGGCCGCCAGGTAAGGCGGTCGCCGACCGTCACGTAAGTCCTCGTTATCCCGACCCATTTCTTGACACCGGCCCGGCGCTTGGCTAAACTCTCGCCGCCTGGAGCCGGTTTCTGCCCTCCCTCGAGGCACCAACACCAACGCGGATGGAGGCGGTTTGAAGGCACTCGACGCCGAGCGCGACACATTCCCGAAGCTCGTTCGGGAGAACGCGCGACGAATCGGCGACAAGGTCGCGATCCGGGAAAAGGACTTCGGGATCTGGCAGTCGTTCACCTGGTCGCGTTACTTCGAAGAAGCCCGCCTGATCGCGCACGGCCTCGCCTCGCTCGGCTTCGCGCGCGACGATCGAGTCGCCATCGTCGGCGACAACCGGCCCGAGCTCTACTGGGCGATCATGGCGGCCCAGGCGCTCGGCGGCGTTCCGGTCCCGATCTACCAGGACTCCGTCGAGAAGGAGATGGAGTACATCGTCGACCACGCCGAGGCACGCTTCGCCGTCGTCGAGGACCAGGAGCAGGTGGACAAGCTCCTGGGCCTCCGCGCGCGCTGCCCTCGCCTCACGCACATCGTCTACGACGATCCGCGCGGCATGCGCGGCTACAGCGAGCCGGGCCTCCTGTCCATGGCCGAGCTCCGCGAGCTCGGGCGGAAGTGGGACGTGAGCCACCCGGCGCACGTCGACGCGGAGGTGGCAAAGGGGACCGCGGACGACGTCGCCATCATCTGCTACACGTCGGGAACGACCGGCGTTCCGAAGGGTGCGATGCTGTCCCATCGCAATCTGATCGCGACCGCGCGCAACGCCGCCGAGTTCGAGGGGCTTCGCCAGGACGAGGAAGTCCTCTCGTACCTGCCGATGGCCTGGGTCGGCGATCACGTCTTCTCCTACGCGCAGGCGATCGTCTGTGGGTTCGCCATCAACTGCCCGGAGAGCGCGGCCACCGTGCTCTCCGATCTCAAAGAGATCGCGCCCACCTACTTCTTCGGTCCTCCGCGCATCTGGGAGAGCCTGCTCACCAGCGTGATGGTTCGAGTCGAGGACGCGGCGCGCCCGAAGCGCGCCATGGCCCAGTTCTTCCTGCGCCTGGCCCAGGACATCGAGCGCCGTCGCCTGGCGCGTCAGCCCGTCTCGCTCTGGCACCGGCTGCTCTATCCGCTGGGCAGTCTCCTCGTGTACGGCCCGCTCAAGGACAACCTCGGCTTCTCGCGTGTCCGCCGCGCCTACACCGCCGGCGAGGCCATCGGCCCGGAGATCTTCCTCTTCTTCCGCGGCCTCGGGGTGAACGTCAAGCAGCTTTACGGCATGACCGAGGCGAGCGTGTTCGTCACCATCCAGCGTGACGGCGACGTGCGGCTCGATACGGTGGGCACGCCCTTGACCGACGTCGAGATTCGCATCTCGGAGACCGGTGAGGTCCTGTTCCGGAGCCCCGGCGTCTTTCGGGGCTATGCGAAGAATCCGGAGGCGACGAGTCAGACGCTTGCCGACGGCTGGATTCGTTCGGGCGACGCCGGCTTTCTGGGCCACGACGGCCACCTGAAGATCATCGATCGGGCTCGGGACGTGAGCCGGCTGGCGGACGGGACGATGTTCGCCCCCAAGTTCCTCGAGAACAAGCTCAAGTTCTCGCCTTACGTGCGCGAGGCGGTCTGCATCGGCCAGGACCGGCCCTGCGTGACCGCGCTCGTCAACATCGATCTGGTGGCCGTCGGGAACTGGGCGGAGCGCCGGAACATTGCATACACGAGCTACGCCGACCTGGCGCGGAAACCGGAAGTCTACGACCTGATCCGCGGCGAGGTGGCGCGCGTCAACCGGAGCCTTGCCGAGGACGAGGTGCTGCGCGGGGCCCAGATCCGGCGCTTTCTGGTCCTGCACAAGGAGCTGGACCCGGACGACGAGGAGATCACGCGGACGCGAAAGATCCGCCGCGGCTACATCGCCCAGAAGTACGCGCCGCTCATCGAGGCGCTCTACGCCGGACGGGACCACGTCTCGGTCGAGGCGCAGGTGAGCTACGAGGACGGCCGCACCGGCACCATGCGGGCCGACATCATGATCCGCGACGTCGACGACGCACCCGCGCGGACCGCGCGGTGAAGGGGCCCGCAGCCGGGCCGCCCCTGCTCGAGGTCAACCGCGTGAGCGTGCGTTTCGGCGCGCTGATCGCGGTCAACCAGGTGAGCCTGAGCGTCGGCCGCGGTGAGATCGTCGCGATCATCGGCCCGAACGGCGCCGGCAAGACGACGCTGCTCAACGCGGTCAGCGGCTTCTACCGCCCCTACGAGGGCACGATCGCCTTCGAGGGCCGGGACCGGACGCGCCTGGCCCCGCCGGACGTGGCCGCGCTCGGGATCGCCCGCACGTTCCAGAA
>JBKPCO010000205.1:0-17766 GCA_046727415.1 Candidatus Methylomirabilota bacterium
GGGGTCGAGACGACCACGCCGCACGCGTGCGCTGCCCGGGTCCCTTCGACCCCTGCCGCGTCCCGCCCGGCCGCCCCGCCGCGTTTGCCCGGTTCGGTGATTCGCGGCGACGCGGGCTCGCTTTGCTCGCCGCGTCGCACGCCTGTCTTCTCGAGTCCGTCAGCAACTTCTGCGTGAGGTGATTCTTGAGTGACAAGCGGTACGTGATCGATAGGGGGAAGCGAGCCAGCACGGCGCTCGTCTTCGCGTGTCTTTGCGCCTCGGTGCTCGTGCTTCCCGGCGGGAGGGCGCGCGCGCAGCATCAGCATCCGTCGGCTCCGGCGATGACTCCTTCGGCTCCGAGCGCGCCGGCTCCTGAGGCCGGCGGAGGCGTGGGACGGAAGGTGACGATGGAGGAACTGCATCGGTCGGGTGGGGTGCCACGGGGGTGGAAGTTTGCACTGCCGGCCGGGGACGCGGGGAAGGGGAGGCAGGTCTTCGCGGATCTCGAGTGCTACAAGTGTCATGCGATTCAGGGCGAGAAGTTTCCGCAGCCGAGTGGTGACGCGAAGAACGTGGGTCCAGAGCTCACGGGCATGGGCAGTCACCACCCGGCAGAGTATTTCGCCGAGTCGATCCTGTCGCCGAACGCGGTGATCCTCGAGGGCCCCGGCTACACCGGACCGGACGGGAAGTCGATCATGCCGAGCTACGCGGACACGCTGAGCGTCACGCAGCTCGTCGACCTGGTCGCGTTCCTGAAAAGCCTGACCGCCAGCGGCCACGACCACCGGCCGATGTCCATCGAGAAGACCGCGGGCGATTACATCGTCCGTCTCGAATACGCGGGCGGCGGGCATGGCGACCACGCCGGCCACGCCGCGGCGGCCGGCGCGGCCGGGCACCTGATGGTCTTCGTCAGCGACCGGGTGACGGGCGAGCCGGTGCCCTACCTGCCTCTGACGGCGTCGATTCGCATCGCCGGCAAGCCGGCACAGACGGTGAAGCTCTCACCGATGGTCGGCGGCCGGGGATTTCACTACGGCGTCAACGTGACCGTGCCGGACGGTCCGCACACGATCACGCTGACGATCGGCCCGGCGACGATGCAGGTGATGCCGACCGCGAGAGGCCGCTACGCGAAAGCGGTGACGGTCGTCTTCGAGCGGGCGCCGGACGGCTGAGCTCAGCTCGCGGCGGACTTCGCCGCGGCCAGCGCCGCGTCGTAGTTCGGCTCGGACCCGATCTCCTTCACGTACTCGACGTGCTTTACCTTGCCGTCCCCACCGACCACGAAGACCGCCCGCGCGGTGAGCCCGGCGATCGGGCCGTCCTTGATCTCGACCCCGTAGGCCGGGCCGAAGGCGCGCTCGCGGAAGTCGGAGAGCGTCTTGACGGCGCTGACGCCGGCGGCGCCACACCAGCGCTTCTGCGCGAACGGCAGATCGCGACTGATCGTCCAGATCTCGACATTGCCGCCGAGCTTCGACGCTTCCTGGTTGAATCGGCGCGTCTCGGTGTCGCAGGTGGGCGTGTCGAGTGACGGCACCGAGCTGAGAATGATGACCTTTCCCTTCGCCTCGCTGAGCTTCACGGGCTTGAGCCCGTTGTCGAGCGCGGTGAAATCGGGCGCGCTCTGCCCGGCCTTGATCTCCGGTCCGCCGAGCGTGATGGGGTTGCCGCGGAGCGTGACTGCGCCTTTCCGTTCCTCAGCCATGAGGTAATCCTCCCGGGGAGATTCTAGTACACTCGTCGACCGATGGACCTTGTGGCGAGCGGATTCCGGCAGGCGATCGCGCTCATCGCCGGCGCCGACCGCGAGATCTGGGAGATCCTCTGGCTCTCGCTCCAGGTCTCGGGCAGTGCGACACTGATCGCGCTGGGGCTCGGCATTCCGGCGGGCGCCGCCCTGGCGCTCGCGCGCTTTCCCGGCCGCGGCCTCGTCGTGAGCGCCGTGAACACGGGGATGGGGCTGCCGCCCGTCGTGGTCGGGCTCTTCGTGACGCTCCTGCTCTGGCGCAGCGGCCCGTTCGGCGATCTCGAGATCCTCTACACGCCGGCGGCGATCGTTCTCGCGCAAGCCGTCATCGCCGCGCCCATCGTCACCGGTATCACGCTGGCCGCCGTGGGCCAGGTGCCGCGCGAGTTTCGTCTGCAGCTCCTCGCGCTCGGCGCCTCGCGGGTGCAGATGGTCTGGATGGTACTGCGGGAGGCGCGCCTACCGATGCTGGCGGCGGTCATGGCCGGCTTCGGCGGCATCATCTCGGAGATCGGCGCCTCCATGATGGTGGGCGGCAACATCAAGGGCCAGACGCGCACGCTGACGACCGCGATGGTACTCGAGACCGGCAAGGGGAACTTCGAGGTCGCCATCGCGCTCGCGCTCCTGCTCCTGGTGCTCATCTTCCTCGTCAACTGGGCGCTGACGACGATCCAGCAGCGCCGCGCGGCGGGATGAGCGGCGACACGCTCGGCGCGCTCGGGCTGTCGATCCGCGTCGCGGTCCTCGCGACCCTCCTGAACGCGCTGCTCGGGATCCCGCTCGCCTACCTGCTGGCGCGGCGCCCCTTCCGCGGGCGCGCGTTGGTGGATTTGCTGGTGACGCTGCCGCTTGTGCTGCCGCCGACCGTCACCGGCTACTACCTCATTGTCCTCCTGGGGCGGCGAGGCTGGCTCGGCGCCCCGGTCTACGCGTGGACCGGCTGGTCCGTGGCGTTCACCTGGTACGCGGCGGTGATCGCCGCGACGGTGATGGCATTGCCGCTGCTCGTCCGCACGGCGCGTGCGGCTATCGAATCGGTCGACCGCGAGCTCGAGAAGGCCGCGTTCACGCTCGGCCGCTCGGAGTGGCGGACGGCACTCGAGGTGACGCTGCCCCTGGCGAAGAACGGCATCATCGCCGGGCTGGTGCTCGCCTTTGCCCGGGCGCTCGGGGAGTTCGGCGCGACGCTGATGCTCGCCGGCAACATTCCGGGCAAGACGACGACCGTGCCGCTCGCGATCTACACCGCCGTGCAGACCGGCGAGATGGGCGAGGCCGTCCTGCTGGTCGTGGCGCTCACGATCCTCTCGTGCGTCGTCCTGATGGTGGCCGGGCACCTCGGCGCGAGGGCGACATGAGCCACCGCTTCTCGGTCGAGATCACGAAGCGGCTGCCCGAGTTCACGCTCGACGTCGCGTGGTCCGCGGGCGACGGCGTCGCCGTGCTGTTCGGCCCTTCGGGTGCGGGCAAGACGCTCACGCTGCAATGCCTTGCCGGCTTGATCCGCCCCGACGCCGGGCGCATCGTCGTGGACGGCCGCGTGCTCTTCGACTCGGCGGCCGGCGTCGATCTTCCGCCGCAGCACCGGCGCGTCGGCTACGTGTTCCAGGGCTACGCCCTGTTCCCACATCTTACGGTCGGCCAGAACGTGGCATTCGGGCTGCGCGACCGGCCGCGCGCGGAGCGCCAGGCGCGCGCGGCGGAGGTCATGGAGCGGCTCGGGCTCGGCGGCCTCGAGCACCGCCGGCCCGGCGAGCTGTCGGGCGGCCAGCGTCAGCGCGTGGCCCTTGGGCGAGCGCTGGCCATCGATCCGGCGCTGCTCCTGCTCGACGAGCCGCTTTCGGCGCTGGACGCCCCGCTGCGCCGCTCGCTGCGCGACGAGCTCCGGACGATCCTGAGCGGTTGGGGGACCGCCGCAGTCCTCGTGACCCACGACTTCACCGAGGCCTACCAGCTCGCCGACCGCATCGTCATTTACGAGGGCGGGCAGGTCATCCAGTCCGCGCCGCGCGCCGAGCTCCTGTGGCAGCCGGCCTCGGAAGCCGTCGCACGGATCATGGGGCTGCGCAACGTACTGCACGGCACGGTGGTGAAGGCGATGCCCGACCGCATCCAGATCGCCTGGCGCGGGCTCATGCTGGAAGCGGTGAACTCGCCGACGCGCTCGTACCTGCCGCCGCCGGAGAGCCCCATCGCCTTCTTCATCCGGCCGGAGTATGTCCGGCTGATCCGCAAGGACCGCGGCTCGCCGGACGCCGCGCACCACATGAACCTGATGCGAGGGCGCATCGTCGGCGAGTCGGACTTCGGCACGGTGTGGTCCTTGCGGCTGCGCCTGGACGCGCCGGGCGCGCCGGCGCAGGGTGATTTCGACCTCGAGGTCGAGGTGCCGCGGCTCGTCTACGAGATCCTCGAGATCGAGCGCGACCGGCACTGGGAGTTCTCGATCCACCGGGGCTCGATCCACGTCCTGCCGACGTGAGCGCCCGGACCGTCGTGGAGCTATCGGGTGTGCGGGTCAGCTACGGACCCGCGACCGTCCTCGACGTGCCGGCGCTCGGCGTGGCACCGGGCGAGGTGCTCGCGGTGATCGGCCCCAATGGAAGCGGCAAGTCGACGCTCCTGCGCGTGGTCGGGCTCCTCGAGCGACCTCTGCAGGGTACGGTGCGGATTCACGGCCGCGCGGTCGACGCGCGCCGCGCGCTCGCAGAGCGGCGGCGCATGGCGACCGTGTTCCAGCGCCCGCTCCTGGCGGACATGACCGTGGCCGAGAACGTCGCGCTCGGCCTGCGGTTCCGCGGCTTCGCCGCCGACGCGCAGGACACACGGGTGTCCCGATGGCTCGAGCGGCTCAACATCGTGCCGCTCCGCGACCAGCGGGCGCGGACGCTCTCGGGCGGTCAGGCGCAGCGCGTGGCGCTGGCGCGGGCCCTCGTGCTCGAGCCGGAAGTGCTGCTGCTCGACGAGCCGTTTGCCGGGCTCGACGAGCCCTCGCGCGACGTGCTCCTGCCCGACGTCGGCGCCATCCTTCGTCACGACCGGGTCACTACCTTCCTGGTAACTCACGACCGCGGCGAAGCGCAGGCGCTCGCCGACCGGGTCGCGGTGCTGATGGCGGGACGGATCGTGCAGCTCGACGCGACGGCTCGCGTCTTCCAGTCGCCGGTCTCCGAGGAGGTCGCCAAGTTCGTGGGCGTCGAGACGCTCGTGACCGGCCGGGTGATCGCGCGGGACGACGGCGTGACCGTGGTCGAGGCGGCCGGGCGGAAGCTCGAGGTCGCCGCGGCGGCGCGCGTCGGCGAGACGGTGCGGCTCGGCCTCCGGCCCGAGGACGTCACGCTGATGCTGCCGACCGAGCTGGCGCCGCTGTCGAGCGCCCGCAACTACCTTCCCGGCACCATCGTGCGCGTCACCGCCTCGGCGCCGTCCACCCGGGTCGTCGTCGACGTGGGCTTTCCGCTCGTCGCGATGGTCACCGCGCGGTCGGTAGCCGATCTGGGCCTGACCGAGGGCGGCCCGATCGTGGCCGCGTTCAAGGCGAGCGCTGTACACCTCATCGGGCCGGGAAGGGCGGCATTTCCATAAACCCCGTCTCGCGCTCCTTGACACTTCGGGGGCGCCGGGGATATAAGGAGGCGTCCACATCTGGCAGTGACGGACCCTCCACCGCACAAGGAGGCCTCGCATGGACCAGGAGTCCCTCATCGAGCGACTGACAGCCGAGAACGAGGAGTTCCGGCGCCTCCGGGGCGAGCATCGCGCCTGCGATCAGGAGCTGGAGACGCTGAAAGGAACACCCCCGCTCTCGGCGGACCGACAGTGGAGAATCAGCGAGCTCAAGAAGCTGAAGCTGATGGCCAAAGACCGGATGGAAGCGATCATCCGGCACGCCCGAGCCGGCGTCACCGCCTGACCAGCGCTCGGGCAGCGAAGGCGGTTCGGGGCCTCTCGCACCTCTCGCCGCAGGGCGATGCCCGCATGGTCGACGTCTCCGCGAAGCAGGAGACCGTCCGCCAGGCCGTCGCCCGCGCGACCCTCCGTATGATGCCCGCGACGCTGCGCGTGATCCGACGCGGCAACGCGCCGAAGGGCGACGTGCTCGGCGTCGCGCGCACCGCCGGTATCCTGGCGGCCAAGCGCACGCCGCAGCTCATTCCCCTGTGTCACCCCCTGCGCATCACCGGGGTCGATGTCGCATTCAGCGACGACCTGCGCCGCGGCGAGCTGACTGTCGAGGCGCGCGTCCGCACGGTGGACAAGACCGGTGTCGAGATGGAAGCGCTCACGGCAGCAGCGGTGGCGGCGTTGACTGTCTACGATATGGTGAAGGCCGTGGAGCGGGGCGTGACCATCTCGAAGATCCAGCTTCTCGAGAAGTCGGGCGGGAAATCCGGCCTCTGGCGGCGCCGGCCATGAAGACCGCGCTCATTCATTCCGACGCGTGGACCCGTTTCGACTACGGCGAGCACCACCCGCTTCGGATGGAGCGTCTCGGCCTCACCTGGCGGCTGATGGAGGCGTACGCGCTGACGACGCTGGCCGGGACGACCGTCGAGGCGCCCGAGGCCGCGACCGAGAGCGCGCTGGCGGTCTACCACGACGCCGAGTACCTCCAGGCGCTCAAGGCGTCGAACAGCGGCCGGGCGCCCGACGTCGCCGCCTACTTCGGTCTCGGGCCCGGCGACAACCCGGTATTCCCTGGGCTCTGGGACGCCGCGCGGCTCTGCGCCGCGGGCTCGCTCCTGGCCGCCGACCTCATCCTCGAGGACCAGGCGGACCGCGTGTTCCACTTCGCCGGCGGCCTGCACCACGCGATGCCCGCGCGCGCGTCGGGTTTCTGCTACGTCAACGACGCAGTGCTGGCGATTCTCCGCCTGCGCGAGAAAGGGCTGCGCGTCCTCTACGTGGACATCGACGCGCATCACGGGGACGGCGTGCAACACGCTTTCTATGGCGATCCGCTGGTGATGACCATTTCGACCCACGAGCGCGGCGAATATCTTTTCCCGGGCACCGGCTTCGTCGACGAGGCGGGAACGGGCAAGGGCGTCGGCTACTCGGTGAATCTGCCGCTCGAGCCGTTCACCGACTCGTCCGTTTTCCTGCCGGCGTTCGAGCAGGTGGTGCCGCCGCTCTTCGCGGCGTTCCGGCCCGACGTGGTGGTCGCCCAGCTCGGTGTCGACGCGCACCGCACCGACCCGTTGACGCACCTCGCGCTCGACATCCAGGGGTTCACGAAGGCCGTCTCGCGGATCGTGGAGCTGTCGCCCAAGCTCATCTGCCTCGGTGGCGGAGGCTACGACATCCAGAACGTCGCGCGCGGGTGGACGGCGGCGTGGGCCGTGCTGAACGGCGTCGCGCTGCCCGACGCGCTGCCGGCGGCGTTTCACGCCGACGCGCGCCGTTACGAGTTCCGCTCGGGGTCGCTGTGGGATCCGGCTGACCCGCTGCCCGACCAGCGCCGGCAGCGCGCGCAGGACTACGTGGCCTGCCAGATCGAGCTGATCCGCCGGAGCATCTTCCCCCTCCATCGGCTGTAAGCGCCGTCCCGGCGCCGCGTCGAAGCCGACGGCGGATCGGGTACGCGCCGGCTGCCGCGTACGGTACACTGAGGCAGCCGTCGGGTCGCCGGGCAGGATCAACCAGGCATGAAATTCACGATACGGCTGGTCAGCGCGATCTGGATCTCGGTGATGCTGGTCATCGGGGCCTTCGCCTACATGCAGATCCGCGAGGAGCGCGAGCGACTCTTCGGCGATCTGCAGCGGCGCGCCGTGCTTGTGGCCGGGGCGCTCGGCGAAGCGCTCGAGCCCGCGGCCAAGCAGTCGCCGGCCGCGGTCGAGCGGATCGTCAAGAAGTTCGGTCAGACCCAACGGGGTATCGCCGTCTACGACCGTTTTGCAAATCTCCGAAGCGCCACGCCCGACATCGCCCCGATCCTGACCCCGTCGCTGCCCGAGGTGACCGAGGCGATCGCCCGGAACGCCCCGACCCAGGCCATCCGGGTCATCGGCGATCGCGACCGGTACATCTACGCGGTGCCCCTGACGTCCGACGACCAGCCCGTGGGCGCCGTCGCCGTGCTCCTCGACGCCTCTCACCTGAAGCAGGCCGAGTGGGACCGCTGGAGCTACAACGCGATCCGCTTCCTGGTGTTGGGGCTGGTCACCTCGATCATCGCGGCGCTGGTGGTGAAGTTCAGCATCACGCGGCCGATGGAGGAGATCTCCCAGTGGACCCGCGCGCTCCGGAGTGGGCGCCCGGTCCCGCCGCCCCGCAACCTCGCCGACGCCAATCTTTTCGGGCCGCTGGCCCACGAGGTCTCGCGCCTGGCGCGCAGCATGCAGCGCGCCCAGGTGGCCGCCGAGCAGGAGGCGGCGCTGCGCCTCGCCGGGGAGAGCGTGTGGACCGAGGAGCGTCTCAAGCAGTTCGTCCACCTCCAGCTCAACGGCCGGCTGCTCGTGGTCGTCTCCAACCGCGAGCCGGTGAGCCATGTGTGGCGAAACGGACAGATCCAGACCCAGGCGCCGGCGAGCGGTCTGGTGACGGCGATGGATCCGATGATGCGCGCGTGCGGCGGCGTCTGGGTCGCGCACGGCAGCGGCGATGCCGATCGCGAAGCCTCCGACACCCGCGGCCGGCTCGGCGTTCCGGTGGAGGAGCCGCGCTACACGCTGCGCCGTGTGTGGCTCAGCAAGGAAGAAGAGCAGGGGTACTACGCCGGCTTCTCCAACGAGGGGCTCTGGCCGCTCTGCCACATCGTGCACACACGGCCGATCTTCCGCCCGGACGACTGGGCGTATTACCTCGAGGTGAACCAGAAGTTCGCTGACACGGTGCTCGATCAGATCAAGGACGCCGAGTCACCGCTCGTGCTCATCCAGGACTACCACTTCGCGCCGCTGTCGGCGCTCATCAAGGCCGAGCGCCCGGACGCCCGCGTCGCCATCTTCTGGCACATCCCGTGGCCGAACTTTGAGGCGTTCGGGATCTGCCCGTGGCAGCGCGAGCTGCTGCTCGGCATGCTGGGCGCGGACCTGATCGGGTTCCACACCCAGTACTACTGCAACAACTTCCTGGAGACGGTCGATCGGGCGATCGAGGCGCGTATCGACTGGGAGCGCTTCGCGGTGTCGCGCGGCGACCACACGACCTACGTCAAGCCGTTCCCGATCAGCGTCGCGCCCGAGTTCGTCGACGATCCGCCGCGCGAGTCCCGCGCCGAGCTCCTGCGGAAGCTCGGGATCTCGGCCGAGTTCATCGGCGTGGGCGTCGAGCGGATCGACTACACGAAGGGGCTGCCGGAGCGTCTCGCCGCGCTCAGGTACTTCTTCGAGACCTATCCGCAATACCGCGAGCGCCTGGTGTTCGTGCAGCTGGCCGCGCCCAGCCGCTCCACCATCAACCGCTACCAGGAGATCCAGCGCGAGGTCGAGGAGAGCGTGCGCGAGATCAACCAGCGATTCCAGACGAAGACGTGGCGCCCGGTGCTCTATCTCAAGGCGCACCACGAGCACCGCGAGATCTGGTCGTACTACCGCCACGCCGACTTTTGCATGGTGACCTCGCTGCACGACGGGATGAACCTGGTGGCCAAGGAGTTCGTCTCGGTGCGCGACGACGAGGACGGCGTGCTCATCCTGAGCCGGTTCGCCGGCGCGTCTCACGAGCTGCGTGACGCGCTGATCGTCAATCCGTACGACCTCACCGGCATGGCCGAGTCGATCCGCATGGCGCTCGAGATGTCGCCGGAGGAGCGGCGCGCGCGGATGATCCAGCTGCGGCATTCCGTCACCGACCACAACATCTATCGGTGGGCGGGGATGCTGCTGAGCGAGCTGGCGCGGATTCCCATCCAGGCGGTCGGAGCCAAGGCCTCCTGAGCCTGCCGGTGCGTCTCCTCGAACGGCTCGACCGGGAGCTCGGAGACGGCGCCAGCCTCGTGGCGATCCTCGATTACGACGGCACGCTGACTCCGTTGGTCGCCACGCCGGGCGCGGCCCGCCTGGCGCCGTCCGTGCGGCGAACGCTGGCCCGACTCGCCGAGAGCGAGCGGGCGCGCCTGGCGATCCTGTCGGGCCGGGGGCTCGACGATCTTCGCGCGCGGGTCGCGCTGCCGGATGTGGTCTACGGCGGCTGTCACGGCCTCGAGATCGCCGGGCGCCGTCTCCGCTTTCGCCATCCCGGCGCCCAGCCGTCCTGCCTCACGGCGACACGCCGCGCGCTGGTCGCATCGCTCCCCTCCATCCCCGGGGCGCGGCTGGAATGGAAGGGGCTGGCGGTGAGCCTGCACTACCGCCGGGTGGCGCCGGCAACGCGGCCGCGCGTACGGGACATCGCGACGCGGATCGTGCGCGACGGCGGGCTCACGCTCGTGGCTGGCCACGAGGTATTCGACTTCGTCCCGCGCGTCGGCTGGAACAAGGGCCGCGCTGCGCGCTGGATCGCCCGACGCATGGCGCGTACGCTGCCGACGCGGCGCCGCGTCGTGCTCTATGTCGGCGACGACACGAGTGACGAGTCGGCCTTCGTGGCGCTACGCGGGCGCGCGGTCACGATCCGTGTCGGCGCCAGGCCGACGGCCGCGGAGTATCAGGTGGCGGGTGTCCGAGAGGTTCAGGTGCTGCTACGCCGCATGGCGTCCGCCGTGACCTCCTGACCGGGACGACGATGCGTACCGCCGCGCGTCCTCTGCACTTCGCGGGATGTGTCGAGCTTCGCCAGACGCTCGACGTGCACGCGCACGACGAGCGCGAGCTCATGTCCCGGATCGCGGAGGTGCCGGCCGACTCGATCTACTTCCACACCTTCGGCTACTTCCTCCGCCATCACCCCCAGACCACCGCGTACGGTAACGACTTCGCCCGATGGGCCGCCCTCGAGATCGGCGACCGCGCGCTCGCCGAGCGCCTGGCCGTCGTCGATCCGTTCGCGTTCCCGCGGCTCGACGCCCTGCGCGACCACCTCTTGGCGATTCTCGGCGACCATCTCCAGCGGCATGCGGCCGGCGGCCGTCTCGAGTTCGACCGGGCGTTTCATTTCCAGCGGTCGCACATCGTCGAGGTGCCGCTCGGTCTCGCCGCCGCGAGCCTCGCCGAGTTCCGCGCGGGACTGGCGCGCGTCGACGAGAGCGCGATCTACCTGCACAGTGTCGAGACGCGCGTGCGCGCGGGCCGCGCCGAGGCCTTCACGACCTGGCTGGGGGACGCCCTCGGCATCCCCGAGCTCGCCGAGCGCTTCGAGCGGGTCGATCCGTACCTGACGACGCTCGAGCGGGTCCGCGGACGCCTGCTGGGCTTCGTCGACGAGGCGCTGGAGGACGGGCGAGGATGAGCCGGATCGACGACTACCGCCGGTTCGCCGGACCGGGCGCGGTGGATTTCGTGCTGCGGCTCGCTGAGCAGGTCCAGGGCCGCCGCGTGCTGCACGTGACCGGCGGCCGTCTCGGCGGCGGCGCGGCCGAGACCCTGCGCGCCATGGTCCCGATCCTTGGCGAGCTGGGCATCGACGCGCGCTGGGAAGTGACAGGCGGCGACGCCGGCTACTACGTCACGGCGCGCGCGCTCCAGGCGGCTCTCGAGGGCGCCGAGCGCGGGCCGAGCGAGGAGGGGCTCGCGCGCTGGGCCGACATGAACCGGCTCAACGGCAAGAAGCTCGACCTCGGCGCCGACCTGATCTCCGTTCACGACAGCCAGCCGGCCAGCCTGGTGAGCGCGCGGAACGACGGCCGGTGGGTCTGGCGCTGTCACGTCGACTGCTCGGGCGCCCGGGCCGACACCTGGGCTGCCTTCCGCCAGTTCGTCGATCAGTACGATGCCGCCGTCTTCCCGCTGCCGGGCTTCGAGAGCCGGCTCGACATCCCGATGTTCGTGGTCGCGCCGTCGATCGATCCTCTCGCTGAGCGCAACCGCGACCTGACTCCACGCGACATCACGGAAATCCTTGGTGGGCTGGGCGTCGCGCGCGACAAGCCGCTGCTGGTGCAGATCGGACCATTCGCGCGGGCGCACGACCCGCTCGGGGTGGTCGACGCATACCGCCTCGTCAAGCAGCACCACGACGTGCGGCTGGTGCTCGCCGGAACGGCCGACGACGAGCCGGAGCGGCTCGAGCTCCTGACCCAGCTGCGCGAGATTGCCCGCGACGACGCCGACGTGGTCGTACTCGAGCTGCCGGCGGAGGCGCATCGGCAGATCAACGCGCTCCAGCGCGCGGCGACCATCGTGCTGCAGAAGTCCGTTCGCGCGTGGTTCGACCTCGGACCGGCCGAGGCCATGTGGAAAGGCAAGCCGGTGGTCGGCGGCGCGACCGGCGGGCTCGCGCAGCAGATCATTTCGAGCGTGACCGGCTACACCGTCCACTCGGTCGAGGGGGCGGCCTTCCAGATCCGCCACCTGCTGAACAACCCGGAGCTGATTCCGCGGATGGGCGCCGCCGGGCGCGAGCACGTCCGCCGGTCGTTTCTGATCACGCGCCAGCTCGTCGACGAGCTGGCGCTCGCGATCCATCTCCTCCGATGACCGCGGGACTGGCCGTGGCGCTGCCGCCGGACGTCGAGCGGCAGCTCGAGAATCTGGCCCCGGCGGAGGTGGCCGTGAGCGTGCCGACCTACAACAACGCCGCGACGATCTCCAAGGTCGTCGCGGCGATTCGTGCCGGGCTCGAGAAGTACTTCGAGGGAGTGCCCGCCGTACTGATCAACACCGACGCGGGCTCGTCCGACGGCACCACGGAGCGCGTCGGCGAGGCCGCGTTGCCCTTGGTGCGCGCGATCCACCCGGCGCCGCCCGGCCAGCTCGCCGCCGTGCCGTTTCACGGCATCCCCGGCCGCGGCGCGTCGATCCAGCTGTCGCTCGGCATCGCCCGCCACCTCGGCGCCAGAGCGCTGGTCGTGCTGGAGGCCGACGCCGTGTCGATCGACGACGAGTGGCTCGAGCGGCTCGTGCGCCCGGTGCTGGAGCCCGGCGCCGACCTCGTCCTGCCCGTGCACGCGCGCCATCGTTACGACGGGACGATGACGAACCTCGTGCTGGCGCCGCTCGTCGGCGCGCTGTTCGGCCGGCGGCTGCACCAGCCGTTCGCCGGCGCGCGGGCGATGTCGGCGCGGCTGCTCGATCGCCTCGCCGAGGCGCCGTGGCCGCCGCCGGGCCGGAGCGAGACCGATCTCTGGCTGACCGGCACCGCGATCGCCGAAGATTTCGCCGTCCGCGAGGCGCGGCTCGGCCCGTGGCGTGTGGAATCGAACACCCGCGCGACCGATCTGCCCACGATGGTGGCGCAGACGCTCGGGGCGGTCTTCTCCCTGATGGACGGCTACGAGGAGCTGTGGCGCCGGCCGGCCGCCGACGTTCGGACGCCGTCGGAGGGCGCCGCCGCGCCGCCGCCGGGCGATCCCGCGCGTGTCGACGTCGAGCGGATGCTCCGCGCGTTCCAGCGCGGACTGAGTGACCTCGGGACCATCTGGGAGCAGGTGCTGGCGCCGGAGACCTGGGGCGACGTCCTGAGCCTCGAGAGTGAGGACCCCGCGCGGTTCCACTTCCCGGACGAGCTCTGGGCGCGCGCCGTCTACGACTTCGCGGTGGGCCACCACCACCATGTCGTGTATCACGACCATCTCCTGCGCTCGTTCGTGCCGCTCTACCTCGGCCGTACCGCCGCGTTCGTGCTGGCGACGCGCGCGCGCGACGCCGCGGCCGCCGAGGCGGCCCTGGACGCCACCGCCGCCGCCTTCGAGGAGCAGAAGCCCTACCTGGTGGACCGCTGGTGATGGCGCGACCGGCCGCACTCGACTGGTACAAGGACGCGGTGTTCTACGAGGTCCACGTCAAGGCGTTCATGGACGGCAACGGCGACGGCGTCGGCGACTTCGCGGGACTCACCGAGCGGCTCGACTACGTCCAGGAGCTCGGCGTCGATTGCCTCTGGATCCTGCCGATGTATCCCTCGCCGCTCCGCGACGACGGTTACGACATCGCCGATTTCTACGGCATCCACCCCTCGTACGGGACGGTGCAGGACTTCCAGAAGTTCCTCGACGCCGCCCACGCGCGAGGCCTGCGCGTCATCGCCGACCTCGTGATGAACCACACCTCCGACCAGCACCCCTGGTTCCAGGCCTCGCGATCGGGTCCGTCCTCGGGGTACGCCGACTACTACGTCTGGAGCCCGACCGACCATCGCTTCCCGGACGCGCGCGTCATCTTCGTCGACACCGAGAAGTCGAACTGGACGCTCGACCCGGCGCGCGGCGCGTACTACTGGCATCGCTTCTTCAGCCACCAGCCCGATCTGAACTACGACAACCCCGCCGTGCGCCGGGCGATGCTCGACGTCATGCGCTTCTGGCTCGACCGGGGCCTGGACGGCTTTCGCTGCGACGCGGTGCCGTACCTGGTGGAGCGCGAGGGGACGAACTGCGAGAACCTGCCCGAGACGCACGCGATCCTCAAGGAGTTCCGCGCGGTGATCGACCGCGAGTACGGCGGCGCCCGCGTCCTGCTGGCGGAGGCGAACCAGTGGCCCGAGGACGTGCGCCCGTACTTCGGCGACGGCGACGAGTTCCACATGGCGTTCAACTTCCCGCTCATGCCGCGCCTGTATCTGGGCCTGCGGCTGGAGGACAGCCGCCCGATCACCGACATCTTCACGCAGATGCCGCCGATCCCGCCCGCCTGTCAGTGGGGACTGTTCCTGCGCAATCACGACGAGCTGACGCTCGAGATGGTGACGAACGAGGAGCGGGCCTTCATGTACTACGCGTACGCGCGCGAGCGTGACATGAAGCTCAACCTCGGGATCCGCCGCCGGCTGGCGCCGCTGTTGGACAACGACCGCCGCCGCGTCGAGCTCCTGAACTGCCTGTTGCTCACGCTGCCCGGGAGCCCGATCATCTACTACGGCGACGAGATCGGTATGGGCGACAACGTCTTGCTCGGCGACCGGAACGGCGTGCGCACGCCCATGCAGTGGTCGCGCGACCGCAACGCGGGGTTCTCGAAGGCGGATCCCGACGCGCTCTACCTGCCGGTCATCGCGGATCCGGTCTACGGCTACGAGGCGGTGAACGTGGCTGCGCAAATGCCGCAGCCGTCGTCGCTGCTCAACGTGATGCGACAGCTGTTGGCGGCGCGGCGGACGTCGTCCGTCTTCGGCCGGGGCACCATCGAGTTCCTGCGCCCTCGCAACTCCCGCGTGCTCGCCTATCTGCGCCGGCTCGAGGACGAGACGCTCCTGATCGTCGCCAACCTCTCGGCGGCGCCTCAGCCGGTCGAGCTCGACCTCGCCGCGTTCGCCGGGGTCGCGCCGACCGAAATGCTGGGCGGGACCACCTTTCCGCCCATCGGGCGGGGCCCGTACTTCCTGAGCCTCGGCCCGCACGGCTTCTACTGGTTTCGCCTGGAGCACCCGGGCGACGGCGACCGGCCGTATGGCATCGAGGGCACCCCGATCTGAGGGCGGGCCTCGCGCGGATCCGGCGCGCGTTGCGTCCGCGCTGGGTCGTGCCGTGGCGTCGGAGCTGCCCGCGCTGCTCCCGCGACAGCGGTGGTTCGGCGACAAGGGACGATCGATCGCCGCGGTGAGTCTTCGCGACTGCGCGACTTTCGGGGATCAGGCGTGGCTCGTCCTGGTGACCGTGGCATTCAGCGACGGCGGCGACGAGACGTACGCGATCCCCCTCGTCATCGACGGCGCCGACGCGCCGGATGCGCTCAGGGTCGCGGTCGAGCTGGACGGAACGACGACGCAGGCCTGCGACGCCTTCCACCGGCCGGGATTCTGCGGGGAGCTCCTGACGGCATTCGAGCGGGACGCCACCATCCCGACGCGGAGCGGCGGCGCGGTGCGCTTCGTCCGTACCGATCGCTATTCGTCGCTGCGCGGCGACGCGCCCGTGGCGCCGCGCCGGCTGACGACCGAGCAGTCGAACACGTCAGTGGCCTACGGCAACCGGCTCATCCTGAAAGCGCTCAGGCGAGTCAAGGCTGGGATGAATCTCGATCGTGAAGTCGGCTCGTTTCTCACGCTAAGGGCCGGGTTCGCGCACGTGCCACCGCTGGCGGGGGCGATCGAGTACGTGTCGGCTGCGGGCGAGGTGACAACCCTCGGCGTGCTGCAGGGATTCGTCCCGAACCAGGGCGAGGGCTGGAGCTGGATCGTCGGCCATCTGCGCGCGCTTCCGCCCGCGCATGTCGACGAGCTGTCCGCGCCCGTCTTCGAGGAGCTCGCCCGCCTGGGCGCCGTGACGGGAGCGCTGCACGGCGCCCTCGCGTCGGACGCGGAAGACCCGGACTTCGCGCCCGAGCCCATCGACGCCGCCGACCTCACCGCCTGGATTTCGCGGATCACCGGCGACCTCAGCCGCACGTGCACGGCCGTCGGCGCGAGGCTTGCCGACCTGCCGCGCGAGGTCGAGGCCGACGTCCGCGCGCTGCTCGCCGGCGAGGCCATCCTGCGCGCGCGGGCGGCCGACCTACAGGCGCTCGGCGCCGAGCGCTGCATGAAGATCCGCATCCACGGCGATTATCACCTCGGCCAGACGCTCCGCACGGAGACGGGCTTCGTCCTGCTCGACTTCGAGGGTGAGCCGGACCGGCCGCTCGCCGAGCGCCGGCGCAAGCAATCCGGCCTCGTCGACGTCGCCGGCATGCTGCGCTCGCTCGACTACGCCGCGCACGCCGCGCTCTCGCCCGCGAGCGCGCCGGCCGGCGAGCGCTGGGTCCGGCGCGCATCGGCCGCCTTCGTCGAAGGCTATCTCGCCGAGGTCGGTCGGTTCCCAGCGCGTCTGGCCCCGGCCTCGCGCTCGGCGCTGGGGCACGCGCTCGCGGGGTTCGAGCTCGACAAGGCGCTCTACGAAGTGCGCTACGAGCTGGACCACCGGCCGGCGTGGCTCGCCATCCCGTTGCGCGGGCTGGCGCGGCTCTTGGCGCGTGAGCAGACGGCATCGTGAGATCACGCGCGTGGTTCGCGCCGCTCGTCGCGCTCCTCGTCTGGCTCCTGATGCTCGGTGGATGCGTGGGGCGACCGGAGGGCGAGCCCGTCACGCTCGTGTTCAAATACGCGCGCATCCTGGGCAGCGCCGACCCACTGCCGGGGCTCCTGCGCGCGTTCGAGACGGCGCATCCGGGGGTGCGCGTCAAGGGCGAGGCACTGCCGTGGACGTCGGACGATCAGCATCAGCTCTACGTCATCAACCTCGAGGGCCGGAGCCCGGGGTTCGACGTCCTGATGCTCGATTGCATCTGGGTCCCGGAATTCGCTCGCGCCGGATGGCTCGCCGACCTCACGACGCATCTCACGCCCGACGAGCTCGCCCCGCACTTCGCGAGCGCCGTGACGGCGGGCATGTACAACGGCCGCGTGTGGGCGCTGCCGTGGAACATGAACGTCGGCCTCCTTTACTACCGCACCGACCTGCTCGCCCGGTACGGGCTTCGCCCGCCCGAGACGTACGAGGAGCTCATCGCCGCGGTCAAACAGATTCGCGACGGGGAGCGCGATCCGGCGCTCGAGGGCTACCTGTGGCAGGGCAAGCAGTACGAAGGGCTCGTCGTGAACGTCCTCGAGGCGTTCTGGGCCAACGGCACCCGGCTCCTGGGAGAGGACGGCACGATCCTGCCCGAACCGGCCCGCGCCGCCGACGCGCTGCGCTTCCTGCGGGGGCTGATCGAGGCGAGACTGAGCCCGGCGTGGACGACCGCCGCCGACGAGGAATTGAGCCGGCGCGCCTTCGGCGACGGCCACGCGATCTTCCTTCGGAACTGGCCGTACGCGATGGACCTGTTCCAGGCGGCGGGCTCGGCGGTGCGTGGCAAGGTGGCGTTCGCGTCGCTTCCAGGCCGCGCGCGCGGCGCGGCCGGCGCGGGCTCGACGGGTGGCGCGCATCTCGCTGTGTCGCGCCGGAGCCGTCACCCGGAGCTCGCGGTGGCCCTGGCGCGTCACCTCACGAGCCGGCCGGCGCAGCGCGCGATCGCGCTCGGCGCCGCGCTCTCCCCCACGCGGCGCGATCTCTACCACGATCCCGAGCT
>JBKPCO010000206.1:0-37165 GCA_046727415.1 Candidatus Methylomirabilota bacterium
CCGTCGGGGTCGAGACGACCACGCGGCACGCGTTCGCAAACCGGTCGCGGTTGGGCTCCATCCGGGCGCGTCACGTCCGCTGCCGCTTGACGGGAACGGGTCCCTTCGACCCCGACGGCGTCCGCTGCGCCGCAGCCGGCCAGTTCCCGCACCGTTCGACCAGGCTCGCTAACTGCTTCGTCTCGACTAAGCCGCAGTTCTTGTCAGTAGAGGTGGCAGGCGGTGAAGCGGGCAGGTTTGATCTCGCGCCACTCGGGCTCCTGCTCTCCGCACCTTGGCAGGGCGCGCGGGCAGCGTGGGTGGAAGCGGCAGCCCGGCGGTGGCTTCATGGGGTTTGGGACTTCGCCCGAGAGCACGATTCGCTGGCGACGAGCCGAGGGATGGAGCGGTAGCGCTGCGGAGAGGAGCGCGTCGGTGTACGGGTGGAGCGGCTCGGTGTAGACGCTGTCGCACGCGCCCGTTTCGACGAGCTTGCCGGCGTACATGACCGTCAGGCGCGTTGCCAGGTAGCGCGCGGCCGCCAGGTCGTGGGAGATGATCACGTAGGCCAGCCCCAGCTTTTCCTGAAGATGCTTTAAGAGATTCAGGATCTGCGCGCGGATCGACACGTCCAGCGCCGAGACCGGCTCGTCGAGGATGATGAACTTCGGGTAGGTCACGAGCGCGCGCGCGATGGCGATGCGCTGACGCTGGCCCCCGCTGAACTCGTGCGGGTAGAGCGCGGCGCCTTCTCGGGGCAGACCGACCAGTTGCAGCACCTCGCGGACGCGATCGGACACTTCGGCGCGGCTCAGGCCATTGTCGCTGGGGAGCGGCTCGGCGACGATATCGCCGACGCGCATGCGCGGATTCAGTGAGCTGTAGGGGTCCTGGAACACGGCCTGCACGGCCCGACGGTAGCGCGCGAAGTCCGCGCGCTCGAAGTCGCCGACCGCCTTGCCGTCGAAGAGGAGCCTCCCCGCCGTCGGACGCTCCAGGAGCAGGAAGAGCCGGGCGAGCGTGGTCTTGCCCGATCCCGATTCCCCGACGATCCCGAGCGTCTCGCCTTCGGCCACCTGGACGCTCACGCCATCGAGCGCCTTCACCCATCCACGGGAGCCGCCCATCGAGAAGCCCGATGTGACCGGGAAGTATTTGCTGAGCCCGATTGCCTCGAGCTTCATGTCAGGCCGGGGTCTTCGCGGGCACGGCCCAGCAGCTCGCCGTGTGGCCGCTGGCCACGTTCGCAGTCGGGGGATACGCCTCGTCGCAGACCGCCTGCCGCTCCGGGCACCGCGGCGCGAAGGGACAGCCCCGGGGCAGGCGGGTCAGGTCCGGCGGCTGGCCGCCGATCTCGACGAGCTGCTGGCGCTTGAGTGTCACGTCCGGCAGGCATCGCAGGAGCGCCCGCGTGTAGGGATGGCTCGGGTTGTCGAAGACCTGGAGCGTCGAGCCCATCTCCACGATCCGGCCGGCGTACATCACCGCGACCCGGTCGGCGATGGCCGCCACGATACCGAAATCGTGCGTGACCAGGATGACCGCCACGCCGGCCGAGGCCTGCACGTCCTTGAGCAGCTCGAGGTACTGGGCCTGGATGGTCACGTCGAGCGCCGTGGTTGGCTCGTCGGCGATGAGCAAGCGGGGCGCGCACGAGAGCGCGATGGCGCTCGAGACTCGCTGACGCATCCCGCCGCTGAACTGATGCGCGTAGTGCCCAAGTCGCGTATCGGCCGCCGGAATGCGCAGACGACGCAGCGACTCTAGAACACGCTCCCGCAGCGAGGCGCCGCGCAGCCCCTGATGGAGACGTACGACCTCGCCCACCTGCGTGCCGATCGTCAGCGCCGGGTTGAGCGAGGTGAGCGGGTCCTGGAGCACCATGGCGATCTGCCGGCCCCGCACGCGCCGCATCTCGGCCGGGCTCTTCTGGAGCAGATCCTCGCCCGCGAACGTGACGCGACCGCCGACGATCCGGCCCGCCGGCTCGGGGACCAGCCGGACCAGCGAGAGACAGGTCACCGATTTCCCAGATCCGGACTCGCCGACGAGGGCCAGCGTCTCGCCGGCGTGAAGCGTGAAGCTCACGCCGTCGACCGCGCGAGTGACGCCGCGACGGGTGAAGAAATGGGTCCTGAGATCCTCCACCACCAGCAACGGTGGCCCGGGTGTCACCTGGCCTTCACCTTCACGTCCTCGTAGGGTGCCGACCACGGATAGTCGGTGATGAGCCCGAGGCCCGACTCGCCCACCCGGGAGCCCTGCGCGTTCAGGACGACCAGCTGCCAGATCGGGAGGAACATGACCTTCTCGTGGATCAACTGCTGGACGCGATGCAGGACCACCTCGCGCTTCTTGTGGTCGAGCTCGGCGACCTGCTCCTTGAAGAGCCCGTCGATGTCGGGATAGCCGCCGTAGGCGTAGACCCCGCCCGACGTCGCGTACGGCTCGATCCGCGTGGCCGCATTGCCCGCGATCCCGCTGAGTCCGTAGATGATGTTCTTCAGCTTCTTCTCCTGGTAGGACTTCATGAACCCGGCCCGCTCGACCGGACGCAGCTTGGTCTTGATCCCGACGGCCTGCAGGTAGTTCAGCACGGCCTCGGCGGTGCGGCTGGTGGCGGCGTCGCACCAGAAATCTCCGGCGTCGAAGCCCTTCGGGTAGCCGGCCTCGGCCAGAAGCTGCTTGGCCTTGGCCGGGTCGTACGCGATCGCCGGCGGCTGCCAGTAGAAGTCGAAGCTGACGGGGATGATGGATCCGGAGATCTTCGAGAAGCCCAGGTTCTCGGCCTGGTTGATCGCCTGCCGATCGACCGCGTGGACGGCCGCCAGCCGGACTCGCCGATCGTGCCAGGGCGAGGCCTGATCCCACTGATCGGCGAAGAGAAGCCAGTGCGTGCTCGTGAACGGCGTGGGCTTGAGCGTGAGGCCGGCGGTGCGCCGCGCTTCCTCGCCGAGCTCGCCGGCCAGACCGTAGACGATGTCGGCCTCACCGGTCTTCAGCATCGCAAGCCGCGTCGCGGGATCGGGCACGCTCTTGAACACCAGCCGCTTCACGCTCGGGGTCTTTCGCCAGTAGCCGTCGAAGGCCTCCAGCACGAGCTCGACCCCCGGGTTGAACGAGACGAAGCGGTACGGGCCGGCGCCGATCGGGGCCTTCTTGAAGCCCTCATCGCCCACCTTCTCGACGTACTTCTTGGGGACGATCCAGGCGGCGCCCGTGGCCGGCGTGGCGTAGAAGGTCAGGAAGTCGGCCCACGGCTGCTTGAGCCGGAAGCGCACGCGTCCTGGATCGACGACCTCGACCGCGGCCGTCCGATCCTTGAGAGCCTTCGCCGAGATTCCGCGGTAGCGCTCGAACGAGTACTTCACGTCCTCCGCCGTCACCGGGTCGCCGTTGTGGAACTTCACGCCCTTGCGCAGCACGAACTCGTAGACCAGACCATCGGCCGAAGTGGTCCACGACTCGGCGAGGCTCGGGGAGATGCTTTTGCCCGGCATCGGCTTGGCGAGCGCGTCGTGCAGGGCGTAGAGGAACATGAACGGCGTGATGAGGCCGGGCGTCTCGGCCGGCTCGTAGAGCGCCGGCGTCGGCGAGAAGTGTAGGCCCCACGTGAGCTGGCCCGTGGGGGGCTCGCCGGGGCCTTGCGCAACGGCAATCCCATGGATCGATGCGATCAGCGCCAGCGCGACCGCACCGGCCCCGATCAGGCTATGTCGCTGCATTCTCTCCGTCTCCTCATGGAACGGCCCGTCCGTCATCGGGCTTTGAGCTTCACGTCCTCGTACGGGGCCGAATAGCCGTGATAGGTGATGAGCCCGAGGCCCGATTCGGCGACCCGCGGGCCGTAGCCGTTCAGGAAGGCGGGCTCGAAGAGCGGCGCGTGCATCGCCTTCTCGTGCATGAGCTGCTGGATCCGGTGCAGGAGCGCCTCGCGCTTCTTTCGATCCGGCTCGGCGGCCTGCTCGCGGAAGAGCCCGTCGATATCGGGGTAGCTCCCGTAGGCGAACATGCCCTCTCCGAACACGAAGGCGTCGATCCGCGTCGCGGCGTTGCCGAAGGCGGCGCTTCCGCCGCGGGCGAGGTTCTTCAGCTTCTTTTCCTGGTTCGCCTTGATGGAGGCCGCCCGCTCCATCGGGTTCACCTTGATGCGGACTCCGATCGCCTGCAGGTAGTTGGCCACGGCCTCGGCGATCGCCGCGTAGACGGTGTCGGCGCTGATCAGGCCCGCGTCGAAGCCGTTCGGGTAGCCGGCCTCGGCCAGGAGCTGCTTGGCCCTGTGCGGATCGTAGGCGTACGTGGGCGGCGACCACGAGAACTCGAAGCCGCTCGGAATGATGCTGGCCGTCACCTTCGAGAGGCCGAGATATTCGGCCTCGTTGAGGGATTTCCGGTCGATCGCGTAGTTGGCCGCCAGGCGCACGCGCCGGTCCGCCCACGGCGACTTGGGATCCCACTGGTCCAGGAAGTTGATCCACTCGGTGAACGCGCCGCGCGTCGACTTGAGCGTGAGCCCGGGCGTGCGCCGGATCTCCTCGGCGAGCGCGCCCCGGATCGAATACGCAAGGTCGGCCTCGTTGCGCTTGAGCATCGCCAGTCGCGTCGACTCGTCGGGCACCGACTTGAAGACCAGGCGCTTCACAGCAGGCGTCTTGCGCCAGTACTGCTCGTAGGCCTCCAGGACCAGCTCGATACCCGGCTGGAAGGAGACGAAGCGGTACGGGCCAGCGCCAACCGGTACCTTCTTGAAGCCGTCGTCGCCCACTTTCTCGACGTACTTCTTGGGGACGATCCACGCGGCGCCGGTCGCTGGCGTGCCGAAGAAGGTCATGAAGTCCGCCCAGGGCTGCTTGAGGCGGAAGCGGATGCGGTGCTGGTCGACGATCTCGACCGCCGCCATCCGCGACTTCATGAGCGTCGCCCCGGCGCCCTTGTAGCGGTCGAACGAGAATTTCACGTCCTCGGTCGTGACAGGATCGCCGTTGTGGAATTTGATGCCCGGCCGCAGGACGAACTCATAGACCAACCCGTCCGGTGACACGCTCCAGGACTCGGCGAGGCTTCCGGCCTGAGGTTTCCCCGGCATCGGCTTCACCAGGCCGTCGTGAAGGGCGTAGAGCACCAGGAAAGGCGTGATGAGCCCCGTCGTCTCGGCCGGATCGAAGAACGTCGGCGCCAGCGAGAAGTGGACGGCCCAGGTCATCTGTCCGGTCGGCGCTTCAGAGCGGGTTCCCTGAGCGCTCGCATGCGAAACGAGTGCCGCGCTCATGACGAGCGCGAGGAGGGCGGAAACGGCGCGACGAATCTCTCGACGGCCGGAACAGGTCATGGACGTTTCCTCCGGAGTCTCTAGACGCGGTCGGCACTGGCTGCTGCACCGTGGGCTCGTTCGTCGCTGATGCTGCGCGCGGGTTCGGCCGCGGGCGCTTCCAAATCCGCCGCGCGGCCGCCGAGCTGACGCAGCTTCGGGTCGAGATGGTCGCGCAGCCAGTCACCCAAAAGGTTCACCGCCAGGACGGTCAGGAGCATTGCGAGGCCCGGAAAGAGCGTGATCCACCAGGCGGTCGCCAGGAAGCCGCGGCCGTCGGCGATCATCAGGCCCCAGGCGGGATTCGGCGGCGGTACCCCCACTCCGAGAAAGCTCAGCGTGCCTTCCAGGAGGATAACGTAGCCCACCTGGAGCGTCGAGATCACCAGGAGCGTGGGCACCACGTTGGGAAAGATGTGACGCCGGATGATCCAGGCGCTGGAGCGGCCGGCCACCACCGCCAGCGCGACGAAGTCCTGTTCTTTGATCGCCAGGGTCTCGCCGCGGATCTGACGGGCGAAGCGCGGCCAGAGCAGGAGCGCGATTACCAGGACCACGTTCCGGAAGCTCGGCTCGGAGACCGCGACCAGCACCACCGCGATCAGGATGGTCGGCAACGAAAGACCGATGTCGGTCAGCCGCATCAGGATGGCGTCGGTGACGCCGCCACGATAGCCCGAGATCAGGCCGATCGCAGTTCCGAGCGTGCCCGACACGCCGATGGCGATCAGCGACACCAGCAGCGAGATCCGGCTGCCGTAGATGACCCGGCTCAGCACGTCGCGTCCGAAGCGATCGGTCCCCAGGGGATGCGCCGGATCGCCGCGCTCCATCCAAATCGGCGGAATCAGCTTCTGGGTAATGTCGCCCTCGGTCGGGCTCTGGGGTGCCAGGGACGACGCGAAGACGGCCGTCAGCACGAGCAGGACGAGGACCGAGCCCGCGAACCAGGGCAGCTCGCGCCTACGCCCGGGCATGGCGGATTCTCGGATTCAGATAGCCGTAGAGGAAGTCCACCAGGAGGTTGCCGCCAAGATAGAGGCCGCTCAGCACGAGGACGCCGGCCTGCACGATCGGGTAGTCGCGCGTGGCGATCGACTCGAGGATCAGCCGGCCGAGGCCCGGCCACGCGAAGACGGTCTCGGTGACCACGGCGCCGCCCAGGAACTGCACGAAGAGCATGACCGCGAAGGTGACGACCGGCAAGAGCGCGTTCTTCAGGCCGTGCTTCCAGAGCACGACCCCCTCGTGCAGGCCCTTGAGCCGCGCGAACTTGATGTAGTCCGAGCCCAGCACCTCGAGCATCGCCGAGCGCGTCAATCTCAAGATGGCCGCGGAAGTGAAGTAGCCGAGCGTGAAGGCCGGAAGGATGATGTGCTCGATGCCGCCGCGGCCGCCGGCCGGCAGGAATCCCAGCACGACCGCGAAGATCAGAATCAGCATGAGCCCCAGCCAGAATGCGGGCATCGACTGACCGAGCACGGCGAAGACGCGCGCGGCGCTGTCGAGGGCGCCGCCGCGGCGCACGGCGGAGTACATCCCCAGCGGAACGCCGATGAGCACGCTCAAGAACATCGCCACGAAGCCGAGCTCGGCGGTGGCGGGCAGCCTTTCCCAGATGTGCTCGGTGACGGGGCGGCGACTCAGGACGGAATTGCCGAAGTCGCCCCGCAGGATGTTCCCGACGTAGATCGCGTACTGAACGGGCACGGGCTTGTCGAGGCCGAGGTGGTGCATGAGGATCTGCTGATCGCGCTCACTGGCGTTGACGTCGAGCAAGAGGTGCACCGGGTTGCCCGAGAGCCGCGTGAGCACGAAGACGATACTGATCACGACCAGCATGCTCAGCACCGTCTGCAGCACGCGCCCGATCAGGAAGCGCCACATGCTATCGAGCGGCCCGGCTCACGTACTCCCAGTTGTGAAAGCCCATGTGACCGGGGATCAAGGGCCAGTCGCCGACCTTCGGTCCGACGCCCGTGATCGCGTGCGCGGAGCCGATCGCGACGCCGGGCACGTACTCGGTGAGCCACGGGCCCATCTCGTCCCGCATGACGCGCACGCGCTCGTGGTAGCTCGGCTGCACCGCGAGCCGATCGACGAACTCGTCGATCTTCGGATGCTCCGCGAACAGGCACAGGGCCGCCTTGGTGTAGCCCGCGCGGTAGAGGACCTCCCACGGCTCCGGCGCCACCAGCGGCGAGGCATAGGCCAGCGCCACCCCGGAGTACGCGCGGGCGCGGAAGTCGGACGCGAACACGGCACGGTCCACGGGGCGCCGCTTCACCCGGAGACCCACCTTCTCCCAGTAGGTCGCCACCGCTTCACCCACGTCGGGCAGGAAGCCGCGCCCCGGCCAGGCGGTCAGGTTCATCGTGACGTCGAACCCGCTCGGATAGCCCGCTTCGGCCAGGAGCGCCTTCGCCTTCGCCGGATCGTAGGGGTATGGCTTCTTCAGCGTGTCGGAGGCCCAGGGATCGGATGGATACATGAGCCAGCTTCCCAGCGTGGTGCCCAGGCCCCCGAGGACGCGCTGCATGATCGCCTGCTTGTCGACCGCAAGGTTGAGCGCCAGCCGCACCTTGCGCGCGCGCTCGGTGTCGAGCTGCGCCCAGGGGACCTTCGCGTCGTACGTCGACTTCGTGGGCCACTGGCCGCCCAGGATGATGTAGACCCACGACACGTTCGGCATCAGGAGCGTGCGCACGCCGACCTTCTTCAATTCGTCCGCGTACTCGCCGCCGATCTCGATGACGTCCACGCTGCCGGCGCGGAGCATGGCCATGCGCGTCGACGGCTCCGGCACCTTGAGGAAAACCAGACGCTTGAAGTGGGGCGTCGCCCGCCAGTGATTCTCGACCGCCTCGTAGACGATCCGGTCGCCCCGGACGTGCTCCACGAACTTCCAGGGTCCGGTCGCGATGGGATGGCGCTCGGCGCCGTCTTCCTTGGCTGATTCCATGTGGCGCTTGGACTGGATGAAGGCCACCGAGGCGAACAGCCCCTGGTTTACCTTGTTGCCGAATGCCACGAAGGGCTTCTCGAAGCGCACGGTGAGCGTGTAGGGATTCTCGACCTCCATGCTCTTGATCAGCCGAAACTCGGGCGCGAGCGAGTTCGCCGAGCCGTCCTTGGCGATGGTGGCGAAGGTGAAGCGCACGTCCTCCGCAGTCATCTCGCCCTTGCCGTCGTGGAACTGGACGCCTTTGCGCAGGTAGAACGTCCAGGTCCGGCCGCCGTCAGCGACCTTCCAGCGCTCGGCCAGCATGGGCGCGAGGTCGCCGGTCTTCGGATCGCGGGTCAAGAGATTCTCGTACATCGGCTTGAGGACCACGTCCTCGGCGCCGACGTACAGGTGAGGGAGCCAGCGCTCGTTGCCGAACGTGGCGACGGCCACGGTCAAGGTCCCGGAGGGCGCTTGGGCGCGCGCGTCAGGGGGAGCGAGGCCGATCGACGTGGCGATCGCCGCGCAGAGCAGCGCCGTCACGAGCAGCGGAGCGATCGAGAATCGAGATCTCATCGCCCTTCTCCTTCTGGAGCGAACGTCCGGCCCGGCTACTCCAGGCCGTAGTCAGCCCACTGCGCGTCGACCCGTTCGAGATCCTCCCGGGGCGGCACGGAGCGGGCGGGGAAGGCATGTTTTCGCGTCGCGTCGACGCCCACCTTGGACGACAGCACGGTCTTGCGCTCGAGCTGGTTCACGTCCTCCTCGGCCACCGAGGGATCGAGCGCCACGCCCGCGGTGTCGCGGTTGACGTACAGATCACGGGCGGGCTGGACGTGCCAGGACATGGCCCACAGAACCTGGAAGTAGTCGCGGACGTCGATATCCTCGTCGACCACGACGATCCATTTCGAGAACGACGGATCGAAGGCCCAGGCCGCCCACATGGCGCGCTGGGGCAGGGCGGGGTGCTCGCGCTTGAGCGAGATGGCGAGAAACGCCGCGCCGCCGCCGGCCTCGAGCAGATGCACGTCACGCACGGGCAGCCGGAGATCGCGCTTCATGTGCTTGAGCAGCGCCACGTCGCGGCCGGTGCCGCGGATGCAGCTCGACTCGCTGGGCGGCATCTGGCTGAAGAAAGCCTGGTAGATCGGGTCGGCCCGATGTGTGATCGCGGTGACTTCGATGATGAAGCTTGGGCCGGACGAGCCCATGTAGCCCGTATATTCGCCGAACGGCCCCTCGTGCTCCCGCACGCCTGCCGGCACGAACCCTTCGACGATGATCTCCGCGTGCGCAGGCACCTCGAGATCGTTCGTCTCGCAGCGCACCACCTCGAGCGGCGCGCCGCGGAGCGCGCCGGCCACGCCGAGCTCGTCGCCGCGGATCCGGGCCACGGACGTCAGCGGCACCGTCGGATCGGCGCCGATCACGACCGCGCACGGCGTGGGCTTGCCCTTCTGCTCGTTCTTCATGATGTGGGCGTACATGTCGCGCCAGGTGGTGCTCAGGAAGAGGCCGAACTTGCGCGGGCCCTTCAGCATGAGCCGATAGGTGCCCATGTTGCGCTCGCCGGTTTCCGGGTCGTTGGAGATGACGCAAGGGCCGGTGACGTACGGGGCGGGGTCCTGATCGCGGGTCCACCGGCAGAGCGGCAGCGCCGTCGCGTCGATCTTGTCGCCGGTGAGGATGACGTCCTTGACCGGGCCCGTGGCCACGCGGACCGGTGGCACCGGATGGCTCTGCGCCTGGGCCCACTTGTCGGCAATCTGGTCGACGCTGGTCTCGAGGGCCAGCGCATATACCTCGGGTGACGCGCCGAGGATACCGGCCACCAGCGGCATCTGGTGGCCCTTGATGCGCTCGAACATGACGGCGGGCCGGCGGGGCGGCGGGATCCTCTGGAAGACACGCCGGATGACGGCGGCCACCTCCCAGTCCGGATCGACTTCCTTCTTCACGTGGTGGAGCTTGCCGCGGATCTCCAGAGCGGCCAGATAGTCGCGGAGGTCTTTGTAGGCCAAGGCGTCGCCTCCCGCCGATGAGTTGCGCGACTATAGCATGGAGACCGCGACCTTGCGGCCCGACGCTCGTCCGGAGTACGCTGGCGGCGCTCGCGGCGGCGCCGCGTCCGGCGCCGGGAAAGGCGGACATCGAGCCATGAAGCCAACGATCACTCCCGAGACTCCGCTGCCCTCGGCATCCCGTGATGAGCTCTGGTCGAGCGACGCGATCGCGCGCATGCTGCAGGCGCTCGAGGTGCCGTGGGTCGCGCTGGTGCCCGGGGCGAGCTTCCGCGGGCTCCATGACAGCCTGGTCAATCACATCGGTAACCAGCGCCCGCAGATGATCCTGTGCCTGCACGAGCAGGGCGCGGTGTCCATCGCCCACGGCTACGCCAAGGCGAGCGGGCGCATGATGGGCGCCATCCTGCACTCGAACGTCGGCCTGCTCAACGGCAGCATGGGTATCTTCAACGCGTGGTGCGACCGGGTGCCGATGCTGATCCTCGGCGCGACCGGCCCGTGGGATTCGGCAAAGCGCCGTCCGTGGATCGACTGGATCCACACCGCGTCCGACCAGGGCGCGCTCGTCCGCGGCTATACGAAATGGGACAACCAGCCTGGATCCGTTCAGGCGGCGTACGACGCCCTCCTGCGGGCCACGCAGATGGCGACGACGGCGCCGTGCGCTCCGACCTACGTGAACCTGGACGCGGCCCTGCAAGAGGCGAAGCTCGGCGACCTCCCGCCGCTTCCCGATCCGTCGCGGTTCCGCGCCCCCGAGGCACCGCAGCCGGCGCCGGAAGCGATAGCCCGGGCCGCGGCGCTCCTGTCGGGCGCGGCGTCGCCCGTCATCATGATCGGGCGCAGCCAGCGCACGATGGAGAGCTGGCGCGCCCGGGTGGCGCTCGCCGAGAAGCTCGGTGCCCGTGCGGTCACCGACCTCAAGGTAGGTGCGAACTTTCCGACGCGGCATCCGCTCTTCGTCGGACCGCCTGGCACCTTCCTCTCCGAGGCGGCGACGGGCGCGGTGCGCGAGGCCGACGTGGTGCTGGCGCTCGACTGGGTCGATCTGGCCGGCACGCTCAAGCAGGTGTATACCGACCGGCCGGTCACGGCGAAGATCATCTCGGCCTCGTGCGATGTGCACGTGCACCGCGGCTTCAGCATGGACTACTTCGGCATGGCGCCGGTCGACGTGCAGCTCCTGGTCGACCCGGACGTCGCGGTGCCGCGGCTCCTCGAGGCGTGCCGGGCTCGGAGCTACACGCCGCCGGCCGCGCCCGCCGACGAGCCCGTTCGAGGCACCGGTGACGTGCTGACGCTCCGCTCCGTCGCAGCGTCGCTGAACGAGGCGACCGCCGGCGTCGATGTTTGCCTCACCGGACTGCCGCTCGGCTGGCCGGGCAACGGCCGCCATTTCGCGCACCCACTCGACTACATCGGCGGCAACGGCGGCGGGGGGGTCGGCGCCGGACCGGGCATCACCGTCGGCGCCGCGCTGGCGCTCAAGGGCTCGGGCCGCGTCGTCATCGGGCTCGTCGGCGACGGCGACTACCTGATGGGCCTCACGGCTCTGTGGACCGCGACGCATTACGGCCTGCCCTGTCTGCTCGTCGTGTGCAACAACCGGTCGTTCTACAACGACGAGGCGCACCAGGAGCGTGTCGCGCGCATGCGCGGCCGGCCGGTCGAGAACAAGTGGATCGGCCAGCGGATCAACGAGCCGGACATCGACCTTGCGCTGCTCGCGGTGGCTCAGGGTGCGAAGGGCATCGGCCCGGTCACCGACGCGGCGAAGCTCTCGGGCGCCATCGCCCACGGCGTGCAGCTCGCCCGGGAGGGCGAGGTGTGCGTGATCGACGCGCGGGTGCGGCCGGGCTACGACGCTGACATCAGCGGCGAGCGCGCAGCGCGCCAGGAGCCCGTCGGCCGGACGTAGGCGCGCCCCCCCTAGCAGGCCTTGCAGGGCGGCCAGTCGCGCGAGTAGACCGGGTTCTTCAAGAAGTCCTCGGCCCGGTACGGGCCGAACTGCGACACGCCGGTGAAGGTGTGGATGACGGTGTTCTGCAGCTTGCCGTCCACACGCTCGACACGACGCACGTAGATGTTCTCGATCGGGTGGCCGTAGTCGTCGAAGCTCACGGGCCCGCGGGGTGCGTCGGTGATGTTCACACGGCGCAGCGCCGCCAGAAACTTGGCGCCGTCCTCGGCGTCGCCGCCGATTGCCTCGACCGCTGCGCGCAGCACGCTGCCCGCGACGTAGGTACCCTCCGCGTAGTAGGACGGCACCTGCTGGTGCTTGGCCTCGTAGGCCTTCACGAAGCGCCGGTTGGCGGGCGTCTGGAGCGCCGCCGAATAATGAAGCGCGGTTACGATGCCGAGCGCCTCATCGCCCATGCTCCGCAAGATGTGCTCGTCGGTGAAGTTGCCGCTGCCGATCAGAGGAATCTTGCCCTTGAGCCCGGCGTCCTGGTACTGGCGGGCGAAGCGGAGCGCGTCGTTGCCGGCGCCGGCGAAGTAGATCGCGTCCACGTCGCGCTTGAGCCCGGTGATGTAGGGCGCGAAGTCAGTCGTCCCGAACGGCGGCCAGAGCTTCTGCACGACCTGGCCACCCGCTTCTTCGAAGGTCCGCTGGAACGCGCCGCAGCTCTCGTGGCCGAACGCCCAGTCCTGACCGATCATCGCGATCTTCTTGTACTTCATCGTCTCGTGGGCGTACTTGCCGAACGGATGCCCGGGCTGGCCGGCCGACCATCCGGTGCGGACGACGTACGGGCTTCGGCGCCGCTGCGTGAGGTCTTCGCCGGCGACGGTCGGGGACAGGGTCGGGATCTTCTGGCGCTCGATGTAGGACACGAGCGCGTACGCCTCGGCCGTCGCCAGCGGGCCGACGAGCACGTGGACGCCGTGGCTCTCGGCGAGCGCCCGCGCCTTGTTCAGCGCGATGGGCGGCTTGCCTTCCGTGTCCTCGACGATCAGCTTGGCTTCGCGGCCGGCGAGCTGGTGGTTCTGCTCCTCCAGGTAGAGCGTGATGCCGTTGGCCATCTCCTTGCCGTTCGCCGACAGGGGACCGGTGAGAGGAACCAGCAGGCCGATCTTGATCGGGCCGCGCTGCGAAAACACGGAGCCAGCCGCCGCCAGCACCAGCGCCAAGGCGGCGAGCGCTGAGAAGCCAAGGTTGAACGGGCGCAGATTCATCGTGAGGCCTCCCCGGCGCGTGGCTCTCCGTCACGCGGCGCCGTCATGGTAGCAAGAGCCCTGTTCCGCCCACGACATTCGTGGCAGAGTCAGGGGCTCGAGAGGCCCGCACGGAGGGAGACCAGTCATGGCGAAGCTGACGCGCGAGGACGTGCTGAAGAAGGCGGAGGAGCTCAAGAACTGGGGCAAGTGGGGGCCGGACGACGAGCTGGGCGTTCTCAACTACGTGACGCCCGAGGACATCGTGAGCGCGGCGAGGCTCGTCCGGAAGGGGAAGGTGTTCAGGCTCGGCCTGAGCCTCGACGAGCACGGGCCGCAGCGCGGCATTTTCGGCGGACGCTGGAATCCCATGCACCAGATGCTGGCAACCGGCACCGACGCGGTGGCCGGCAAGCACGACGTCACTCCCGGCCTCCGCTACGCAGACGACGCGATCAATCTGCCCACCCAGGCCGCGACCCAGTGGGACGCGCTGGCCCACGTGTTCCTCGTCGACAAGATGTGGAACGGCTACCCCGCCACGCTCGTCGACAGCCGGGGCGCCCACAAGAATGGCATCGAGAAGTTCGCCGACAAGATGGTCGGCCGCGGCGTGCTGCTCGACGTGGCGCGCTGGAAGGGCGTCCCGTTCCTGGCCGACGGCTACGGCATCACCGTCGCCGACCTCGACGGCACCGCGCGGGCACAGGGCGTCACCGTGCGGCGCGCCGACTTCGTGATCGTCCGCACCGGTCAGATGGAGGACCGGCTGGCCCGCAACGACTGGGGCGGCTACGCCGGCGGCGACGCGCCGGGCCTGGCGTTCGAGACGCTCGACTGGATCCACAGCAAGCAGATCGCCGGAATCTGCAGCGATACCTGGGGCATCGAGGTCAGGCCCAACGCGAGCGGCCCGGATGTCTTCCAGCCCTGGCACTGGGTGACGATCCCGGCGATCGGGATCGTGCACGGCGAGATCTTCTATTTGAAAGAATTGGCAGAGGACTGCGCCGCCGATCGCGTCTACGAGTTCTTCTTCTGCGCCCCGCCCCTGGTGATCACGCGCGGGACGGGCTCGCCGATCAACCCGCAGGCGATCAAGTAGGGGCCGCGCTCAGCGCCCCTGACCGAGCTGGGCGACGATCGTCTTCTGGAAGTCGAGGAAGGCGACGCTCAGCGGATCGCGCGGCCTGGGCAGCGTGATGCACGTCTGGGCGCGCACGGTGCCCGGATGCGGTGAGAGCACGATGATCCGGTCGGCCAGGTAGACCGCCTCGGCGACGTTGTGGGTGACATAGAGGACGGTCTTGCGCGTCTCCTCCCACACGCCGACGAGGAAGCGCTGCATCTCGTCGCGAGTCAGCGCGTCGAGCGCGGCGAACGGCTCGTCCATGAGCAGAACCGACGGGTTGTAGGCGAGGGCGCGGGCGATCGCCACGCGCTGCTGCATGCCGCCCGACAGCTCGTGCGGGTAGGCGCCGGCGAAGCGCTCGAGGTCGACCAGCTTCAGGAAGCGGCGCGCGGTGTCCGCGCGCTCGGCCGCCGGCATGCCGCGTACTTGAAGTCCGAACTCCACGTTGCGCTGCGCGGTGCGCCAGGGGAAGAGCTGCGCGAAGTCCTGGAAGACGACCCCGCGATCGCCGCCGCGCCCATGCACGACCTGGCCCCCGATGCGGATCTCGCCGTCCGTCGGCTTGAGAAAGCCGGCCACGATGTTCAGGAGCGTCGTCTTGCCGCAGCCGCTGCGGCCCACGATGCAGACGAATTCCGAGGCGGCGACGTCGAAACTCACCTCGCTGAGGGCCGCCACCGCGCCGTTGTTGCCGGCGTAGGCGTAGCTGACGCGGGCGAGCTCGATGTGGGCCATCGGCTCAGGTCCGGACCGTTTTCACCATGCCCCAGCGACCGACCGTGCGGTGCTCGAGCATCTGGAAGACGAGCCGCTCGATGACGAGACCGAGCCCGCCGATGACGAGGAGGCTCCCGAGCATCACGTCGGTGTTGAGGTACTCCTTGGAGTCGAAGATGACCCAGCCGAGCCCCCAGCTGGTGGCCGCGATCATCTCGCCGCCGACGACCGCGATCCAGGCGCGGGCGAAGGCCTGGCGAAGCCCCGCGATGATGAACGCCAGCGAGCCCGGCAGCACCACCTGCCGGAACACGGCGCGGTTGCCGGCGCCCATCGACTCGGCCGACCGCACCCAGATGCGATTCACCGACTTCACGCCGGTCCAGGTGTTGAGAATGACCGGAAAGGTCGCCGCGTAGAACACCAGCGCGATGCTCGCCGCGTTGCCCAGGCCGAACCAGAGGATGAAGAGCGGCACCCAGGCGAGCGACGGGATGGGGCTCAACACGCTCACGAGCGGCAGCGTGAACGACTCGGCCCGCCGGAAGCGGCCCATGAGCATGCCGATGGGCACGCCGACCGCCATCGCCAGCGCCAGGCCGACGACGATCCGGAACATCGTGTAGCCGATGTGCACGAACAGCGTGCCGTTGAGCACCATCCGGCCAATGGCGGAGCCGATCGCGAAAACCGACGGAGTGATGGCCGCCGGCAGCATGCCGCTGCGGGCGAAGATCTCCCACGCGATGGCGCTGAGACCGAACGAGAGGACAATGCCCAGCGGGCTCATCGCGCCATCATGCCCCAGCGCACAACCGTGTACCGCTCCAACCGCTCGAACACGAGCTTCTCGAGCGCCAGCCCCACGATACCGATCATGGCGAGGCCCGCCAACATCACGTCGGTGTTCAGGAACTCACGCGCGCCGAAGATGAGCCAGCCGAGACCGAAGCCGACCGCGGTCAGCATCTCCACCGCCACCAGCACGCGCCAGGCGCGTGCGAGGCCGAGCCGGAGCCCGGTGAGCACGTAGGGGAGCGCGGCCGGCAGCACGACGGAGCGGAAGAGCTGCCGCTCCTGCGCGCCCATCGACTCGGCCGCGCGGATCCAGATCTCCTTGACGGCCCGCACACCCGACCACGTGTTCACGGCGATCGGAAACGTCGCGGCGAACGCGACGAGGAGCACGGCCGGGAGGTTCCCGAGGCCGAACCAGATCACGAAGAGCGGCGCGTAGGCGAGGCCGGGAATCGGGTTGCCGACGCTGACGATCGGCAGGAGCAGGCGCTCGGCCCAGCGCGAGCGCCCCATCAGCATGCCCACCAGCACACCCGCCACGGCGCCGAGCGCGAAGGCGATGCCGAGTCGCGCGAGGGTCGCGAGGGCGTGGGTCGGCAGGATGCCGGTGAAGGTCAGGCGTACGAAGGTCGTGACGATCTTGTCGACGGCGGGGAAGAGCCGCGGCGGAAACGGGCCGTACATAGCGAACGCTTGCCAGAGCACGGCCACCGTGATGAACGGGGCGGCCGCGCCGGCCAGCGAGGCGACGGCGCGCCGCAGCGCGGCCGCGGCGCCTACTCTATACACGAGCTAGCGTTTGCACCTCATCGCGGCGAAGCGACCTCCCGAGCGACATGGTCTATCAGTCCGGGCGGACTCTAGGAGCCCGTCCGAAACTTGTCAACCCGCGGGCCGGAGGTGCTACGATTCCCGGCCGGGAGAACACCATGGCACAGAACGGCGCGTCGGCAAAGAACATGCGGCTGCTGGGGCACACGGATATGGGCGGCTTCGGCAACTGCGGCGAAGGCATGGCCATCCAGCTCGCGCGCGACGGGCGCCGCGTCCTGTGGCAGGGCCACGAATCGGCGCCCAAGAGCTTCACCGGCATCGACGTGTCCGACCCGCGGAAGCCCTCCGTCATCGTGCAGACCGATCTGCCCCATGGCGACATGCGGTCCAACAACCTCGATCTCGTGGGCGACCTGCTGGTGGTCCCGTACCAGACGGCCCGCGTCGGCATGAAACCGGCGGGCGTCGAGTTCTTCGACGTCTCCGATCCGGGCAAGCCCAAGTCGGTCGCGTTCTTCGACGCCTCCGGGCCGCACTCGAGGGGCGTGCACCATCTCTGGTTCGTCGACGGCGCCTATCTCCACCTGGCGAGCGGCGCGCCCGACTTCAAACCGCGCAACCCGAAGGACGACCAGTTCTACCGCATCATCGATGTGCGCCAGCCCACCAAGCCGGTCGAGGTGGGCCGCTGGTGGCTGCCCGGGACGCGCGACGGCGATCAGGAGCCGGCGCTGGCGCGTCACCCGAAGTTCGACGCCGGGTTCCGCGCCCACAACACGAACGTCTATCCGCGCAGACCCGATCGCGCCTGGATCGGCTACATCGACGGCGGCGCGGTCATCCTCGACATCTCCGACATGGCGCGGCCGAAGATGCTGAGCCGGTGGGACTACCATCCGCCGTATCCCGGCTTCACCCACACGCTCCTGCCGCTCTTCGATCAGAAGATCATGATTGTCTCCGACGAAGCCACCGCCGTAGCCGGCCAGGACTGGCCGAAGCTCGTGTGGGTCGTCGACGTCCAGGACGAGACCAATCCGGTTCCGCTCTCGACCTTCCCGATCCCGCCGGTCGACGAGTTCAAGGGACGGGGCGGGCGCTACGGCGCGCACAACCTCCACGAGAACCGTCCGGTCTCGAGCAACATGGTCAACGAAAAGATCATTTTTGGCACCTTCTTCAACGGCGGCGTGCGCGCGTACGACGTCTCGAACCCGTTCCGCCCGGAAGAAGTCGCTTACTACGTGCCGGAGGCGCCGCGCGGCTCGAAGGCCGGCGCGACGCAGATCAATGACGTGCTCGTCGACGAGCGGGGCCTCGTGTACGCGGTCGATCGTCTCATCGGCGGGGTGTACATCCTCGAGATGCAAGCGTAGGTCGGGCGGTGGAGGGGACGGCCCCTCCACCGGCCTCCACCGTCAGGCGGCGGAAGACGATCGCAGGGCCTGCTCCTCGTTGAATCTCCGCTCGACGGTCGTCCAGTCGATGTTCGTAAAGAACGCGTCGACGTAACGGAGCCGTTCCGAGGCACGGTAGTCCCGCATGAAGGCGTGCTCCCACACGTCCATCACCAGGAGCGGCCTGCAGCGCGCCGGAATCCCATCCTGATGCAGGCTCACCCAGTAGTTGGTCAGCCCGCCGGTCAGGGGATCCTGGAACAGGATGACCCAGCCCACGCCGCGCATGCCGCCCAGCGTCTTGAAGTTCTCCTGCCAGCGCTCGATCGAGCCGTACGCCTGCACGAGGCCGCGGCCGCAAGGCTGACGCTCCGACGGCCGCGGCGCGCCGCCCGGTTTGAGATTCCCGAAGTACTGCTCGTGCAGCACCATCCCGTCGTACTCGTACGCGAGCCGCCGAGTCCCTTCGGCGAGACCGAAGTCCTTCCCGGACTCGTGCTTCTCGTTCTGCATCTCCGCCAGCTCCTTCGTGAGCCCGTTCACCTGCTTCACGTAGCCGGCGTAGAGCTCGAGGTGCTCCGCGAGCTGTCCATCGGAGATGCCGGAGAGTCCCTTGAGGTGATCGAACGATTTCGACTGATACATGTCTTCTCCTTTCCCGATTCTTCGCCCGAATCGTGCGGTGGAAGATTCATGCCAGAGACAGATCCGACACGGCACGCGCGATGCACGATAGCGTTGGCACGGCGTGGATCAGCCGTGTCGAGCGACAGACCTCGAACGAAGGAGATGGCGATGCTTTACTACGCGCTGGTCTTTTTGATCGTCGGGCTGGTGGCGGGAGCCCTCGGATTGTTCGGAATTGCGGCGGTCGCTGGGCAGATCTCATGGGTGCTCTTCGTGATTGCCCTGATCTTTCTCGTCATTCACGTGGCGACCGGACGCCGAATGCCGATGCGATGACATCGGACCGGTGTAGTTCTTCCCTGGTAGTTTCGCCGGCCCGTGTAATGGCTACACGGGCCGGCCTCTTGACGTCGTACGCGTTTCATCGGATCCTCCGCGCGTAGGAGTCCCGTAGCACCTCCTCCTGATCCCGGGTCCCTGAGAAGCGGTGGTGAGCCCCGGCGAATCGTGCCGGGAAGCTCCAGGGCAGCACTGACGGCCGGATCGTCATTCGGGAGGTGTCCGATGACGCTCGTCACGCTCGTGGCGCTCGCGATCGGTTCTCTGCTGGCAGCTCCATCCGTCTGGGCGCAGTCCCCGGAGACTCCACGCCGGGGCGGCGTTCTTCTGGCGGCCATCGGCGCCGACGCGCCGAGCCTCGACCCGCATCAGGAGCAGACGTTCGCCACCATTCAGCCGGTCGCTCCGCTCTACAGCACGCTGCTGCAAATCGATCCCTACAACTACCCGAACGTCATAGGCGACGTAGCCAGCGAATGGAAGATCTCCCCCGATGGTCTCACGTACACCTTCAAGATCCGTTCGGGCATCCGGTTCCACGACGGCTCGCCGCTGACGGCCGCCGACGTCAAGGCCAGCTTCGACAAGATCATCTTTCCGCCTGAAGCAGTCCGCAGCATCCGCAAGGAGCACTACTCGGCGGTGGCGAGCGTGGAGGCCCCGGACCCGAGCACGGTGGTGTTCAAGCTCAAATTCCCCTCCGCCTCGCTCTTCACGAACCTCGCCCATCCAATGAACGTCATCTTTCCGAAGAAGTATCTCGACAAGGATCCGAACTACTTCAAGAACAACGTCATGGGCTCCGGGCCCTTCAAGCTCAAGAACTACACCCGCGGCTCGACGTTCGAGGGCGAGCGCAACCCCGACTACTTCGTCAAGGACCGGCCGTACCTGAACGGCTACAAGTTCTTCATCAGCACCGAGACATCCGTGCGCGCCGCCGCGATCCGCTCCGGCCGCGCCTACATCGAGTTCCGCGATCTGCCCATGTCCGAGGTGGACGCCATCCGGAAGCACCTAGGTGACAAAGTCACGCTTCAACAGACGCCCTTCGTCATCCACTTCGACATTTCCATGAACAACACCGTGAAGCCGTTCACCGACATTCGCGTGAGGAAGGCTCTCAACCTCGCGATCGATCGGCACACGGCGAGCAAGGTCCTCCAGGGGCTCACCGGCCTGCGCGACGTCGGAGCCTTCACCCGGCCCGGCACCGAGTGGGCGATGGTGCCCGCCGAGCTCGAAAAGTTCGCGGGATTCGGACGGGACGCCGAGAAGAATCGCGCCGAGGCCAGGCGGCTGCTGGCCGAGGCGGGCTATCCAAACGGCTTCAAGGTCGTCCTGAAAAACCGCAACGTCAAGTTGCCGTACCAGGACTGGGCGGTCTACGTGATCCAGGAGTGGCGCAAGATCGGGGTCGAGGCCGAGCATCGGCCGCTCGAGACGGCAGCCTGGTACGCCGACGGGCGTGATCAGGGGAACTTCGAGGTGGTCGTCACTCCGATCGGTCACGTCGTCGACGATCCTGACGCGTTGCTGGCGCCGTTCATCACCGGCTCCTCGCAGAACTGGGCCCGCTTCTCCGACCCCACGGTCGACGATCTGTACTCGCGACAGGCGCGAACGCTCGACCCGGTCGAGCGCCGCAAGCTGGTCATCGACATGCAGAAGATCCTGCTGGAGAAGGCCTACCACATCCCCGGTCTGTGGTGGTCGCGCAATGTCGTGCACTGGACCAAGGTGAAAAACTGGGTGGCTCCGCCGAGCCACTTCACAAATCAAAAGCTCCAGGACGTCTGGCTCTCGGAGGACTGACATGCGACTCGCGCTCACCCTCTTCATCGGAATCCTGATCGTCCAGACACCGGCGGCCGCGCAGACGACGGAGACACCGCGGCGCGGCGGGGTGCTGCTGGCCGCCATCGCCGCCGACGCGCCGAGCCTCGATCCGCATCAGGAGCAAACGTTCGCCACCATGCAGATGGTGGCGCCGCTCTACAGCACGCTCATCCAGATCGATCCGTACAGCTACCCGAAGGTCATCGGCGACGCGGCCAGCGAGTGGAAGATCTCGTCCGACGGGCTCACGTACACGTTCAAGATCCGCCCGGGCATCCGCTTCCACGACGGCTCGCCGCTGACGGCCGCCGACGTCAAGGCCACCTACGACAAGATCGTGTTCCCGCCGGAGGGCGTACGCAGCATCAGGAAGAACGCGTACGCAGCGATCGCGGGCGTCGAGGCGCCGGATGCGAGCACAGTGGTGTTCAAGCTCAAACATGCTTCGGCCTCGCTCCTCGGCAACCTGGCCTCTCCCTGGAACGTCATCTATCCGAAGAAGTACCTGGACAAGGACCCGAACTACTTCAAGTCGAACGTCGTCGGCTCTGGGCCTTTCAAGTTCAAGAGCTACACCCGCGGGTCCACGTTCGAGGGGGAGCGTAACCCCGACTACTTCGTGAAAGACCGCCCCTATCTCGACGGCTACAAATTCTTCATCAGCACCGAGACCTCGGTGCGGGCGGCGGCGCTCCGCTCAGGCCGGGCGTGGATCGAGTTCCGCACGATGCCCCAGGCGGAGGTGGAGGCGATCAAGAAGCAGCTCGGCGACAAGGTCGTGGTCCAGGACACCCCGGCCACGGGCCTGTTCGGCATCGCGATGAACCAGACCACGAAGCCCTTCACCGACGTGCGCGTTCGCAAGGCCCTCACGCTCGGCCTCGATCGCTACACGGCGAGCCGCGTGCTCTACCCGATCGCGAGCCTGAAAGACGTCGGCGCCCTGATGCGACCGGGGACGGAGTGGGCGATGGCGGAATCCGATCTCCTGCGACTGCCGGGATTCGGAAAGGACATGGAGAAGAATCGGGCGGAGGCCCGGCGCCTTCTGGCCGAAGCAGGCTTCCCCAATGGGTTCAAGGTGGTTCTCAAGAATCGCAACGTAAGGGTCCCGTATATCGACTTCGGCACCTTCGTGGTCCAGGAGTGGCGCAAGATCGGTGTCGAGGCGGAGCACAGGCCGCTCGAGACCGCCGCCTGGTTCGCCGACGGGCGGGACACCGGTAGCTTCGAAGTGATCGTCAACGGCGTGTTCAACTATGCGGACGATCCCGACCTGTTCCTCGAGCGCTACACGAGCGGAGACACTAATAACTGGGGCCGCTTCAGCGACCCGCGCATCGACGATCTCTTCTCCCGCCAGGCGCGCGCGCTCGATCCGGCCGAGCGCAAGAAGCTGGTCAACGAGATCGAGAAGATCGTCCTCGAGAACGCGTATCACATCCCCGGCCTGTGGTGGGCCCGTAGCGTCGTGCACTGGGCGAAGGTGAAGAACTACGTGGCACCGCCCAATCACTACTCGAACCAGAAGCTGCAGGACGTGTGGCTGGCGGAGGATTGACAGGAAGCGCGTGTTGACAAGGACCGTCACCCCTGATAGCGTGCGCCGCTAAATCAGTGTCGCCTCGCTCTCTCGCGCACTCGCAAAAAGGGGATATAGATGGCCGTTGGATTCCGATATAGCTATAGCCGAACGCTGTTCATCGTCGGGGTGCTCATGGTCGCGCTGGCGGCCCCCGCGGCCGTGCGGGCCGCGGACACGCCGCGCCACGGCGGGATACTGCTGGCAGTCATCGGCGCCGACCCGCCGAGCCTCGATCCACATCAAGAGAGCACGTTCGCCACGATGCAGCTCGTGGCGCCGCTCTACAGCACGCTCTTGCAGACCGATCCTTATGCATACCCGAAGATCATCGGTGACGTCGCCTCGGAGTGGAAAATCTCGCCGGACGGGCTGACGTACACGTTCAAGGTCCGTCCAGGCATCCGCTTCCACGACGGCTCGCCGCTGACGGCCGCCGACGTCAAGGCCACCTACGACAAGATCATCACGCCGCCCGAGGCAGTCAGGAGCGTCCGGAAGAACGCGTACGTGGCAGTCACCGGCGTGGAGGCCCCGGACGCCTCGACCGTCGTGTTCAAGCTCAAGTTCCCCTCGGCCTCTTTGCTGGAGAACCTGGCGTCTCCGTGGAACGTTATCTATCCGAAGAAGTACCTGGACAAGGACGCCAACTACTTCAAGTTGAACGTGGTCGGCTCCGGGCCCTTCAAGTTCAAGAACTACACCCGCGGCGCGACGTTCGAGGGCGAGCGCAATCCCGATTACTTCGTGAAGGACCGGCCCTACCTGAACGGCTACAAGTTCTTCATCAGCCCGGAGACCTCCGTGCGCGCGGCGGCCATCCGGTCCGGGCGCGCCTACATCGAGTTTCGCGACCTGCCCAACGCCGAGGTCGAGGCGATCAAGAAACAGCTCGGCGACAAGGTGGCCGTCCAGCAGACGCCCATGACCGGCCAGTTCGGGATCGCCATCAACAACACGGTCAAGCCGTTCACCGACCCGCGCGTCCGGAAGGCTCTCACGCTCGGCCTCGATCGCTACACCGGGGGCAAGGTGCTGTTCACGCTGACCGGGCTGCGCGACGTCGGCGCATTGCTGCGCCCGGGCACGGAATGGGGGTTGCCCGACGCCGAGCTGCAGAAGCTTCCCGGATTCGGGCGGGACATGGAGCAGAACCGGACCGAAGCGCGGAAGCTCCTGGCCGAGGCCGGTTTTCCCAACGGCTTTAAGGTCGTCCTGAAGAACCGTAACGTAAAGTTGCCGTACCAGGACCTGGCCGTCTTCGCGATCCAGGAGTGGCGCAAGATCGGCATCGAGGCCGATCACCGGCCGCTCGAGACCGCCGCCTGGTTCGCCGATGGCCGAGACACCGGCAGCTTCGAGCTGATCATCGCGCCTACTGTGGAATACAGCGACGATCCCGACGTGTTTCTCCGGCGCTACACGACGGGCGACCCGGAGAACTGGGGCCGCTTCAGCAGCCCCGCGATCGATGATCTGTTCTCGCGCCAGTCACGCGCGCTCGACCACGTCGAGCGGCGCCGGCTCGTGCAGCAGCTCCAGAAGGTCGTGCTGGAGAACGTCTACTACATGCCGGGTCTCTGGTGGACGCGCAACGTCGTGCACTGGACCAAGGTGAAGAACTACGTGGCGCCGCCCAACCACTACTCGAACCAGAAGCTCCAGGACGTCTGGCTGTCCGAGGACTGAGGCGGAGGCGGGCGTGCATACCTACATCGCGAAGCGGCTGCTCCTGATCATCCCGACGTTGCTCGGGGCCGCCGCGCTGGTCTTCGTGATCATGCGCGTCATTCCGGGTGACGTTGCGCTCTTGATCTTCGGCGGCGACGCCGGCGGCCACATCGATCCCAAGCAGCTCGCGGCCATGCGCCAGCGGCTCGGCCTGGACCAACCGCTCTGGGTGCAGTTCGGCACGTGGCTCTGGGGGGTCCTCCGCTTCGACTTCGGTACCTCGCTCTGGACCGGCCGGCCGGTCATGGAGGAATTGCTCATCCGCCTGCCGCTCTCCCTCGAGCTCGCGCTCGCCGCAACGGCGGTCTCGGTGATCATCGCGATCCCGTTCGGGATGCTCGCGGCCATCCGGCAGGACACCTGGGTCGACTACCTCGTGCGCGTCGTCAGCATCGGGGGCCTGGCCATCCCGTCGTTCTGGGTGGGGATCCTCTGCATCCTGATGCTGGTAATCTTCTTCGGCTGGGGGCCGCCGCTCGAGTTCACGCCGCCGTGGGTCGATCCGTGGGCCAACTTCCAGATGATGATCTGGCCGGTGGTCACGGTGGGCTACCGGTACGCGGCCGTCACTACCCGCATGACGCGGTCCACGATGCTCGAGGTGCTACGCGAGGACTACATCCGCACCGCATGGGCGAAGGGGCTGCGCGAGCGGGCCGTCGTCGTGCGGCACGCCCTCAAGAACTCGATGCTCCCGGTGATCACGCTCGTCGGCACCGAGTTCGCGTTCCTGATCGGCGGGCTGGTCGTCACCGAGACCGTCTTCACCCTCAACGGCGTGGGCCGGTTTGTGGTGGACGCGGTCGCCCATCGCGACTACCCGGTCGTGCAGGCGCTGATCTTTCTGATCGCCTTCGGCTTCGTGGTGGTGAACCTGCTGGTCGACCTGACCTATGCGTGGTTCGATCCGCGGATCCGCTACCGCTAGTCATGGCGACGAATCTCGAGGTCGCGCACTCGACGGCGTCGGCCGAACTGGCGCCGCGGCTCACCGTCGCCGAGGAGGTATTGAAGTTCGTCCGGACGAAGCCCCTCGGAGCGATCGGCGCGGTCATCATCCTGCTCATGCTCGGCCTGGCCGCGTTCGCGGACGTCCTGGCGCCGTACGACCCCTACCATGGCGACTACGGGCTGCAGTTCGCTCGGCCGAGCGCCGAGCACTGGTTCGGCACCGACGAGTTCGGCCGCGACGTGCTGAGCCGCATCATGTTCGGCGCCCGCATCGCCCTGTTCGTGGGGTTCATCGCGTCCTTGACCGGCTGCACGCTGGGCGCGCTCCTGGGCGTGATCAGCGCCTACTGGGGCGGCACGGTCGATCTCCTGCTCGAGCGGCTGATGGACATCCTGCTGGCGTTCCCGCAGCTCATCCTGGCCCTCGCGATCGCCTCGATCCTGGGCCCGGCGGTCCAGAACGTCGTCATCGCCATCGCGATCCCGGTCGTCCCGCGCGTCGCGCGCGTGATCCGGTCGGCCGCCATGTCGGTGAAGGAGAACGTTTACGTCGAGGCCGTGCAGGCTCTCGGCGCCTCGCGGCCCCGGGTCATCCTGCAGCACATCATCCCGAACGTCTTGGCGCCGTACATCATCATGGTGACCGCGCAGCTCGGCGCCGCCATCCTGGCGGAGGCGGCGCTGTCCTACCTGGGGCTCGGCGCCGCCGAGCCGACGCCGTCGTGGGGGCTGATGCTCTCGGGCTCGGCGCCCTCGTACGCCGAGAAGGCGCCGTGGATCGCGCTGTTCCCGGGCATCGCCATCAGCCTCGGGGTGTTCGGCTTCAACCTCTTCGGCGACTCGCTGCGCGACGCCCTCGACCCCAAGCTGCGCGGGCGCTGAAGGCGGACGGCCAGCGCCCCCGCTACTTCTTGCCGAGCTCCGCCACCGCCCGGTCGCGGTAGGCGAAGTTGAAGAGGCGCGAGACCGGCAGCAGGTCCTTGTATTTCAGGAACCCCATCTCCCCGCTCAGGCGCTGCATCGACTCGAGGACCGCGGGATCCATATCGAGGTTCGGGTCGAGCGCGTGCGCGCGGGCGCGGCGAATGACGTCGGCCTTGGCGCCGGTGTACTTGACCATCAGATCGATGTTGCGCTCCTGCTTCCAGCCGTTGTCCAGCGCGAGGTCGCGGGCCGCCTTGAGATAGGCCAGCATCACTTTGTGAGCCAACTCGGGCTCCTTGGTGGCCCATTCCCTGTTCCAGAAGACGGCGGTGATCGGCGTGGCCTTCGCTCCCCCCGGCCGGGGTAGGGGCCGCAGGGCCACCCCGCGCTCCTCGGCCAGGGTCGGAAACGGCTCGGTCAGGATAGCCGCCTCGACCGCGCCTGTCTCGAGCGCCGGCACCATGTCGGGAAACGGCATGATCTTGACCTGCACATCTCGCAGGGTTAGCCCGTCCTTCCTGAGAGCCTGGTCGAGCATCCATTCCACGGCGGCGCCACGCACGTTGAGCGCGACCGGTTTGCCCTTCAGATCAGCAATGCGCTTGACCTCCTTCTCCCAGGAAGCCTTGCGAACCGTGAAGTAGTCCTCGACGTAGCCGGAGTGGAGCGGGGCGACGAACTCGACCGGCAACGACGACGCGACGGCGTTGAACCCGGCGGCGCCCATACCCGTGCCGCCGACGTGGAGCTGGCCGGTCGCCACCTGCGAAAGGATCTCGGTCCCGCCGGCCAGCCTGACGGTCTCGACGCCGATCCCGGCCGCCGGCAGATGCCGGTCGGCCATGATGTAGAGCGCCGCGAACGAATCGGAGGGAATGTAGCCGACTCGCACCGTCGGCTTGGTCTGAGACGACACGGGCGCGGCCGCGGCTAGCGACAGCAGCACGGCGACGAGCAATCTCATCGATAGCCTCCTCGGCTCGGGAATTCGTTCGCGGGAGGGCTTCGCGATCAGCGCGCCGACTGGACGAGCTGCGCGACCTCGCCGGGCTCCGGCTTGCGCCCGGCCAGGCGATTGGAGAACACCGTCCGACCGTCCACCGTGACCGTCAACTCCCCGAAGCCGCCCCAGCGGATCCGCGCCGGCACGTGCAACGCGCTCTGGAGCTCGTCGCGAAGGCGTACCGCCTCGCGGCGCAGATCCATTCAGACCGCGCAGCGCCTGATCTCGACCTGCATTGCCCAGCGTTTTAAACACAGTTCACCGGAGAAGGCAAGGATGCTTGACGACCTCTCGGCGGGGCTGTATACCGCTCGCACAGCCCCCCACACGAATGTCCTCGCGCCTTCCCAAGGTCCTCGTCAACGACGTCAGCGTGACCTTCGAGAGCCACGGGCGCTCGGTCCTGGCTCTCGACCGGATCTCGCTCCAGGCTCATGCCGGCGAGTTTCTGTGTATCGTCGGGCCGAGTGGCAGCGGAAAGTCCACGCTCCTGCGGGTGCTCGCCGGGCTGCTCCGCCAGAGTGCCGGCGAGGTCCGCATCGAGGCCGACCATCCGGGCTCGCCCCTGACCGCGATGGTGTTTCAAGAGCACGCGCTCCTGCCGTGGCGCACCGTCCGCGACAACGTGACGTTCGGCCTCGAGAACCGTGGCGTCGGCCGCGCCGAGCGAGACGCCCGCGCGCGGGAGATGCTGGCCATGGTCGGCCTCACCCGGTTCGCCGCGCACTATCCGCACCAGCTCTCCGGCGGCATGAAGCAGCGCGTGGGGATCGCCCGCGCCCTCGCCAGCGACCCTGAGGTATTGCTCATGGACGAGCCGTTGGCGGCGCTCGACGCGCAGACGCGGACGATCATGCAGGAGGAACTGCTCCGCATCTGGGCCACGCTTGGCAAGACCGTGGTTTACGTCACGCACTCGCTCGAGGAAGCCCTGCTGCTCGGCGACCGGATCGTGCTTCTCTCCGCGCGACCCGGGCGCGTGAGCCGGATCTACCCGGTCGAGCTCGGGCGCCCGCGCGGGCTCGAGGTGCGCGCGGCGCCGGCCTACGGGGCGCTGTTGGAGACGATCTGGTCGCAGCTGCGCGAGGAAGTCGTCCGCGCCATGGCCGAAGACCGCGGCCCGACCGCAGACCGGAGCGGCCCGTGAGGAGGCTCGGCCGCTGGCTCGCCGAGAACGCGATCGCGATCTGCTCACCCCTGGTCCTGCTTGCCGCCTGGGAATGGGCGAGCACGACGGGCGTCCTGCGCGAGGCGTTCTTCCCGCGCCCGTCGACGATCGCCGTGCATCTCGGAGCGCTCGCCGCCGACGGGACGCTCTGGAGCCATCTGACGACGACGCTGATCCGGATCGGCTGGGCGTTCGCGCTAGCCGCGGTGCTCGGCGTGGGGCTCGGGCTCGCCATGGGGCTCTGGCGTCGGCTGCGGGAGGGGCTCGATCCGGTCTTCTCCGTGATCTATCCGATCCCCAGCATCCTGTTCCTGCCGCTCGTCGGCTTCCTGGTGCCGCCGGGCGAGATCGCGCTGATCGTCACGACCGCCGTGACGTCCTTCTTCCTGATCGCCTTCACGACCACGCACGGCGTGCGGCAAATCGACCGCGTCGTCGTGGAGGCCGCGCTGCACTACGGTGCCCGGGGCTGGCGGCTCTTCACCGCGGTGCTCCTGCCGGGATCGCTCCCTTCTATTTTCACGGGCCTGCGCCTGGGCCTCGGCTTCGCGCTCATCGTCGTGGTCGCGGTCGAGATCGTGTCGTCGAGCCGGGGGCTCGGCGCCCTCCTCTGGCTCTCGTGGCAGATCCTCAAGGTGGAGGACATGTACGCGACGTTCTTCGTCATCGCCATCGTGGGTGCGGTCCTCTACTACGGACTCGCCGCGCTCCAGACGCGGCTCCTGCCGTGGGTCCAGGACGCCGCGGACCGCTGACATGAGCGTCGCGCTGCCCGCCGTCCTGCTCCTTCTCTGGGAGATCGCCTCGAGGCTCGCGCTCGTGTCGCCGCGTTACTTCCCGGCGCCGACGACGATCGGCTGGGTGCTCGTCGATCGCCTTGCCGCCGGTGATCTCGGCGTCGCCCTACTCGTGACCCTCACGCGCCTCGGGCTCGCCTTCGCGCTCGCCGCCGTCCCGGGGGTGGTCCTCGGACTCCTGATGGGCATCGCACGGCCCGTCCGCGCCGCGATCGAGCCCTACATCGCGTTCGTCTTCCCAGTCCCGAAGATCGCGCTGCTGCCGTTTCTCCTGATCATTCTGGGCGTGGGCGAGCCGGCCTTCGTCCTCACCGGGGCCGCCTCGGCGTTTTTCCAGATCGTCATCAGCACGCTCGGGGGCGTGCGGACCATGGACCCGCGTCTGCTTGAGGTCGGACGCAACTACGGCGCCCACGGCGCGCGGCTCTTCTGGAAGGTGATCCTCCCGGCCGCGCTCCCGGCGATCTTCACGGGCCTCCGGCTCGGTCTCGGACTGGCGCTGATCGCCCTCGTCGCGGTGGAGTTCATCGCGGCGAAGTCGGGACTCGGCCACCTGGTCTACCGCCACTGGCAGATGCTGAGTACGCCGGAGATGTACGCGGCGTTCGCGCTGGTCGGCGCGCTGGGGCTCGCCGTGACGCGAGGATTGCGCGCGCTGCAGGCGCGCGTCCTCAGCTGGCAGGAGGAGAGCTTCTAGATGAGCTGGCAGGCCTCCTCGAACTCGAGCCGCGGAAGCTTGGCCATCACCTTCGACGGATCGCCGTGGCCGATGTTGCAAAGGAAGTTCGACTTCACGCGGCCGTCGGGAAAGAACTCGGCGTCGACCTTGGCGTTGTCGAAGCCCGACATGCCGCCGACGTCGAGCCCCACGGCGCGCGCGGCGATCATGAAGTAGGCGCCCTGGAGCGTGCCGTTGCGGAACGCCACCGTCTCGGCGAGCTTGGCGTTGGCCTCGTAGGGGTTCTTCATCTCGGGCCGGTGCGGGAAGAGCTTGGGCAAGAGCTCGTAGAAGCGCGTGTCGTACCCGATGATGGCCGTGACCGGCGCCGCCTTCGTCTTGTCGACGTTGCCCGGGGTGAGTGCCGGGATGAGCCGCGCTTTGGCTTCCGGGGTCCGGACGAACAGGATGCGCGCCGGGCACGAGTTCGCACTCGTCGGTCCGGAGCGCATGATCTGGTAGATCGAGCGCAGCTCGTCGTCGGTGACGGGCGTCGGAAGCCAGCCGTTCTGGGTCCGCGCCTTCAACAGGATCAGGTCGAGGGACTTTTCGTCGAGCTGCACACCGTTCCTCCTGGGCTTCGTCAGTTCTTTTTCGCGTCCTGGATCGCGCGCCACACGCGATCGGCCGACGCCGGCATGTCGAGCTGCCTGACGCCGACGGGAGCGAGCGCGTCGATGACCGCATTCATCACCGCCGGCAGCGCCCCGACCGTGCCCGCCTCGCCGGCGCCCTTGGCGCCCAGCGGGTTGAGCTTCGTGGGCACCGGGTTGCTCTCGATGTGCATGTCCGGGAATACATCGCCCCGGGGGATGGCGTAGTCCATGAACGACGCGGTCAACAGCTGGCCCGACTCCCGGTCGTAGACGACCTGCTCCATGAGCGCCTGGCCCACACCCTGCGCCACGCCGCCGTGGATCTGTCCCTTGAGCGTTACGGGGTTGATGACCGTCCCCACGTCGTCGACGATCACGTAGCTCACGATCTCGACGGCGCCGGTGTCCGGATCCACCTCGACCTCGCACACGTGGCAGCCGTTGGGCCAGGTCGCCTGCTTCGGCGAGAAAGTGCCGGTCTCGTAGAGGCCGGGCTCGACGCCGGGCGGGAGCTGCTGCGGCTGGAAGGCCGCGCGCGCGACGTCCTTGAGCACGACGGCGCGGTCCGTCCCGACGACGCCGAACTTGCCGTCGGCGAACACCACGTCGGCCTCGGCCGCTTCCAGCAGGCGCGCCGCGATCTTCTTGCCCTTGGTGATCACCTTGTCCGCGGCCATCCAGAGGGCAGTCCCGCCAATCACGGTCGATCGCGACCCCATCGTGCCCATGCCGTAGGCGACCCGGTCGGTGTCGCCGTCGACGTAGAGCACGTCGGCCGGATCGAGGCCGAGGCGCTCGTTGAGAATCTGCTTGAAGGTCGTCTCGTGCCCCTGGCCCTGGTTCTTCGAGCCCATCAGCACCGTGGCGCTGCCGCTCGGCGCGAAGCGGATCTCCGCGAACTCCGGCTGGGGTCCCGCCGCCTGCTCGATCGGATTGACGAGGGCCAGGCCGCGCAGCTTGCCGCGCCCTCGCGCCTCGTCGCGCCGCCGCGCGAAGCCGACGACGTCGCCGAGCTTCAGCGCCTTCTCCATGCTCGTCGCGAAGTCGCCGCAGTCGTAGGTGGCGCCCAGCGGGTTCTTGTAGGGCATCGCCGAGGCCGGGATGAGGTTCTTCCGCCGAAGCTCCAGGGGATCGAGCCCGAGCTCTCGCGCGGCGTCATCGATCAGTCGCTCGAGGACGTAGGTGGCCTCCGGACGTCCGGCGCCGCGGTACGGCGCCGTCGAGTTCGTGTTGGTCATGACGCAGGTCACGTGCACGTACGCGGTCGGAAACGCGTAGACGCCGACCAGCGTGACCACGTTCGAGAAGGTAGCCAGGAGATTCCGGTCGGACGAGACGTAAGCACCGACGTTAGCGAGCGTGTGAACGCGCATGCCTAGGAAGCGGCCGTCGGCGTCGAGAGCCAGCTCGGCGTCGCTCACGTTATCGCGCGCATGCTCGTCGGCCAGGATCGCCTCGCGCCGCTCACACGTCCACTTGACGGGGCGGCACAGCTTGCGGGCGGCCCACAGGACCAGCTTGTGCTCCGGATACTGCCAGCCCTTCGTCCCGAAGGCGCCGCCGACGTCGCCGGCGACCACGCGAATGTTGTGCTCCGGGACTTTGAAGATGCTGCTGGCCAGCGCGTTCCGGACCCGGTGGGGATACTGCACGTCGGCGTAGAGCGTATACCGGTCGTCGTTCGGATCGTAGACGCCGAGTGAGCCCCGCGGCTCCATGAACTGGGCGTGAACCCGCGTGATGACGTATCGCCGGCGCACGACGCGATGGGCCCGGGCGAAGGCCGCTTCGGTGGCGGCTCGATCGCCCGCCTCGAAGATGTTCGAGATGTTGTCCGGGCACTCGTCCCACACGGGGGCGGCGCCGGGCCGGGTCGCTTCCGCCGTCGCGGTCACCGAGGGCAGGGGCTCGTAGTCGATCTGGACCAGATCGGCCGCGTCCTCGGCCTGGGCGCGCGTCTCGGCGACGACGAGGGCGATCGGATCGCCCACGTAGCGCACGCGGCCCTTCGTGAGGCCGTGATGGGGCCGGGCGAACATCGGCGAACCGTCCGGCCGCTTGCGCTTGAGGGTCATCGTCATCGTCCCCAGGCCCTGGACGTCGGCGCCCGTGAACACGGCGAGCACCCCTGGCGCGCTCAGCGCGGCCTTCGTGTCGACGCCGCGCAGGCGGGCGTGGGCGTGCTGCGAGCGCAAGATGATCGCGTGCGCCTGGCCCGGCACGTTCACGTCGTCGAGGTAGCGGCCCGCGCCGCGCAGGAGTCGGACGTCCTCGATGCGCTTGATGCCCTGACCGATGCCGTACTGCCCCATCGAGATTCTCCTTAAATTAGGCGCGCATCCGCTAGGGCAGGAGCCGGGTGCCCGGAGCCGCGAACTCCTTCGGCCACACGACGACCCACTTGCCCTCCTGGACCTGCTTCACCTTCGAGAGATCGTCGCCGTAGTTGTTCGGCCCGTCGAAGCGGAACCGCCCAACGATCGTCGGGACCTGGTTCTTCCGGAGCCACTGGGCGAGCACCTTGTCGTCGAGGCTCTTGGTGGCGGTCACCGTGGCCTCGAGCATCTGCCATGCGGCATAGGAGCCGGCCGCTTGCGTGTCGACGTTCGTGTAGGGCACGCCGGCCTTCGCCGCGCGCTCGTGATAGAGCGTGGCAAACCGGGCCGCCGCCGGGTTGTTCGTGAACGGCGGATGCTCCTCGAAGAACGTGCCGGAGAGCGCGAGCTTCGCTTCCGGCGCCAGCGCCATCGGCCCGGGCGCCGGAAAGAGATGAAAATGACGTCGCGGCGTATAGTCGAGGCGCTTGAGCTCCTCCAGGACCAAATTGCCGTCGAGACCAAGTGCCCCGACCCAGAGAAGGTCCGCGTGGGCGTCCTTGATGCGGGCGGCGATCGGACCGAAATCACGGGTACCGAACTCGTACTCGAGATAGAGGAGGACTTTCAGCCCGCGCTGGGTCGCGACGTCGCGCGCGCCCGAGGATTGGAACTGGGCCGAGGGGAATTTGCTCGTGACGATCGCCACGGTCTTCGGCGGGTTCGCGGTCGCGGCCACCGCGTCGAAGACGACCGCGGGCACCGTCTTGCTGGGCTCGGGCCCGAACGGCGCCGCCGGGAACTGCATCTCGTACTTCGCCAGGTGCGGCATGCCGAAGCTGTGGTGGATGAGCAGCTTCTGATAGCGCTGCGCCACGCCCATCGCGGCGATGATCGCGCCCGTCGCGTAGGGCCCCATCAGCAGATCGACCTTGTCGACGGTGATGAGCTTCTCGTAGAGCGTCCGCGTGACCTCGGGCTTGGACTGATCGTCGAGCAGTACCCACTCCACGGGCCGGCCGAGCAGGCCGTTGCTCTTGTTCAGCTCCTCGACGTAGATCTCGGCCGTGATCTTGTGCAGGAGCGCGGTCGCGGCGAGAGGCCCCGTGAGCGCGAGCGTACCGCCGATCCGGATCGGCGGAGCCGACGGCGCCGCGCCGGCCGACACCGTGAGGGCCACGGCAAGAACGGCCCCCAGCACGACCGTGAAGCGCGAAAACAATCGCGAGCGCATCGTCCGCCTCCTCGGTGGGTGAAAGCCGCACCGGAGCCTACCCGCCGGTGAGGGGAGAGTCAAGACTACCAGCGTCGGCGAGGAGGCGGCCGACGATGCAGGACCGTCAGGATGACGGCGACTTCAGCTTCGCGACGAGCCGCTCGTAGGAGGCGGTGCGAATGATCTGGTCGAACTGGGATCGATAGTTCGCGACGAGGCTCACCCCTTCGATGAGGACGTCGTAGATGGTCCACCGGCCGTTCGGCGCGCGGACCATCCGGTACTCGACCGGCAGCTCCCGGCTGGTCTTGTCCAGGACCTTCGTCCGCACGATCGCCTGATCGCCGTCGATCGACTCGCCGGTGTAGGTGATCTGCTCGCCGTCGTAGCGCTCGATTCGGGTCACGTACGTGCGCGCGAGGAGGTTGTGGAACAGGGGAACGAACTCCTGACGCTCGGCCTCGGTGCGCGTATGCCAGTGGCGTCCGAGCGCGCGCTTGGCCATCTCGGTCCAGTCGAACATCGGGTCGGTGATCTCGCGCAGCGCCCTGCGCCGCTCGTCGGCCCTGCCCGGGCCCTGGAACGCGGGGTCGGTGATGGTCTTGAGGACGCGCTCGATGCCGACCTTGAGCTGGTCGGTTACCGGGCCGGCGAGCGCGCTCGAGGCCACGCCAAGGCTGGAGGCCACGCTAAGAAGGAAGAGCGCGCCGAGAAACACGACGCGCGTCACGAGGCCGGTCCCGGCGTCCGCCCGTACGTCAGGGCCTCCAGCTCGAGCCGGAGCCGGCGAACCTCGACCGGCTTCTCGAACACCGTGAGCACACCGTCCTCGCGCCGGTAGCGCGGGACGTCGTCCACGAAGCTCGAGATCACGATCGCGGCCGTGGCCGGGTACCGGAGTCGCGCGAATGCCAGCAGGTCGGCCACGATAAGAGACGCGTGGCCGTCGAAGCGAACATCGTCGTCCAGCAGCAGGAGATCGAACGCCTGCGCGGCGACCCTCGCGAATCCTTCCCAGATGTCCCGGGCCACGTCCACCGTGTGGCCGTCGGAGGACAAGATCGAGCGCAGGCCCTCCCGCGCATGAAGGTCGCGCCCGACCACGAGAATTCGCATAGACATCGGTCTTTTCCGAGCAACCCGCGTGCCGCATTCGGCCGCGGCGATCGAGAAAGCCAAATACTTGAAAAATCGTGGGGGGCTGCGATCCGCGACGAACGGGATGGCACGGGACGAGTAGAATTTACGTGTAGATGTTACTTCGACGTGGCCAGGTCGTCGGCAAGCGCGCGGGCCTTGCTCGCCAGATTCGCGGCCCGCTGGTAATCGCGTTGGCCCAGGGCCACCTGCGCCTGATCGAGGAAGCTCTTGGCGTTCTGGAGCGCCTCCTGCTGCGGCGGCTTGAGCGGGCGGGCCTCGAGCTCCGCGATGCGCCGGGTCGTGTCGCCGATGTCCTGCCGTGCCCCGTCGGCGAGCCGCTGCTCCTCTGCGGGTGACAGCTCCGGACGAAGCGGCGGCTGGGCCGAGCCGGCGGGAGCCCGCTGAGGAGTCGGCGTCCCGCGGGATGCGGCGGGTGGAGACGGGTCCGCCGGGCGCTTGAGAAGAACGTCGCTGTCGACGCCGCCGCAGCCGCACAGGGCGATCAGTGTTGCGGTCAGGAGCACTCGCGGCATCATGGCGACGATCGCAGGGACGCCACGGGAAGCGTCATCGTCATCATGGTGCCCCGGCCGACTTCCGAGTCGACGTCGATCCGCCCGTCGTGCATCTGGACGATGCGGTAGACCATCGAGAGCCCGATGCCCGAGCCCTGGGGCTTGGTCGTGTAGTAGAGCCGGAAGATCCGATCGAGATCCTCCGCCGCAATCCCTACCCCCTCGTCGCGCACCCGGACTTCGATCCCGCCGTCCTTTCCACGGCAGGCGCCGAGCGTCACGACTCCGCCATTCGGCATCGCCTGGATCGCGTTCGTCACCAAGTTCGTGCACGCTTGCTGGAGGAGTCCCGCGTCGCCGGACACCGTGGGGAGATCCGGCGTCACGTCGAGCGCGATCCGCGTCCCGGTGCGCGCCGCGTCGGGCGTCATGAGCCGCGCCACCTCGGCGAGCAGAGCGCCCACGTCGACCGGCGCCAGATTCACCTCCTCGGGCCGCACGAACTTGAGGAACCCCTGGACCACCCGATCCAGCCGCTGGATCTCGTGGGCGATCACGTCCACGTTTTCGCGCGCCGCTGGGTTCGTGTTGCCGAGGCGCGCCTTCAAGAGCTCGAGGTGAATACGCATCGCGTTGAGGGGGTTCTTGACCTCGTGCGTCACGCCGGAGGTGAGGCGACCGAGCGCCGCGAGCTTCTGCGAGTAGGTCACCAGCGACTGGACGGCCCGGACGGGATCGAGATCTCTCAGGGCGAGAACGGCGCCGCCTGCCCGGTCGTCGCCCGGAATGCGATAGCTCGACACCGCCAGCTCGCGCACCTGCCCGTCGGGGAACGGCATCTTCACCGGCGCGTTCCGCCTCTCGATCCCCTTCTCGAAGAGCTCGGCGATGAAGGGCGCCAGGGGATGATCCTGCCCCTGGAGCGGCTCGGACGTCTCGGCGAACGCCGAGTCGATCCATTTGCCGAGCAGCGCTTCCGCCGGCTCGTTGCAGAACACCACCTGCCGCCGGGCGTTCAGCACGACGACCGCGTCCTCGAGGCTGTCGAGGAGTCCCTTCATCTGATCGGCGTTGACCCGGTCGCCCAGCTTGTTGACCCGGGCGGCGAGCGCGCCCAGCTCGTCGTCGCGCGTCAAATCAACGGCGCCGGCCTGGCGGCGGCCCAGCCGCTCCATCCTTCGCGCGATTCGCTTGAGCGACCGGAGCAGCATATGCCCTGTCCCGAGCGCAACGACGAGGACGACACCGAGGGCGACGATGGCCAAGAGCAGACTGTGCAGCGCGGCTCGCGCCAGTTCCTGGCGAAGCAGGCTCGTCGACACGCCGACGCGCACGACACCGAAGGGCTTGTCGCCCAGGCGCATCGGCACCTGCGCCTCGTACACGTGTGGCTCCTGCAAGAGGGAGGCGACGATACGCAGCGTCCACCACGTCTTGACCTGGTCGAGGCTCTCCTGCGGCGGCAAGGGCTT
>JBKPCO010000207.1:0-4692 GCA_046727415.1 Candidatus Methylomirabilota bacterium
ACCACCTCGGGCATCTCGGGGGCGACCGTGTCGGGATCGAGCACGAGCAGATCGGCCGCCATGCCCTCGCGGATCAGCCCGCGATCGCTGAATCCCCAGTGCGTGGCCGGCTCGAAGCTCAGCATCCGCACCGCTTGCTCGAGCGTGAGCGCCTGTCGGGCGCGCACCCAGTGGCTCAAGAGGTGCGTCTGGAGCGAGGCGTCCATGATCTGCGAGACGTGAGCGCCCGAATCCGAGAAGGTGACCACCGTTCGCGGATGCTTGATCAGCTCGAGCGCGTGGTCCTGATTCTCGTTGGCGATCGGCTGCAGGAAGAACCGGTCCAGGTCCTTCTCGAGGGCCAGGTCGATCATCGCGTCGACCGGATCGACGCCGCGCTCGCGGGCGACGTCCGCGACCGAGCGGTGCGGGCCCTCGGCGGTGTCCATGACGAACGTCCACTCGTAGGCGGCGGCGCGCGGCTCGGCGCCGATGGGCCGCCGCTCGTCGCGCTCGCGCGCGGCGGCGACCAGCCGGCGGCGCATCTCGGGATCGCGGAGCTGCTGCTTCTGCTGCTCGAGCGGCAGGGCGCGAAGCTCGCGCCACACCGGCAGGCGGTCGAACGGCAGACTGGTCTTGAACGAGAGCACGATCGTGAGCGCCCGGCTGTGGACCTGGGCGAACATGCGGCCGCCCCGCGCCGCGGTCTCCTCCAGCAGGGCGAGGTAGGTACGCCAGAGGTCGGGCTCTTCGCGCCGGCTGAAGAGACCCCAGGTGATCGGCCGGCCGCTCTCGACGGCCAGATCGCGCAGGCGCACGTGATAGTCGCGCAGCTTCTCCGGGTCGCCGACGGCGCGCTCGCCGGCCAGCTCGAAGATGCCGGCGTTCATCTCGCCCATGACGCCGACCAGCCGTCTCACTTCGTCCCAGGAGGCCAGACGGCTGGCGACGGGCCGCCGGTCGGGCGTCTCGTGGCTCGGCGAGCGGGACGTGGTGAAGCCGATGGCGCCAGCACGAATCGCGTCGCGCAGCTCGCGCTCCATCGCCCTGAGATCGTCCTCGCCGGCTTCTTTCTCAAACGCTCGCTCGCCCATGACGTACGTGCGGAGCGCCGAGTGGCCGATATAGCCCGCATAGTTGATGCCCTTAGGAAGGCCCTGCACGCGATCGAGGAACTCGGGGAACGTTCGCCAGGTCCAGTCGATGCCGGCATCCATTGCCTCGGCGGCGATGTCCTCGGCGCGCTCGAGGTTGCGTACCACCAAGCTCCGCTCCGGCTTGCCGCAGGGAGCCAGGGTGAACCCGCAGTTACCCATCACCACCGTGGTGACCCCATGCCAGCACGAGCAGGTCCCGTAGGGGTCCCAGAAGATCTGGGCGTCCATGTGAGTGTGGCCGTCCACGAAGCCAGGGATGACCACCTGGCCGTCGGCGTCGATCACCTCGCGCGCGGCTTCCCGGATGCGGCCGATCGCGGCGATGCGGCCATGGCGAACGGCGACGTCAGCCCGATAGCGAGGCATCCCCGAGCCGTCGACCACCGTGCCGTTCTTGACGAGCAGATCGTGTGGCATCGCGCGGTGCCTCCCGTGGACTCGCCCGCGGAAGCCCCGCCCGTCGTGGGCCGGGACGAGGGCACAGCGGCGCTCGCGAGTGTGCGCGTATCCTACGTCACTTGGGCCGGGCAGGCGAGATGAAGATTCGGTGGACTACGCGGCGTCGATCCCTGAGAGGCGGCCGTAGTTGACGGTCACCTGAGTGCCGCCCTGATCGAGCACGAGCTCGTCGTGCGTGATGTCGACGAGTGTGCCGGTGAGGGGCGCGCGGGCATTCATGATCGTGAGGGCCACGCGCTGCCCCTTGTAGCCGAGCGCCTCGGCCATCCACAGCTTTGCCATCGCGTGGCTCAGGTCGTCAACCTCCCGGATCATGCCGAGGCCGGGGATAGGCGTGCTCCGATGAACGGGTGGAGGAGCCAGCTCCAAAACGGATTCCGCGACCGGCGCTCCGGGGCGGGGCGTCGACGTACCCGCGCCGGCGGCGTGGGCTATCGCGGACTGGGCGGCGCGCGTTGGCGCGGGCTCCGCGAATTCGTCGCGGACCGGCGGCTTGTATTCGGTGATGAGCCCGGTCGCCTTTCCCGCGGCCTCCAGGTTCGCCTTGGCGTCGCCGGCCGGTCGCATGCCCTGCTGGACCACGCGGCCCAGCCCCTGGATCAGCTGAGACATCCGGCCCATGAGGCGACGGAAAATGTAGTAGCCGAGGAGCGCGATGCCCAGCGCCAGCCCGAGACCCACCTGCGACTCGATGCGCGCGAGCGAGCCGATTCGATGGAGCGTCCAGACGAAGATCAGGAGCGGGACAACGGTCGTCACGCCGAAGACCGCCGATGCCGCCTGCTGGAGTGACGTGGGCTTGGTGGGTGGCATCTCATTTCCATCGTAGGGGATGACCCTGTCCGCGGCCTCCAGGAAAAAGGGCGCCCGAGCGAGACGGGCCTGACGTGTGATATATCGCGGGGTAGGCTCATAGAGCCTGCGAGGAGGCATCAAGATGGCCGATATCAAGATCGATCGTGTGAGATCGTCGAACAGTGGCATCCTTGGGCGGGCCCTCAGCGAGGCCCGGGGGCACCGGGTCGCCCTCGATTCCTCGTCGCGGCCGCAGCACGACGCTCTGACCAACAGTGAGGCCTTCCTGGCCGGCGTGTCGTCGTGCGGCGTCACCCTGATCGAGATGCACGCGAAGGAGACCGGCGTGCCCCTCACGGGCATCCAGGTCACGATCGAGGGCGCGCGCAGCGCGGCCGAACCGAACCGGTTCGCTTCGGTCAACATGACGTTCGAGATCGCCGGCGTGAACCAGGCGCAGGCCGACGAGCTCGTCAAGACGTACCGGGGCCGTTGACCCCTCTACCGCACGGTCGCGGACGCGACCGACGTGAAGGTCCAGGTGGTGGCGGTTCGGTGATGGCGTAGTACCATCGGCCAGGTGGAAAGGCGCCGATGCGCGTGGGCGAGGGGAGCGCTGGAGACCCGGTATCATGATCGCGAATGGGGCGTGCCGCTCCACCATGACCGGAGGCTCTTCGAGCTCCTGATCCTCGAGGGCGCGCAGGCCGGCCTGAGCTGGTCGACCATCCTGAAAAAGCGGCCGGCCTATCGCAAGGCGTTCGATCGCTTCGATCCCGCCCGAATCGCCCGTTACAAGGCGAGCCGGGTTCGCCGTCTGATGAACGACGCCGGCATCGTGCGCAACCGCGCCAAGATCGAGGCGACGATCGCCAACGCGCGCGCGTTCCTGGCGGTGCGCCGCGAACATCGGACGTTCGATCGCTACATCTGGCAGTTCGTGGGTGATCGTCCCGTCCAGAACGCGTGGCGCCGGTGGGGCCAGTGTCCGGCCGAGACGGACGCATCCCGCGCCATGAGCCGGGATCTCGTCCGGCGGGGCTTCCGGTTCGTGGGACCGACGATCTGTTACGCTTTCATGCAGGCAACCGGGATGGTGAACGATCACACCCGCGACTGCTTCCGCTGGCGCGAAGTCGGCCGGCGCGCGAAAAGTCGGCGATGAACGGGAGGCCGTGCGAATGGCGGAGAAGCGCCGTGTGAGGATCGCGGCGGTGGGCGATGTTCCGGTGGGCGAGTGTCGGGTCGTCGAAGCTCAGGGCAAGGAGCTGGCGCTCTTCAACGTCGACGGCAACTATTACGTGATGGACAACATGTGCGTCCACCGGGGTGGCCCTCTCGGTGAGGGCGATCTCGACGGCCGGTTCGTGAGCTGTCCCTGGCACGCCTGGCGCTGGGATGTGACGACAGGCGCCAACGCCAACAACCCGGCCGTGAAGATGGCGTGCTTTCCGGTGACGGTCGCGCAGGGCGCCATCTTCGTCGATCTGCCCTGAGGTCCGCTCAGGTGGAATCCACGGTGCTGGCCGTGGTCGTCGGAGTCGCGGCCGGTTTCGGGCTCGTGTTCGGATGGGTCACGTACCAGCGCTGCCCCCACTGTGGGCACCTTGTGCGGCGCGTGTCGCAAGGCTGGCGCCGCTGCGGGGCCTGCGGACGGCAATATCGTCGAGGACTGCGAATCCGATGAAGATCAACCTGACGCTTCCGTCAGCGCGGACCCTGCTCATCGGAGTCGCTGCGTTCGTGGTCGCGGGCCTGCTGGCGGGCGGCGGCTGGTACTGGCAGGCAACGACTCAGCACCGGGCCATGGCCGTGTACGCCGAGGCTATGACCAAGGCTCAGCCCGCCCAGACCCCGGACGCCACCGGCGAGACGCGGGCCGCAGCGATCCGCGAGCTGGAGGCCGCGCTCACGCAATATCCCGCGGGTCGCGACGCCGCACAGGTCGCGTACCTTCTGGGCAACCTCCGGTTCCAGTCGCAGCAATACCCCCAGGCGCGCGCCGCGTACGAGCTCGCGCTCGCCAGGGGCGCGTCCCGGACGCTCCAGACGCTCAGCCGCGGCAGCGTCGCGTACACGTGGGAAGCCGAGCGGAACTATCCGAAGGCCGTCGACGCGTTCAAGGCCGCCCTCGAGGGGCTCGGCCCGAAGGACTTCTTCTACGAAGAGCTCCTGTTGGGACTCGGTCGCACCCAGGAGCTCGGCGGCCAGAAGGCCGAGGCGACGGCGACCTATCGTCGAGCGGTCACAGAGCTTCCGAACAGCCGGCGCCTCGACGAGATCAAGGCGCGCCTGGCCGAGC
>JBKPCO010000208.1:0-14408 GCA_046727415.1 Candidatus Methylomirabilota bacterium
CGAAGGCCGCCGGGTCGGGCAGGGTGCCCGCGTCGAGCGCCTCGAGCGTCGTCGTCAGGTCCTGAGCGCGGGGAAGGCTTCCGGTGTGCGTGGTCAGGATACGGTCGGTGCTGAGCTTCATCGGCGGTGCCTCCGTCCTAGGCGGTCTTGTACCAGTGGGCGATGTTCCAGCAATTCGAGTCCCAGCCGCTGATCTCGGTGCCCTGGAGCCGATTCGAGGCCGCGGACGCGTTGCCGCGCCAGAGAAACGGCACGATCACGACGTTCTGGGTGAGCAGGTCGTTCATCCGGATGAAATGGGCGGCGCGCTTGACCGGGTCCATCTCGGTCTCGGCGCTGCGGAAGAGCCGGTCGTACTCCTCGTTGCGCCAGCGGGTCGCGTTGCGGCCGGCCCACTTGTTCTCCTTCTGCGAGGCCTCCCACGACACGAAGGGATCCATGAACCGCTGCGGGTCCGGCGAGCCGGAATTGAAGCTGTACATCTGTAGATCCGCGGTGAAGTGGGAGGACGTGTCGAGGTTGGCGGGGTCGGTCGAGAAGTACACAGCGGGCACGATCGACTTCAACTCGATGTCGATACCGACCCGCGCTGCCGCCTGCTTCACGATCGCCTGCGTCTTCTGGCGCGGCGCATTGATCGCGGTCTGGAAGAGCATGCGCAGGCGCTTGCCGTCCTTGGTCCGGATGCCGTCGGCTCCGCGCTTCCAGCCCGCGTCGTCGAGGACCTTCGCGGCTTTCTCGACGCTGAATTCCCAGCGGGTGTTCTTCGACCGGAACTGCGCCGGCGCGTTCAGGTAGTTCGCCGTCGTCTGACCGAGGCGGCCGTAGATCTGCTCCTGGATCGACGCGCGATCGACCAGGAGGCTCAGCGCCGTGCGCACGCTCGGGTCGGTCAGGAAGGGGTGCGGCGCCTTGAGGCTCGAGCGCTCGCCATCAACCTCGCGTAGCGGATCGGTGAAGTTGCAGAGGATGTGCTCGACCTGGCCGCCCCAGGCGATGTCGACCCGGCCCTTGCCCCCTTGCTCCATCCGCCGGAGCACGTCGTCCTCGACCTGCATGTTCCAGGCGAAGTCGTACTCGCCCGTCTGCATCACCGCGCGTGCCGCCGAGACGGCGTCGCCCCCGCCCTTCATCTCGACCCGATCGAAGAACGGCCAGTTGGGCTCATGATAGCCGGGGAAGACCTCGCCGCGGACGATGTCACCCGGCTTGAAGTCGACGATGCGATAAGGGCCGGTGCCGACGGGCTTGAGGTTTTCGGGCGCCTCGCGCGATTTCCCGCCCTTGTAGGGTGCGAAGACGTGGCGCGGGATGATGCCGCGGAACGCGGTGGCCCAGAACGGCGTGGGCGTCTTGTAGACGATCTTGACGGTGTGCGAGTCGAGCTTGTCGACGCGCGCGATCTCCCGATACTGACCGGTCGACACCGCCAGCGTCGCCGGATCGGCCGCGTATTCCCACGTGAAGACCACGTCGTCGGCGGTGAAGGGCTTGCCGTCGTGCCACTGGACGCCCTTCTTCAGCTTGACCGTGACCAACAGACCGTCGCGGGCAACCCCACCGTTCTGGACGGTCGGCACTTCGGAGACCAGGACCGGCACCATGTTGCCGTCGGGATCGAACGACACGAGCGGCTCGTAGAAGAGGCGCGAGCCATCGCCGTCCTTCACGCCGATCGCCAGGTGCGGGTTCAGGATGGTCGGCGCCTGCCACCACAGGAGCTTCAGCTCGCCGCCGCCTCCGCGCTTCGGCGGAGTGAACGGCGCACGCTTCGGCTGGGCGTGAGCGATGCCGGCGGATCGGAAAAGCTCAGGTATGAGCGGGCCCGTGAGCCCAAGTCCGAGCATGCCGCGCACGAGCTCGCGGCGGCTGAGCGAGCCCGTCCGGACCCGCTGGAGCGTCTCGCCCAGCCCGTGCTCGTCAGTCAAGAACGAGCACGGCCTTGCCCGGAAACCGCCGGGCCATCAGGTCCTGCGCGACCTGGCCGATCTCCTTCCATGGCCGCTCCAGGCTGACGTGCGGCATGAGCTGACCCGCCGCGACCAGGTCGGCGAGCCGACGCAAACCGACCGACGCGGGCTCGTTACCGAACTCGGTGAAAACATAGAAGCCGTAGAGCGTCGTGCGCCCCGCCACGAAGAACTCGCGCGCGTCGAAGGTCACCTCGGCCGAAGCCGAGGCGCCGAGCGTGACGCAGACACCGGCGGGCTCTAGCGCCGCGAGCGCCGATCCGAGAGTCTTGCCGCCGACTGACTCGATGATCAGGTCGTGCTTGGGCGAGCGCGGGATCTCGTCGCCCACGATGACGTCGTGGGCTCCGAGCGCGCGTACCGTCGGCACCTGGTCGGCGCGTCGCACGCTCGCGGTGACGTGAGCGCCGCCGAGGCGCGCCAGCTGGACGGCGAAATCGCCCACGCCGCCGGTGGCGCCGGTCACCAGCACGCGCTTTCCGAGGATCGGGCCGGACTTGCCGAGCGCCAGGAGCGCCGTGAGCCCGGCGACCGGAAAGGTCGCGGCCTGCGAGAACGTGACCTTGTCGGGCAGCACCGCCAGGGCATTCTTCGGCACGGCGACCCGCTGAGCCCACGCGCCCTCCGGCAGGAATCCGACGACCCGGGCGCCGACCTCGGGCCCGGTGCCGTCCGCCGCGGCCCGCTCGATAATCCCCGCCAGGTCCCAGCCCGGACGCCATCCGGCCGCGGCCATGGTCGAACGGCGCACCTCACCGCGGTTGAGCGAGAGGGCGCGCACGCGAACGATCGCTTCGCCGGGGTGGGGCACAGGCTCCGGCACGGCACGGATGACGAGTCGTCCGGGCGCGTCCGGATCGACGACGACGGCAAGATTGCTGGACGTGGACATGCCTGTCTCTCGCGGGAGCATACTACCGACATGACCGAACGGAAACCACCCGGGGTCAGCTGGGAGTCCTGGCTCGAGGAGCAGATTCGCCGAGCCCGGGAGGACGGTGCCTTCGACAACCTGGCGGGTGCCGGGAAGCCCTTCGCCGACCTCGAAGGTGGCTACGACCCGGACTGGTGGGTGAAGAAGCTCGTCCAGCGCGAGCGGGTGTCCGTGCTGCCGCCGGCCCTCGAGCTGCTCCGCAAGGTCGAGTCCGAGATGAACGCGATCTGGGCGCTGCGCAGCGAGGCGGACGTGAGGGCGCGCATCCTGGGCCTCAACGCCGAGATCTCCCGGTCCAACGCACGCACGGCCGAAGGTCCGCCCACGCGCATGGGGTTACTGGACCCTGACGCGGTCGTCGCCCAGTGGCGCGCCCGCTCCACCGGCGCCTGAAGCCCACTCAGCGGAACCGCGGAATCACCTTCTCGCCGAAGCGGCGCATCGACTCGATGATGGATGCGTGCGGCATGTAGCCGTAGCTCATCTGACAGAGGACGTGCTGAACGCCGGCGTCCCGGAGCGCGGCCAGCCCCTCCGCCACGCGCTCCGGCGTGCCGCAGAGGGTCGAGCTCTCGAGCGAGTAGCGCACGCCGTCCTCGTCGGACACCCGGGGATCGTTCCACGGGTTGACGCGCGTCGTGTCCACGCTGTAGTCGGCGGGATTGTGGGTCGAGCGTGCGTGCACCATGTGCCGGCGCGTTTTCAGGAGTGCCTGCCGCAGCTCGTCCTCGGCCTTCGCCTGGCTTTCCGCAACGTGCACGAAGCGCCAGAGGGCCACCTGCTCGCGGAGCTTCTGCTGGCGCGCGCCGTCGAGTCCGCTCTCGGCCAAGCCCGAGTCGTAGAGGGCCAACCGCTCCGGCACGCGCGAGATCGGAATGCGCGCGATCATGATCGGCGCGCCCAGCCGGCCGCACTCGCGGACCGATCCCGACGACGAGACGGCGCGCCAGATGGGCGGGTGTGGGCGCTGGAATGGGCGCGGGCGAAGCTCGGGCAGCCGGAGCCGGTAGAACTTCCCCTCGTGGACGAGCGGCGCCTCGGTCCACGCCCGTACCATCACGTCGAGGGTCTCGGCCATGCGCTCCCGGCTGTCGTCGCTGCGAAGGCCGTAGCCGACGAACTCGTACTCGTTGAAGTTCGTCCCGTGGCCTACGCCGACGTCGAGCCGGCCGCCCGACAGGTTGTCGAGCAGCGCCAGCTCGATCGCCAGGCGGATGGGATGACGCAGGGCGAGCTGGATCACCGCGAAGCCGATCCGAATCCGCGACGTGCGCGCGGCCACAACGCTGGCGAACGGAATGGGATCGCAGTAGACGCTCTCGCCCGTGAAGTTGTGCTCGGTGAGCCAGATACCATCGAAGCCCGCCGCCTCGGCGAAACACGCCTGCTCGACCAGATCCTGGATCGCCCCGTAGTCGCCGTCGGGCGACCCGGAATGCGCCAGCGTCAGCCAGCCGAATTGCATTCGGCTCTCCCCGAATTCATAGGCTCGCCTCGGCCGGCGGGGCCCCAGCCCCGCGACGGCCTGCGGCTCGCACTCCCACTAGAGCCCGCGCCGGTGGGAGAAGGCGATCTCCTCGCTGGTGATGAACTCGAGCAGGACGGCCTGTCCGTCGGCGTTCAGCTTTCGGGCCCGCTCCAGGGCGGGTACGATGTCGGCGGGCTTCTCGACGCGCTCGGCCTGGCCGCCCATCGCGCGGCCCATGTCGGCGTAGCTTCCGCCGATGTCCCGCGTGCGGTAGCGGTCGTGCGAGACGACGAGCGCGTGCCGCTCGATCGCCATGGCGGAGTTATTCAGTACGACCGTCGTGATCGGGATGCCGCAGCGCACGGCGGTCTCGAAGTCGAGCCCGGTCATCCCGAAGGCGGCGTCGCCCATGAAGTTCACGCAGAACTTGTCGGGCGCGGCCAGCTTGGCGCCCATGATCAGGCCCAGGCCCGTGCCGAGCGCGTGCGACTTGCCCCAGCCCATGTAGCCGCGCGGCGTCGTCGCGCGGTAGAACGGGACGAGCTGATTGCGCGGGCTGCCGGAGTCGTGAGTCACGATCGCGTCGCGTGGGTTGATCGTCTGCATGAAGTCCCAGATGACCCGATACGGCGTGATCGGGACCTCGCTGGACGTGAGCTTCGGCATCCATTCCTTGAGCCACGTCTCGCGGGCCTGGCCGACCTCGGCCGCGGTCGTGCTGTCGCGCCGCGTGCGGGTCCCGAGAACGTCCCGGACCGCGTCGACGAGCTGGCGCAGGACCTGCTTGGCGTCTCCGAGGATCGGATAGTCGGCGGGGTAGTTCTTGTTGAGATCACGCTCGTCGTTGGTGGCGTGAATGATGGTCTTCCCGGCCGGCAAGGTCGTGGCCATGCCGTGCTTGGTAAAGCTGCAGCCCACGCCGAGCACGACGTCGGCCTGCGGGAGGAAGTGGTGGACGGGGCCGGACATCACGCCGCCGCCGCCGGTGCCGAGCGACAGGGCGTGGTCCTCGGGGAACGCGCCCTTGCCCTCGAGCGTGGTCATGACCGGGGCCTGCAAGAGCTCGGCGAGCTCGAGGAGGTCCGGGGACGCCTCGGCGTACAGCACGCCCTGGCCCGCGTGGATGACCGGCCGGCGCGCCTCCACCAGCACTCGCGCCGCCTCGGCGATGTCGCGCTGATTCCCCGCCGGGCTCGTCGCCTTGACCGGCTTGTACGCGAGCGCCACCTGATCGGCGACTTCAGCGATGGCCACGTCGGCGGGAATCTCGACCATGACGGGCCCGGGCCGGCCCATCTTCAGGAGATTGAAGGCCCGACGCATGACCTCCGCAACCTGCTCGGGTTGGTTCAGTGTCTCCACCCACTTGGTGACCGAAGCGTATGTGCGCGCCGAGCTGAAGAGCGGGAAGACCTGAGCGCGATCGCGTTGATGTCCGAGCGGCAGCACGAGGACGGGCACCGAATCCGAATACGCCGTGGCAACGCCCGGGAAGGCGTTCTCGGCGCCGGGTCCGTACTGCATCGCGAACACTCCGAGGCGGCGGCCGTTGGTCGTGCGGCTGAAGCCGTCGGCGATACCCACGCCGACGCGCTCCTGGCGACAGAGCACGGGCCGGATGCCGGCCGCCGCCGCCGCGTCGATGATCGGCGTCGTCGGATAGGTGCTCAGGAACTCCACGCCCTCGCGTTTCATGATCTCGGCGATCGCATCGACGACTTTCATCGGTCTCTCTCCTCGAAGAAGGATTCAGGAGCTCGGGGGAAGGCCCAGGGCCTGCCGCCCGAATTGCTCGGCGATGATGTCCCAGCTGAGCGCCGCGTGGTGCGAGGCGCTGTGCACGTCGCGATGGCAGCGCTGAATCGGCTCGCTGTCGAGGATGGCGCGGGCGCCGCTGCCCTCGAAGAGCCGGTCGACGGCCCGCACGCAGAGCCGCGTCACGAAGGCCTTGTCACGGCGGTAGCGAAGGCGGTCCAGCTCGGTGAAGGGCTCGCCGCGCGCGGCCCGGTCGAGGATCTCTCGGATGTCGCTCCGGTGCAGCGAGCGGGCGGCGTCCACCTCGGCGGCGGCCTCGGCCAGCCGGAGCTGGACAGCCACGGATTCGGCGGTCCGTCCCGGACCGGACGCACGCTGGGCACGCGAGGTGAACTCGTCGATGGCGCCCTGGGCGATCCCGACGAGCGGCGCCGCCAGATCCCACCCGGCCAGACAGCGAAGCGGCGCGCGATAGCTGAGCCGTCCGTGAATTTCCCAGCCGGTCATGTCCTCGGCTCCCGACCGATCGGGATCGACGGCCCGGTGAGTCGGGACGAAGGCATCCTTGATCACGATGTCCTTGCTGCCGGTCCCCCGCATGCCCGCGACGAACCACGTGTCGAGGATCTCGTAGTCGGAGCGCGGCAGGAGGAGCCACGTGAGCCCGCCGGGCCGCGGTCCGGGGACCGCGACCATCGCCCAGGTGCTGGCGTCGCACCCGCTGGAGAAGCCCCAGCGACCGGACACGCGCAGCCCCCCGCTCACCGGCTCGCTCTTTCCGCCGGCTGGGTTGAGGCCGCTGGAGAAGAGCGTGTCGGGCCCCGTCGCGAAGAATTCGTCCTGAGCCCGCTCGGGAAAGTGGCCGAGCCACCAGTTGTGCGCGGTCCAGAGCGAATAGCACCAGGCCGTCGACCCGCAGCCGCGCCCGAGCTCGAACCCGACGTCGTAGGCGGTATCGACCTCGACGTCGTGGCCGCCGTAGCGGCGGGGATTGCCGATCCGGATGAGGCCGGAGTGGCGCAGATCCTGGACGCTTTCCTCGGGAATCTGGCGGAGCTGCTCGGTGCGCGTCGCGCGCGACTTCAGCACCGACACCAGCGCGGCGGCCCGGCGCAAGAGCTCCTCGCGGGTCAGGAGCGCGGGGGAAATCCCGGCCGGGGCTGCCCTGTCGTTCACGGCGCCCATGCTACGACGGACCGCGCCCGAGAGCGAGGGCCGATCAGAACGCCAGGCGCATGGCCCGCGCGAGGAACTTCACCAGCGGCGAGGCGCCGCGGCAGGCGCGCACGAAGCGGGCCGGGAAGTCGGCCGCGCAGGCCTGAGCCTCGGTGAAGCTGGCCCCGGTCGTGAAGCTCAGGCGCTTGAGGTCCGCCGCGAGCGGGTGATCGGGATCGAAGCCGCGCGGCGCGCGCTTGAGCGTGTTCTCGTCGTGCGACAGACCCACGCGCCGCACGCGCTTCCATTCCGCCGGCTTCGCGACGATCGCCGTGCGGATGGCGTGCAGGGTCTCGGCGCCGGGATGCCACATCCCCGCCCCCATGAACACCTCGCCCGGCGCCAGGTGCAGATAGTAGCCCGGCGCATCCGCGTCCTTCTCCGCCTCGAGGGCAAAGAAGAGTCCCGCGTTGGTCTTGTACGGCGTCTTGTCGCGGCTGAACCGGGTGTCCCGGTAGATGCGCAGCAGCGAGCCACGCGTGGGGTGCGGGTCGGCGATGAAATGGGGGCTGATCCCTCTGAGACCGGGCGCGCTCGCGGCGATGAAGCCGAGCAGTGGGTCGCGCACCTCGGCGATGTAGCGGTCCTTGTTGGCGTTGAACCACTCGCGGTCGTTGTGGCGCCGGAGCTCTCCGAAGAAGCGAAAGAGGTCGCGGCTGATGTGCGGCGACGGCATCGTCAGACCGACCGGTGCAGGCCGCCGTCGACGTGGATGCGCTCGCCCGTGATGTAGCGGGCCTTCGGCGAGCACAGGAAGGCCGCGAGGAACGCGACGTCGCCGGGGTCGCCGAAGTAGCCGAGCGGGATGTTCTTCGAGAATTCGGCCTGGCTCTCCTGCGTCGGGTGCAGACGCTTGTCGATCTGCTCGCTGTGCACGCGGCCGGGCGCCAGGCAGTTGATCGTGACGCCGTGGCGCCCGATCTCGCGCGAGAGCCCCTTCGCCCAGGCATGCACGCCGGCCTTGGCGGCCACCGCGGCGTTGACCGTCGAGGGCTCGGCGCTGCCGGTGACGCAGAGGACGCGGCCCCAGCGCCGCTCGATCATGCCGGGCAGAAGCGCCTGAGTGAGCCGCCGGACCGCGGTGAAGTTGATCGAGAACGACTCGTCCCACACGGAGTCCGGCGAGTCCCACGGGACGGTCCGCGAGCCGCCGGCGTTGTTGATCAGGATGTCGACGTGCCCATAGGCGGCAAGCGCTGCGTCGCGAAGCCGCGCGGCGGCCTCGGCTTCGTAGAGATCGAGGGGCACCGCGAGCGGTCGCGGGCCTCCGGCGCGCTCGATCTCGTCCTGGAGCGTCGCGAGGAGATTTGCGCGCCGGGCGGTCACGACCGTCTGCACGCCTTCGGCCGCCAGCACCCTGGCGATCTCGCGGCCGATCCCCACGCTGGTGCCGGTGACGACGGCGACCCTGCCCTTCAGCTCGAGCTCCATCCAACCCTCCGGCGCAGATCGAGGAGACTTCCGAGGATTCCCTTGGGCAAGAAGACGATGAACAGCACCAGCAAGACTCCGTAGACCAGGTTGTCCCAGCCGACCGCCCGGGTGCCGAACGAGATGCGCAGGACCTCGGCCAATAGAATGGTGATCACGGCGCCGACCGTCGGGCCCAGTGAGACGTAGATACCGCCGACGACGACCGCGAAGACCATCTGGAGCGAGACGGAGATGCCACTGACCGTGTCCGGCGAGATGAACATCTGGTACTGGCAATAGAGGGCGCCGGCAAGCGCAGTCATGCCCGCGCTCAGCACGGTGATTTTCAGCTTCTCGGCCGTCACATGGATGCCGGTCGCCGCCGCCGCGTCCTCGTCCTCCGAGATCGCCTCGAGCGCGTAGCGGAGCATACTCCGGTCGACGCGATACCAGACGTAGAGCCCGACGGCCCAGACGGCCAGCGCGATCAGGTACCAGGTCGTCTTCTCGCTGAACTGCAGGGCCCAGACGGAGCTGCCGCCGCGGTAGCGCTCCGGGGTGTAGCCGAGCGAGCCCCCGGTGTAATCGCGCGTCGCGGTGATCACCTGCAGGACGATGCCGGAGAGCGCCAGCGTGACCAGCGCGAAGTAGTGGCCGGTGATCCGGAAACGGAAGCAGGGATAGGCGACCATGGCCGCCAAGGCCATGCCGGCTACGAGCGCCAGCGGGATGCCGAGCCACGGGCTCACGTGCCCGTAGTTCCACGCGAGCGCTGTCACATAGGCGCCGATCCCCATGAACCCGCCGTGACCGAGCGAGACCAGCCCAAAGCGCCCCATGACGGACCAGGACGTGTAGGCGAACGACCAGATGAGGATGATCACCAGGATATGCAACGGATAGGGCGAGCGGTAGACGAACGGCAGCAAAACCAGCGCGGCACCGCCGATCCACGGCAGCGTGCGGCTCACGAGCGACGGGCCATCAGCCCCTCGGGCCGCACGAACATCATCACGATGAAGAAGGCGAAGGCGAAGACGTAGCCCCACTCGAGGTCGAGATAGAGGCCGCCCACCGAGATGATCTCGGCGAACACGAAGGCGGCCACGAACCCCCCGACGAAGTTGCCGAGGGTGCCGAGGACGCAGATGAGGAACGTGGTCGGCCCGAACGAGAGCCCGACGAAGGGATGCACGTCGTACTGCAGCACCAGAAGGCACGCGGCGAGGCCGGCGAGGCCGCCCCCGAGCGCGGAGGTGACGAGATAGAGGCGCCGGCTGTCGACGCCCATGAGCGGCATGATCTGCCGATCCTGGGCAATGGCGCGGATGGCGGTGCCCGTGTAGGTCCGGGTGAGCCAGAGATAGACCAGCACCATGCCGATGAGCGCCGCCACGAAGGCCAGCAGGCGCGAGTAGCTGACGAACATGCCGCCCACCTTGAGCACGGGCAGCCGCAGGCCCAGGTTCTTGAACTCGATCCCGAACAGCACGGTGGCGGCCGACTGCAGGAAGAACAGGACGCCGCCGGTGGCCAGGAGCTGGTTGATCGGCGCCGCGCCGAGGAGCGGCGAGATGACCAGGACGTGCAGGAGCACGCCGAGAATCGCGACGCCGACGATGCAGAGGACGGCCGCCAGCCAGATGGGCGCGTGATAGACGGTATAGAGGAAGTACATCCCGTACATGCCGAGCATGATGAGCTCGGCGTAGCAGATCCAGACGACGTCGATGACACCGAAGATGAGGTTGAGGCCGAGGGACAGGAGCGCCAGCACGCCGCCCAGCAGCACGCCGTTGATGAGCGCCTCCAGCAGATAGATGTCGAAGACATTCATGGCTACACGCCCAGGTAAGCTTCGCGGATCGTGTCGGTCGCCAGGAGCTCAGCGGCGCTCCCGCTGGCGCGGATGCTGCCGGCCTTGAGCAGATAAGCGCGGTCGACGACGCGGAGCACTTGCTGCACGTTCTGCTCGACGATCAGCACCGTCAGCCCGCCGGCGCGGATACGCTTGACGAGGTCGAACACTTGCTCGACGAGCACCGGGGCGAGCCCCGCCGACGGCTCGTCGAGCAGCAAGAGCTTGGGCGCCGACATGAGAGCACGGCCGATGGCGCACATCTGCTGCTCGCCGCCGGACATGCTGCCGGCGAGCTGGCGTTGCCGCTCCCGGAGGCGCGGGAACAGCTCGTAGACGGTATCGAGCTGCTGGCGAAACTTCGGCCGTGCCGCCGGCGCGAAGCCGCCCATTCTCAGGTTGTCCTCGACCGTCATGCGCGGGAAGAGGCGGCGGCTCTCCGGGACGTGGGCGACGCCGAGCTCGACGATCCGGTGCGAGGGCGTCGCGGCCAGATCCCTGCCCTCCAGGCGGATCGAGCCCGATGTCGGCCGGATCAGCCCGGAGATGGCGCGCATCAGCGTCGTCTTGCCGGCGCCGTTGGGGCCGATCACGCCCACCGCCTCACCGGCCTTCACGTCGAGCGATACGTCGAAGAGCGCCTGAAAGGTGCCGTATCCGGCGCTGACGGACCTGAGCTCGAGCATCAGCGGCGCGCTGACGCGGCCGCGGAGACCGCCGCGGCCTGGGTGCCGAGATACACCTCGATCACCCGCGGGTCGCTCGCCACCCGAGCCGGGGCGCCTTCGGCGATCTTCTCGCCGTGGTCGAGCACCATGACGCGATCCACCACGCGCATCAGCACGCCCATGATGTGCTCGACCCAGATGATCGTGATCTTGAGATCCTTGCGGATCCGCTGCAGGAGATCGGCGGCGAGGTCCATCTCGTTCTCGTCCAGACCGCTGAGGCTCTCGTCGGCCAGCAGGAGCTTCGGCGACGTCGCGAGCGCCTTGGCCAGCTCGAGCTTCTTCAGGGCCGCCGCCCCCAGGCCGTCGACCGGCGCGCGCACGTCGGTCGGAAGACCCACCAGGCCAAGCGCCCGCTCGGCCGCCTCGAAGGCTTTCGCGCGCGAGTGCTGGCCCTGGCCGTAGAAGCCGGCGAGCATCACGTTCTCGAGAATCGAGAGCCGGCGAAATGGCCGGGGAATCTGGAAGGTGCGCCCGACGCCCAGGTTGATAATTCGATGCGGCGGCAGCCCGGCGATCTCGTGGCCCTCGAGACGGATCGAGCCGCCGTTGGGCGCGAGGACCCCCGAGAGCATGTTGAAGATCGTGCTCTTGCCGGAGCCGTTGGGCCCGATGAGGCCGAGGATCTCGCCAGGCTCGACGCTGAACGAGACGTTGGCGACGGCGGTGAAGCCGCCGAAGCGCTTGGTCAACCTCTCGACGGTCAGCAAGAGTCGCCGCGCGCCGGCGTCGTCACAATCTGTAGCCGCGCCTCGGCCGGCGGGGCCCCAGCCCCGCGACGGCCTGCGGCGCGCACTTCCACCGCGAGCGCGCCGCGCTCACTGCGCTGCGTAGGGCGACGAGCCCGGCAGCGGCATCACCGGTTCGCGCTGCTGCTGGCTCTTGGGCCACACCAGGTATGGCTTGTCGTCGACGTACTGGAGAATGACCGGGAAGGCGCGATCGTTCTGGCCGGCCATGGGCTGTCCTTCCCCCTCGAACTTGACGCCGAAGCCGAGCATGGTCCCGCCTTCCGGCAGATCGACCTCGAGGGCCGCCTTGCGGAGCGCCTCGGCGTCGACGCCGCCGTACTTCTTGATAGCGCGTGGCAGCACCTCGGTCATGAACACGTAGGTATTGCTGGCCGACATGCCGACGTGTGCCGACTTGACCACGGTGCCGGGCCGGGCCTTCTCGTACTCGTCACCGACCATCTTGATCATGGCCGGCAGCGCGGCCCGCAGCGACTTCTCGTTGGTCGCCCAGATCGAGATCGGATCGACGTTGAAGAAGTAGTTCACGTCACGGCCAAACGCTTCCTTCAGCTTGTCGTAGACGCCGTAGCCGGCGCCGTGGCCGATCAGGACGCTGAAGCGCAGCCCCTGCTCGCGCGCCTGGCGCAGAAAGAGCGTGATGTCCGGGTTGTAGCCGGTGTGGAAGATCACATCCGGGCGGCCGCGCTTGAGCTTGGTCACCAGCGCCGACAGGTCCGGTGCCGTAACGGCGTAGCCCTCCTTGAGGACGATCTGGAAACCGGCCTTCTTGGCGCCCTCCTCGTTGCCCTTCGACACGTCGACGCCGTAGGCGCCGTCCTCGTGGATGATCGCGACGCGGAGATCCTTGGGCTCCTTGTGGAGCTTCGCCTTCGCGTTCTGGGCGACGAAGTCGGCCGACATCAGGCCGAACTGCCGGCCGCTCGGCTGGGCGCGAAAGACGTACTTGAGGTTGCGGTTCTCGAGTACCGCCGAGGAGATGCAGGTGGTGATCCACATGAACTTCTTGAGCTGCTCGACCCGGGCCGCCGCCGGCACGCACTCGGCCGACGAGTAGAAGCCCAGGAGCATGTCGACCTTCTCCTGCTCGATCAGGCGCACCGCCTCGTTGATCGCGACATCCGGCTTGCTCTGGGCGTCGGCGTAGACCGCGTCGATCTGGTAGCCCTCGACGCCGCCCTTCTTGATGAAATAGTCGATCATGATCTTGGCGCCGAGCGCGTGGAGCTCCGAGCCGCCGCCCGCGAAGGGCCCGGTGTAGTCGTAGACCACGCCGATCTTGAGCCTCTTGCCCTGGGCGAGCGCTTCGTCGGTCGAGGAGCCGCCGGACACGAGCAAGCCAACTGCCAACAGCCCGCACGCCAGAACGGAGAATCTACGCAAGAGCATGCGATCCCTCCAGATAAGGATAGAAAACCAGGAACCTCCGCGCGCGCCATTACAGGGTGCGGCCACCGCAATGTCAAGCGCTCCCCGGCGCGCCGGGCGACGTGGTAGTGTGTCCGCCCATGAGTCAGACGCAGTCGGCTCGCGACGTGCCCGCCGGCGGGTATCGGTTCCTGCCGGGCATCGCGCCGTTCTCATCCGGCGCGGCCGCGTCCCCGGGTCATCAGGTGGTGCACGCTACGCTCCGGGAGCCCGTCCCCTGGCGCGAAGGTTTCGGGCTGATCGATCGTCACCTCCGTGCCGAGAGCCGCCCGCGTGCCGCGCTGTGCGCCATCGAGCTCAGGAGCCCGGCGCCGTTCAGCTTCGCCGGGTTCGACGGGTTCAACGCGGGGTATCAGGCGCTTCTCGCCGAGTGGAAGCTGCTGATCGGCGGCGAGAACCCGATCGCCCGCACGAACGTGGCGCCAATCGTGGGCGCTCCGTCCGAGCCCGCGCTCTACGGCTTCGGCTACACCGTGCCCGGGGCGAGCGCGCGACCGACCTTCATCGTCGCCGGCGCGGGCGAGATGCGTGAGCGCAGCGTCGGCGTCGAGGGCATCGTCCGGCACGGCGAGACTTCGACCGACGCGATGCGCGAGAAGGCCGCGCACGTCATGGGCACGATGCAAGCGCGGCTCCGCGGGCTCGGCGTGGGCTGGGCCGACGTGACGGCGATCGACATCTACACCGCGCAGCCGATCGAGTCGTTTGTGGCCGACGTCGTGCTCCGTCCGGCCGGGGCCGCCGCGATCCACGGCGTGCGCTGGTTTCCGAGCCGGCCTCCGATCGTCGGGCTCGAGTACGAGATGGACCTGCGCGGCGTCGTCCGCGAGCTCGTCGTCAATCCATAGGCGCGCCTCGGCCGGCGGGGACCCCAGCCCCGCGACGGC
>JBKPCO010000209.1:0-10645 GCA_046727415.1 Candidatus Methylomirabilota bacterium
CGTCGCTTGCGACGGGAACGCTGTTCCGATCGAACGCGTTCGAGCCGTTGGAACTCGACGGTCGCTGCCTGCTGCCCAGCCATCTGCGTGATTCTGACGCGCCGTCGGGGAACGCCAGGGGGCTCCCTTGGTCTAGCTCCGCGGCGTCGCGTGGCCCGGAGGCTACGCTGAACCGGGGAACACGTCAATAGGCGCGTTCTGAGGACATCGGTTCATTCTGAGGCCCCAGCAACTTTTTCGCGGGGTCAGTCGGCGCCAGGTTTGGAGTGCCCCCCGCGCCCTGGCCGCCGAACCACCTCGGACATAAACTGGCCAGCGCCCGAGCCGATCACCACAAGCCTCCCCGGCTGTATGCAGCTGGGTTCGCCAGCCAGCGCTCGCTGGCTCACGAGGCCTCCTGACCGCGTTGGCTTAGTTTCGCAAGAATGAAGAAGCCTATTCATCACACCGATGGGTTTGTTCTGCAGAATCAGCCGCCTATCTGGGTCGTCAATTCCGCTCCGTCACTGTCGAGACGACGCTTCTCACTGGCTCTACAAGGGCGGACGCCGGCCGAAAAGCTTGCTGCTCTCATGCCCGCCACCGCGGGCTAACGCCGGTGCCGACTACTACAGCAATGACGCGCAGGCCCGGGGTCAATCTGGACGAGACCCAACACTGGGCCGGGCTAGTTCCGCCCTGCCAGCCATGGCGCAATCGCGACCCGACGGGGCGCTGATGGCCACGATGCGCGGGAACGGCACCCGTTGCGCGGACGATCTTCTTAGGCCGCCCATGCGGTGGACACGGTGAGGAGTCGTCGGCGCGCCCGCTAACGCCAGTCCCTCTGTGATACCGTCTACGCGCCACACGATGGCAAGTCTCTTTCAAGTGAGGGATTCGAGGTGACGACCTGGACCTCCGGCGCGAGCCGGCCCGAGCACGACGGCCTGCAGTATCACATCCGCTGCCGTCCGGGTGACGTCGCCCGGTATGTGCTCCTGCCCGGCGATCCGGCTCGCGTCCCACTGATCGCCGCCAGCTGGGTCGAGGCGCGCGAGATCGCGGTCGAGCGGGAGCACGTCACCTTCACGGGGCGTCTCGCGGACGGCGGGCCCATCTCGGCCTGCTCGACCGGTGCCGGAGGACCGTCCACCGCCAGCGCGCTCGAAGAGCTCATCGCGATCGGTGCCGACACGTTCATTCGCGTGGGGACCTGCGGCGCCATCCAGCGCCAGATCGAGTGCGGCGACGTGGTGATCCACACGGGCGCCGTGCGCCTGGACGGCACCAGCTCGCAGTACGTGCAAATCGAATATCCGGCGGCCGCCCATCATCTGGTCGTCCTGGCGTTGGTCCAGGCCGCCGAGGAGCTCGGTGTGCGCTATCACCTGGGCGTGTCCGCATCCACCGCGTCCTTTTATACGGGACAGGGCCGTCCCGGCTGGCAGGGCTACACGCAGAGCTGGAGTGAGCAAATCGTGCCCGACCTGCAGCGCGCCGGCGTGCTGAACTTCGAGATGGAGGCGGCGACGATCTTCACGATGCTGGGTCTATACGGGCTGCGTGGGGGCAGCGTGTGCGCGGTGGCCGCTAATCGCATCACCGACACCTTCAAGAAGGAGGGCGTCGAGGCCTCGATTGACGTCGCCAATCGCGCGATGCGAATTCTCCAGATCTGGGACGCGGAAGTCGCCGCCCGAGGCAAGGCGACCTGGTATCCGGCGCTCCACGCTTCCCAAACGAAGCGCTGACCCTGACGAGAGAAAGGAATCGAATCATGGGCTCGCTCTCGCGTCGCGCATTTCTCGGTCGGGCGAGCGCGGTGACGCTGGTCCTCGAACGGCCCCTCCTGTCCTGGGCGGCTGCCGCCAAGCCGGAGACCGTCAGCATGCGGCTGGGCTGGCTCGCGAATGCCCAGTACGCGGGAGACTTCGTGGCCCTCGACAAGGGATGGTTCAAAGAGCGCGGGATCGAGCTCAAGATCGAGCCCGGCGGGCCGAGCATCGACCCGATCTCGCTGACCGCCGCCGGCTCCAGCACGATCGGCAACGTGGCGTCGATCGCTGCTCTCATCCTGGCGCGGTCGAACGGCATCCCCGTCCGGGCCTTCACGGCGGCGCTCCAGCGACATCCGTTCGCGTTCATCACGCTGGACAAGAGCATCAACTCGCCGAAGGATTTCGTCGGCAAGCGCATCGGTATCCAGGCCACGGCGCGCCCGCTGATCAACGCGGTGATCGCCAAGTACCAGCTCCCGCGCGACCAGGTCCAGGTGCAGGTGATCGGTTCGGACACGCTGCCACTCAAGACCGGTCAGGTCGACGTCATCACGGGCTGGGTGATCGATGCGCCTCAGATGGCGGCGGTCGGTCCCGACGCCAGGGCGTTCCTGCTGTGGGACATGGGCATCCGCCTCTACGCGTTCACCTATTTCACGACGGACGAGGTGTTGAAGACGCGTTCCGACATGCTGGCCGACTTCGTCGCGGCGAGCGCGCGAGGGTGGGAGTGGGCCGCCGACCATCCCGAGGAGAGCGTCGACATCGTGCTGAAGTACGCGCGCGACCTCAAGCGTGAGCTCGAAATCGCGACCTGGAAGCGGGAGACGCCGTTCCTCTGGTCGGAGAAGACCAAGACGAACGGGTGGGGCTGGATGGAGCCGCAGGTGTGGGACGACGCCATCAAAATCTACGGCGACCTCGGCCTGCTGAAGGCGCCGGTCAGCTCGAAGGACACAATGACGCAAGACATACTCCAGCGTGTCGACGGCCGGCCCAAGCGCTAGCGGAGCCGGCGCGGCGGCCCCCGCCGGGATCCGTCTAGAGGGAGTGGGGATGACGTTCGCCACTCCCGCTGGCCCCGTCCAGGCGCTGGCGAACGCGAGCCTGACGATCGCGCCCCGAGAGTTCGTCTCGCTCCTGGGGCCTTCCGGCTGCGGCAAGTCCACCCTGCTCCGACTCGTGGCCGACATCCTGGCCCCCACCGAGGGACGGATCGAGGTCGGAGGCGATCCACCGGTCGTCGCGCGACGCCGGCGGGTGTTCGGCTTCGTCTTCCAGGACGCGACGCTGTTGCCCTGGCGGAACACGCTGCAGAACGTGCTCTTGCCGCTCGAGATCGGCGGCGATGCGCGGCAAGGCCGGCCCGACGCGCTGGCGCTGCTGGAGCTGGTCGGGTTGCGCGGCTTCGACGCGGCCTATCCCTGGCAGCTGTCGGGTGGGATGAGGCAGCGGGTCGCGATCGCGCGCGCTCTCATCACGCGACCGCAGGTGCTGCTCATGGACGAGCCGTTCGGCGCACTCGATGAGATCACGCGCGAGCACATGAATCAGGAGCTCCTCAGGATCTGGGAGGCGACGGAGACGACGATCCTCTTCGTCACCCACAGCTCGCCCGAGGCGGTCTTCCTCTCTGATCGCGTGCTGGTCCTCGGCGCGCGGCCCGGGCGCGTGAAGCTTGAGCTGCCGATCCGGCTTCCTCGCCCGCGCGACCCCGCCGTCAAGGAGACCGTGGAGTTCGCCCGGCACACGGCCGCGCTGCGTCGCGCGCTGGCCGGCAATGCGCGGCCCGAGTAGTGGCGCTGGCGCGCGCGGACGCAAGGCCCGCCCCGTCGCGGCTGCTCCTCCGCCGGTACGTGCTGCCCGCGGTGGGCATCCTCGCGCTCCTGCTCGCGTGGGAGCTCTACATCCGCGTCTTCCGCGTGCCCCATTACCTCGTGCCGGCGCCGTCGGTGATCGGCCAGACGCTCGTGCAGGAGTGGCCGACGATCCAGCGCAACGTGGGCCGCACCCTCGTCGAAGCAGTCGGCGGCTTCGCGCTCGGCAACGGCTTCGCGGTCCTCCTCGCCATTGCGTTTGTGCACAGCCCGACGATCCAGCGCTTCCTGTACCCGGTCGCCGTCGCCATCCGCACCGTGCCAATCATCGCGATCGCACCAATCCTCGTCCTGCTGCTCGGCAACGGCTACGCGCCCAAAATCGTCATCGCCGCGCTGATCTCCTTCTTCCCCACACTCGTCAACATGGTTCGCGGTCTCGAGGCAGTGGAGCCGTCCGCGCTCGAGCTGATGCGCGTGCTGTCGGCGAACCGCCGCCAGGTGTTCTTCAAGCTGCGACTGCCCTCGTCGCTCCCGTTCCTGTTCTCCGCGCTCAAGATCGCTACCGCCTCGTGCGTGATCGGCGCGATCGTCGCCGAGTGGGTGGGCGCCGACACGGGTCTTGGATATCTGATCATCGTGGCGACGTTCGAGTTCAGGACGGGGCTGCTCTACGCGACGACCGCGGTGGGCTCTTTCCTCGCTCTGGGCTTCTTCCTCGCCGTCGTGCTCCTTGAGAAGGCCGTCGTTCGCTGGAAACCGGAGACGCCATCCACGTGAGCTCCAGTCCGAGCTCGGCGGCCACGGTGCTCCTCGCCGACCAGGTCCTCACCATGGACCAACAAGGGACGATCCACGCTCCCGGTGCCGTCACCATCGAGGGGGCAATTATCCGCGCCGTGGGCCCGCCCCCGGAGCGACCGTCTAACCGGATCATCGATCTCCGCGGCTCAGTCCTCCTGCCCGGGCTCGTCAACGCGCACACGCACACACCCATGTGGATCTTCCGCGGCCTCACCGAGGACGTGCCGCGCGGCGAGTGGTTGAACGGCCGGCTGCTTCCACTGGAGCGGCGGCTCGACGCTGACGATCTCCGGCGGGGTGCTCTGGCCGGCTGTCTGGAGCTGCTCCAGAACGGCGTGACGACCATCGCCGACCGATACGGCCACATGGACGCGGTGGCGACCGCGGTGGAGGCGAGCGGGCTGCGCGCGGTAGTGGGCCACTCGCTCTTTGACCGCACGGCGGAGTCCGACCTCGCGCACGCCGAGCGCCTCATCGATCGCCTTGGCACCGATCCTGGCCGCTCGCGCGTCTGGGCCGGACTCGCTCCGCACGCGACGGACACCTGCGGTCCGGATTTGCTCCGACGTGTGCGGCGCCTGGCCGATCGGACCGGTGCGCGGGTGTTCATCCACCTCGCCCAGTCGGAAGCGGAGGTCGCCACAGTCGTCGCGCGTGGTGCGCCGGGCTGCGCGAGCTACCTCGATGCGTTTGGCCTGCTGGCGCCGGACGTCGTTGCCGCGCACGCGATCTATCTGAGCCATGGGGAGGCGGACCTCGTCGGCAGGCGCGGGACCGCGGTGGCCCATTGCCCGTCGAGCAATGCGAAGCTCGAAGGGCGCGTCGCGCCGATCGCCCGCATGCGGCGAGCGGGCGCGGTTGTGGGGCTCGGGACCGATGCGGCCTGCTGCAACAACGGGATGGATCTCTTCGCCGAGATGAAGGTCGCCGGGCTCCTCAACAAGGTGGGCACCGCCGATCCCGCCGAGTTTCCAACGCTCGACATCCTGCGCGCCGCGACCTCCGAGGCGGCACGCGCGCTCGGCATCGATCACCTCGTCGGGACGCTCGAGCCCGGCAAGCGAGCCGACGTCATCGCGGTGCGCACGCGAGGGGCGCATCTGATGCCATGGCACGATGCCGTGGCCAATCTCGTCTATGCCGCGCGCGGTTCGGACGTGGTCGCCACCTACGTCGACGGCCAGCCGCTGCTGCGCGAGGGCCAGCCTGTCGATCTCGACGCTGAACGAATCCTCGCCGACGCGGCGCAGGTCGCTCGGGGACTTGTCGATGCCCGAGCCTGATCGCTTCCGCTGCCTGCCCAAGATCGAGCTCCACCTCCACGCGGCGGGCTCCGTCCGTCCCACGACCATGCGCGAATTCGTCGCCACCGATCGCCTCCCGCCGGCGCTCGGTGAGCGCTATGGGCCCGCCGTGGCCGGCGAGGGACTCTCGGCCTACCTCACCCGCTTCGCCGCGTGGGATGCGACGGTCACGACCACGGACCGACTCGAGCGCGTCGTCGCCGAGCTGGTCGACGACCTCCGCGCAGACGGCGTCAGCCACGCCGAAGTGCGGCTGCGGCCGCCCACCGACGACGACGGCCTCTGGCACGCGATGATGGAGTCCGCGATACGGACGGCGCGCGCGGCGGCGATGCCGACAATCGGCTTCATTGCGGTGATGCTCCGCGGCTGGAGCGCGGAGCGGGCGGCACGAGAGGCTCGCCGCGCGGCGAAGTGGGCCGGCCGGGGCATCGTCGCGCTCGACATCGCGGGTGACGAGGCGCTCGGTGGGCTCAGGCCGCTGGCGCGGGCGGTGCGCGTGGCGCGCGAGTCCGGGCTCGCCATCGCCACGCACGCTGGCGAGACGGGCGGTGCGCCCGCAATGAGGGAAGCGCTGACGCTGCTCGCGCCCGACCGGATCGCTCACGGCGTCGGCGCCGCCCAGGATGCCTGGCTGATCGCGGAGCTTCGCGACCGCGGTCTTCACCTCGAGATGGCGATCCGGAGCAACGTGCAGACGGGCGCGGTCGAGGACCTGTCGCGCCATCCGTTTGCGGCGCTGCTCCGCAGCGGCGTGAGCGTCGGGCTGAACACGGACAATCGCACGATCTCCGGAACCACTCTCTCCGACGAGTACGCACTGGCGGCGGAGGCGCTCGGGCTGACGTGGGTGGAGCTCGGCCGCGTCACCACGCTGGCCGCGGAGGCCACGTTCGCGCCGGCCGAGGTCCAGCAGCGTCTGGCTCAGGCCGTGCGCGATGCGTGGGCCCGGCCGGCGCCGGCCGAGTAGGAGCCGAAATTTCGGTGGAGCGCATCGACTCCAGCGTGGTCTACGAAGGGCCGCGGGCGACACTGGCCACGCTGACCGGTAGCCCGGTGTGGGGTCTCGGCGACGGCTTCGCCGCGTTTGCCGAGCGCCACGACTATCGCGTCCTCGGCGTCCATCGCCCGATGACGCCCTACGGGCTCGGGCCGCAGGTCGAGGCCTACGAGGCGCCCGGCGCCGTAAGGGTCTTGCGCATCCCGAGCTACGGCATGGTGGCTGGCGAGGACTGGTCACTCCGCGCAGCGGAGTGGAAGGTGTTCTGGATCCTCTGGCAAGCCGGCGTCCAGGTGCTGCTCGTGGGGGGCACCAGCGGCACATGCGACTGGCGTGACGACGAGGACGCTGTGCGCCCCGGCGATCTGGTGTTGCCGTGGACCTACCTGAGCCTCGACGCCATCCCCTCGGGTCTCCCCGGTACCGAGCTCGAGAACGTGCTCGCCGAGAGCGTCGCCTTGATGGACGAGCCGTTCTGCCCGGCGCTGTCCCGTGAGATTGCCCACGAGGTCGCCGTGCTCGAAACCGCCCGTTTCCGTCGCGTTCACGGTCAGGACGCGCGTGTCGTTCTGCACCGCTGGCAGTACGGCGCCGGCTTTGAGTCGGCCGGATACTCGTTGTTCCTCCGCGAGTATGGACGCCGTGTCGGCCACCCGGTGATCACGGGTGACTGTGTGAGCCCCGTGCTCGCCCGGGTCTGCGGGATGCACCTCGGCTACTATCACGTCCCGTCGAACTGGGCCGAGGGTCTCAGACCGCAAGATCTCACTGGCTCGCTCGATGCGCTGTACCTCGAACAGCTTCCGGAGATCGCCGCCGCGCTCGAGCTGCGGCTGCTGGCCCGCCTGACCACGCCCACGGATTGCCGCTGCCGCGAGCTGCTCCGACCTCGGCCCACCGCGTATCGTCGCGCGCTGACCCCACCTGCCTGATGAGTGCGTTTTGACGAAGCCCCCAGGATGCGGCGCGTGCGAATCGGCGGCCGTCCCAGGCTCGTAGCACGGCTCTTGCCTGGCTCGCGGTTGCGGCTGCCGGATCCGCAGAAGGCTCGACGGACCCGTCGTTACGGAGCGCGCGGCGCGGCAATCCAGGAGTGCTGAAGGACGCTGCGCAGGCGAAGCGCCCGTAGCGAACGCATATCACCCACGGGCTATCATAGCGGCCGTGACCACGGTATCTGATGCTCAACTTCCCCCGCTCCGGCCCTGGCAGCGCCTCAGTGTCCGCGTTTCTGCGCTCTTCGTCGCGGTCACGCTGCTGGCCGTCGGCCTGGTCGGCGCGGTACTGTACGAGCGGCAGAAGCGTGAGACGGAGGCGACGCTCGGGGCCCTGCTGCTCAACATCGCGCGCACGGGCGCGTACCTCATCAATCCCGACCTGCACCTGGTGGTCCAGCGGACGCTGACTCAGGACACGGACGCGTATCTGCGGGTACGCCACGCGCTTTCGATCGTGCAGGACGAAAACCGGATCGAGACCCCCGTGTATACCCTCACCGATTACGATGCCGAGAAGCGGCAGGCGCGCTTCATGGTCACGAGCCGGGGGCCGGGCGCGCCGGGGGAACCCTACCCGCTCGTACCAGCTCTGTTGGAACCCCTCGGACGCGCGTTCCGCGACAACGTCGCCACCCACACGGCCGTCTACCATAACCAGAGCGGGACTTGGATCACCGCGTTCGCGCCCATCAGGAACGGCCCTGGGCCGCCCATCGCCGTGCTGGACGTGGACTATTCTGTGACCGTCTATCTGGCCCGGCTCGCCGCGGTGCGAAACACTATCGTGGGCGCCTCGCTTTTGGGAGCTCTGGTCGCGCTGATCCTGGGTGTAATCGTCGCCCGCCGGGTCGCAGGTCCGATCACGGTCCTGACCGAGAGCGCCGCGCGCGTCCAAGCGGGTGACCTCAGTGTCGCGCTACCCGTCCGTTCGCGCGACGAGGTCGGACGCCTGACCCGCGCGTTCAACGAGATGATCGAAGGCTTGCGGCAGCGAGACTTCATCCGCGACACATTTGGCCGGTATGTCTCGCCGGAAGTCGCTCAGGAGCTGCTCGCCTCGCCCGAGGCGCAACGACTCGGGGGCGAGAAGCGCGAGGTCACGGTGCTGATGTCAGATCTGCGCGGCTACACCCGGTTCGCGGAGCTCGGCGACGCCCGGGATGTCATGGCGGTGCTCAACGAAGTCCTCGCGCGGATGACGGACATCATCATTGCCCACGGCGGTACGATCAACGAATTCATCGGCGACGCGATCTTCGCGATCTTCGGCGCCCCGCTCGCCCATCCTGATCATGCCGAGCGCGCCGCGGCGACCGCCCTCGCCATGCAGCGCGCAATGGCAGAGGTGAATGAGGCCCACGCGCAGCGTGGCCTGCCGCGTTTCGAGATGGGCGTGGGCATCAACACAGGTGAGGCCGTCGTCGGGAACATCGGCTCCGAGCAGCGCGCCAAGTACGCGGTGGTCGGTGCCGCGGTCAACCTCGCCGCCCGCGTCGAGGGGTGCACGGTCGGCGGGCAGATCTTCTTGAGCCCCCACACCTACGCGCGCGTTCGCGACCTGGTCGAGGTCGGCGAGCCGTTCCCCGTAGAAGTAAAGGGCGTAGCCGAGCCGCTCCTGCTCTACGAGCTGCGGGCGATCGGGGGCCGCTTCGCCCAGCGGCTCACCGAGAGGCTGTCCGACGATGAACATGTGCCCGTGGCGCTGCCGTTTGTCTGTCGAGTGTTCGAGGGTAAGGTCCTCGGCAAGGCGGAGACATCGGGCACCGTGGTTCGGCTCGGGCGCCGGCATGTTGACGTACGGCTCGACAGCACTCTGCGTGCGCTGAGCAACCTGCGCTTCCGACTTACCTATCCCAGGCTCGGATACGATTCGGGCGATCTGTACGGTAAGGTCATCGGTATCGAGCCGCACGAGGGAACGTCGGTCACGCGGATTCACCTGACATCCATCGACCCGGTCGATCAGCAGATCCTTGAGACCTTCCTCGAGTCCTGAAGCCGCCGTGCGTGTCACCAAGACCCACTGACTGATCGCCGGCCTTGTCTCTTAGCGTTTCGTGTCGCGGCGGGGACCGATGCGCTCTCCACAGCCGCGATCAAACCGATCAGGAGGAACAAGGATGAAGTGCATGGTTTCCCTCCTGTCAGACGAAGCCGGACAAGGGCCCTGGACTGACTCCAAGGCCCCGTTTCTTGGGTCCTGTCCGGCTACGCCCTTCGCACCCAGCCGTAGCGCGTATGACTCGGCGCCGCTCCCATCGCCAGGTACTCCTTGCGCGTCCGTGAGATGTTGTCCGCAGCGAAGCCGGGAAACTCCATCAACTTCTTGAGCGAGTCGGGAATGAGAGACTCGAAGGTCTTTGGCACGGGCCGGTAGACACCACCAGGCGCCGCGCCAGCGCCGGACAAGCCGTACAAGCGCGCGGAGTTGAGGCCGAGAATCTTCCGCTTGACGGCCTCGGTGAGCTCGGGATAGCCCCAGCGTTTCCGCATCTCGTCGGGGATCTGGAAGCGCCAGAGTGCCTCGATCTGCCACTGCGGTGATCCATACCAGATTGAATCCGACCCGAAGACGACTCGATCGGGCCCGACGTACTTGAGGAGCTGACCGAGGATATGAGCGCACACGGTGGGAAAGGTGATCACCGTCGAGGCAAAGGTGGTGCCGATCTCGGCATAGACGTTGCGGAACGGGGCCGCGAGTTGCGCGAACGCTGTCGTCCAGTTGATGTCCGGGACGCCGTCTCGCAGCCGTCCCGAGCGGATAGCCTGCATCGAGTCGGAGTAGAAGAACCGGGGTTGGATACAGGAGTGATAGATGACGAAGTTCAGGTGCGGCCAGTCTTTCGCCGCCTTCGGCACGTCGGACGGATGCCCGAGCTTCGGGTCGGGCGTGGCCTCCGGCGAGAGCCCCTTGTGGATGCAGATGTTGAAGAAGCCGGGGCGCGTCTTCAACATCTCT
>JBKPCO010000210.1:0-38335 GCA_046727415.1 Candidatus Methylomirabilota bacterium
CAAGCGCTTCCAGTGGTGCATGACCCCGCTCGGCATGAACATGCTCGCGGCGGACTCCGTGGAGTACGCCGAGCTGGAGCTCTATCTCGCGACCTTCGACAACGGCAAGCCGCTGAGCGTGCCCGGCATTCGCCATTGACGTCTCGCATGCCGTCACGGACGTCGCGGCTCTCGTCGCGCTCGGAGTCTCGAGTCGCGTCTAGTTGCGGCTGGGCACGGGCGTGGCGACAGCCCGGGCGCCCGTGCCCTGTTCCGTGAACGTTACTCGCCGTGATCTGATCAAGCTCCTGGCCATCGCGGCAGGCGCCGGTCTGGCCCCGCGCCAGCTGGAGGCCGCTGACGGCCCCGCGCGCCTGCTGGCGTTCGAGCCGCTCGGCAACGTCACGCTCCTGCACATCACGGATTCCCACGCGACGCTGCGGCCAGTGTTCTATCGCGAGCCCGACACGCTGCTCGGAGTCGGCCCCGAGCGCGGCCGCGCGCCGTTTCTCACCGGCTCCGGACTGCTGCGCGCATACCACCTCGCCCCGGGCTCCGTCGAGGCCTACGCCTACAGCTACATCGACTTCCCAGCGCTGGCAGCGCGCTACGGGCGCATGGGCGGCTACGCGCACCTCGCGACGCTCGTCGCCCGGATTCGCCAGGAGCGGAGCGGGCGCACGCTGCTGCTCGACGGCGGCGACGCGCTCCAGGGCTCGGCGACCACCCTGTGGAGCCGCGGCGAGGACATGGTGCAGGTCGCCAACCAGCTCGGCGTCGAGGTCGCCACCGCGCACTGGGAGTTCGTGCACGGCCTCGACCGCGTCAAGGAGCTCTTCGGTGACAAGGAGCAGCGCGGCCTCTTCGCCGGCGACTTCGTCGCCCACAACGTAACCGTGGCGGGGTGGGGGGACCACGTCTTCAATCCGTACACGATCCGCGAGGTAGGCGGCGTCCGCGTGGGCGTCATCGGCCAGGCGTTCCCGTATACGCCGGTCTCCCATCCGCGGCGCTTCGTACCCGATCTGACCTTCGGCATCCGGGAGGACGGCGTCCAGGCGGTCGTGAACGAGCTGCGGAGCGCCAAGAAGGTCGATCTGGTTGTGCTGCTCTCGCACAATGGGATCACCGTCGACCTGAAGCTGGCGTCGCGCGTTCACGGCCTCGACGTCGTGCTGGGTGGCCACACCCACGACGCGCTGCCGCAGCCCCTCGTGGTCGGCAAGACGCTCGTCGTGAACTCGGGCGCGCACGGCAAGTTCCTGAGCCGGCTCGACCTCGACGTCCAGCGCGGGCGCGTCGCCGGCCACCGCTACCGGCTGATCCCGGTGCTCGCCCAGGATCTCCCCGAAGATCCGGACATGGCGAAGCTGATCGACGAGATCCGTCGCCCCCACGAGACGAAGCTCGGCGAGCAGCTGGCGGTCTCGGAGTCGCTTCTCTACCGCCGCGGCAACTTCAATGGCACGTTCGACGAGCTGATCCTCGATGCGCTCATCCGGCGCGGCGACGCGCAGATCGCGTTCTCACCCGGCTTCCGCTGGGGCGTCACGATCCTGCCGGGCCAGGACATCACGCTCGAGGACGTCTACGCGCACACCGCGTTGCCCTACGCGAACACCTGGGTGCGGGAGATGACCGGCAGCGAGATCCAGCAAATCATGGAGGACGTGGCCGACAACCTGTTCCATCCCGATCCGTACTACCGCCAGGGAGGCGACATGGTCCGGCTGGGCGGGCTCACTTACGCGATCGATCCGTCCCGGCACATGGGCCGGCGCATCTTCGATATCCGCGTCGCCGGACGCGCGCTCGATCCGGACCGTCGCTACAAGGCGACCGGCTGGGCCAGTCTCGGCGACGCGGACGGGCCGCCGGCCTGGGACGTCGTGGCCGACTACCTCAGGAGTGTGCGGCGCGTGAAGCTCAACCCGCGCGCGCGCGTGCGGGTCATATGACGGGCCGGCGGGCGGCGCTCTACGGCCTTGTTCTCTCCGTCTTGGTGGCCAGCCTCTCGCTGGTGCCCGCCGCCACAGCGGCCGAGGTGCTCGACGATCTCCTCAACGCATTTCAGCTGACGCCCCTCGGCGATCAGAAGCCCACGCCGTTCACGCTGGACTCGCTCGATGGCAAGCCCGTGTCGCTCGACACCGTCCGCGGCAAGGCCGTCCTCCTCTACTTCTGGGAGAGCGGCTGACCGTACTGCTCGAGGGAGTTGCCCTCTACCATCGAGCAGGTTCACCAGGAGTACAAGGACCAGGGGCTCACGATCCTCGCGATCAACCTCGGCGAGGACAAGGACGACCTCGCGGCCTGGGTGAAGCGGCGCAAGGTCACCGCCACGGTGCTGCTCGATCCGAACGGCGATGTCGCCCGGAGCTACGCGATCGCGTACACTCCCACCGTCTTTCTGATCGATCGCGACGGCCGTCTTGTCGCCAAGTCGGTCGGTGTCCGAGCGTGGACGGGCGACAAGGGGCGCGCGGTTCTCCGGGCGCTGATCGCTCGGTAGGCCCGCGGGGCTGGGGGCCCCGCCGTCCGAGGCGAGCCTATGAACGGTGGTGCGAGCCGCAGGACGTCGCGGGGCTGGGGGCCCCGCCGTCCGAGGCGAGCCTATGAAGGAGGCGCCGCATGGCGTTCGACGGCGAAGCGTTCGTGACGCGATTCAACACGGTGTGGAACGGGCACGACCTCGACGGAATCCTCGCCATGATGACCGACGACGTGGTCTTCGAGGCCTCTTTCGGCAAGGACCCGTGGGGGGTGCGCGTCGTCGGACAGGCGGCGGTTCGTGAGTTCCTCGAGGACATGTTCCGGCGCATTCCCGACGTTCGGTGGGACGAGATCCGACACTTCGCGTGCCCCGAGCTGGCGGTGGTCGAGTGGCTGACGACCGGGACCCCGCGCGGCGGAACCCGCTACGAGGTCCAGGGCTGCGACGTCCTGGCCCTGCGTAACGGGAAAATCTCGGCGAAGCGCTCCTACCGAAAGGGCCAGCTCTAACGGACTCGGCAGCCTACATCGGGCGGGAGGAGACGATCGCCGCGTAAAGGGCGATCTGGCGGTAGAAGTGCCGCAGCACGTAGTGCTCGTTGACGTCGTGCTGCTGATTGTTGCTGTTGGCGGCCGGGATCCACAGGCACGGAATGCCGAGGACGTCGCTGAAGACGTGGAGCGGCAGGGTGCCTCCCAGGACAGGTAGCGCCACCGGCTCCTCGCCCCAGTGCTCTTCCAGTAGGCGCAGCAGCCATCCGAACTCCGGCCGGGCCGGCGAGGTGTAGCTGGCCGGCTGGCCGCTCGTCTTCACCGTGAACGTGATGCCCGGCGTGCGCCCCTGATGGTCGGCGACCGTACGCTCGACCAGCTCCCGGATCGCGGGAAGCGGCGTGTCGGGCGTCAGCCTCACGTCCAGGCGCGCGTGGACCGAGCGCGGGATGATCGTTCGCCGTAGCGTGGGTGAGGCTCCGTCGGTCATGAAGTGGTTAACGTTGACGGTCGGGCGAAGGAAGGGCGTCCAGACCGCCTTGTCCTCCCACTTCGTGAAGACCTCGCTCGCCTCGCGTCGGAACGCGTCGTGCGTCTCCGCCCAGCCCCGGGTGCGCTCCTCGATGTCGGCCACGAGGCGCGCGAGCGGCAAGACCGGGTTCGGCACGATGTTGCCGTAGTTGCCGGAGTGGACCGACGCGGCCTGTCCGTTGTCGGCCACGATGTCCACCGTGAGCAGGCCGCGCACGCCCATCACGAGGGTAGGGGCGTCGCGCTGCTTTGGCCCGTCCGAGCCGATCAGGACGCTCGCCGCGAGCCGGTCGCGGTGGGCGATGGCGATCGCTTCGAGGTTGGGGCTACCGTGCTCTTCCTCGCCGTCGAGGATGATCTTGACCTTCCACCGGGCGGTGCCGGCGCGGACCGCGTCCATCGCGCCCAGGATGTTGGCGAGGTGCTGGCCCTTGTTGTCGGCGCCGCCCCGGCCCACCATCACCACGTCCTCGAGGGCCCGATCGTCGAGACTGCATGGCTCCACGGGCCTGGCGCCGACGAAGTACGCGGGAACGAACGGCTCACACTTCACGCCCTGCCACTGCCAGCGCGCGGGGTCGCCGGTGGGCTGGACGTCGTAGTGGCCGTACAGCAGGAGCGTCGGGGCGCCCTCGGGCCCGGGAAGCTCGCCGTAAAGCGCCGGGGTGCCCGCACCGTCTGGCGTTGACAGTACCGTAAGCTCCAGCCCGAGACCGCGCCAGAGGCCGCGAACCGCGTCGATCATCTCGGGGCTGACCTGCCGGCTGATCGTGGCGATGCGCAGGTAGCGGTCGAGCAGCTCGAGTCGATCATGACGGAGTGACATGGAAGTTCCGGTAGTATAGCGCCGTCGATGAGGACCATTTCGCGTTCCCCGTCCGGCGTCGTTGCGATCGTCGCCGCCTTCGGGATGAGTCTCGGCGCCGCCGACCTGACGGCGCAGCAGCAGCCTGCCCGGATCGCCCGCATTGGCTTCCTGCATCCGGGGACGCCGCCCAACGCGAGTGCCGACGTCTTCCGGAACGCCCTGCAGGACCTCGGCTATATCGAAGGGCGCGACGTGACCATCGAGTTCCGTTGGGCGGAGGGCCACATGGAGCGCCTGTCGCCGCTGGCCGCCGAGCTGATCGCGCTCAAGGTCGACGTCATCGTGGTCGGCACGACGCCGGCCATCAAGGCCGTGGCGGAGAAGACGAAGACCATCCCCATCGTCATGACCGTGGTCGCGGATCCGGTCGCTGACGGGCTCGTCCAGAGCCTCGGGCATCCGGGCGGCAACGTGACCGGGCTCACGATCGTCTCGCCCGAGCTGTCGGGAAAGCGGATCGAGCTGCTCAAGGAAGCAGTGCCCAAGCTCTCGCGGCTGGCCGTTCTCTGGAACCCCGCCAACCCGACGCATCCCACGGCCCTGCGCGAAAGCCAGGCGACCGCGAAGGCCCTCGGTCTCCAGACCGTACCGGTGCCGGTCGAGGCCGCCACCGACGTCGACGGCGCGTTCGCGACGATCGCCCGCGAGCGCGCCTCGGCGCTCTTCGTGCTCGACGACGTGATCCTGTTCATTGAGCGTGAGCGGATCGCCCACCTCGCGCTCAGACATCGCCTGCCCCTGGTTTCCGGGATCAGCGGATACGCCGACGCGGGCGGGCTCCTGACCTACGGCGCAAGGCAGACCGATCTCTATCTCCGGGCGGCGGTCTTCGTCGACCGGATCCTCAAGGGCGCCAGGCCGGCGAACCTCCCCATCGAGCACCCCTCGAGCTTCGAGCTCGTCCTCAATCTCAAGACCGCAAAATCTCTCGGTGTGTTGATTCCCGATTCGGTCCGATGGCGCGCCGACCGTCTGATTGAATGACGCGGGCGAGCTCGTCTCGCCTGCGTGCTCGCCTCATCCAGCTGGCCGAGCTGACGGCGCCCGAGGCGGCGAAGCTAGCCCGCAGTCCGAAGGTCGTGGTGATCCTTCCGCTCGGCGCGATCGAGCAACACGGCCCGCACCTACCGCTGCTGGTCGACTGGCGTGGTGCCGAGGAGCTGGCGTACGGGATTGCTCCACACCTGGCGCGGGCGGGCTGGAGGCCGGTCTTGGCGCCGCCCATCCCCTACGGAGTCAGCACACTCGCGGTCGGCTGGCCGGGCACCGTCTCGCTGACGGTCGCGACGCTCCGTCGTCTCGTCGTCGAGGTGGTCTCGGGTCTAGCGAGCCACGGCTTCCGGCGGGTCGTGCTGACGAACTACCAGGCTGACCCGGACCACCTCCGCGCGATCGACGCGGCCCGGCGTGAGCTGACGCGGCGCCGGCGCGTTCAGGTGCTGGTGGCCGGGTTCGAGCCCGGAGCGAAGGCGGCGGCTCCCATGACCAGCCCGCGGGTCCGCGCCCTGCTGAGAAGCCCGAGGCCCGAGGCCGAGTGGCACTCAGGCGAGCTCGAGACGGCGTTCATGCTCGCGGTGGACAGGCGACTCGTGAGGACACGGATCGCGCGGCGTCTGCCGCCGGCCTGGTTCGACTTCCGGGGAGCCCTCGCGCGCGGCGCGCGTAATTTCCGCCGCCTCGGTCCGGGCGGCGACGGCTACTTCGGCTGGCCAGCGGCCGCGCGCGCCCGGACCGGGCGCGCGGCGCTGGCTCTCAGGAGCAAGCTCATCGCCGCCGAGCTCGTCCAGGCCCTCGGGAACCGTGCCCGTTCTTGACCGCATCGGCGCGGCGCGTTACAGTGAACGCATTCAAATCGAGGAGATGGGCGGCAATCCGCGTGGGAACAGCTTCACGATCCGGACCGGGAGACCAACTCGGATGGCCAGCATGGTGAAGATCTGATGGCGCGACCCAAGATCACCGTCGTCGGCGCCGGCAACGTCGGCGCGACGGTCGCCCAGTACGCGGTGGAAAAGGAGCTGGGCGACGTCGTGCTGGTGGACGTGATCGAGGGTATCCCGCAGGGCAAGTCGCTCGACCTCGCCCAGGCGGGCCCCGTCCACGGGTTCGACTCGTCGCTGGTCGGCACCAACGGCTACGACGAGACGGCCGATTCGGATGTGGTCGTCATCACCGCCGGCATGGCGCGCAAGCCCGGCATGACCCGCGACGATCTCCTGTTCAAGAACGCCGAGATCGTCGGCTCGGTGGTCGAGCAGGTGGCGCGCCGCTCGCGCAACGCGATCCTCATCCTGGTCACCAATCCGCTCGACGCGATGGTGCAGCTCGCGTGGAAGAAGTCGGGGTTTCAGCCGGAGCGGGTCATCGGCATGGCCGGCGTGCTCGACTCCGCGCGCTTCCGCACATTCATTGCCCGCGAGCTGAACGTGTCGGTGGAGAACGTCACCGCGTTCGTCCTGGGCGGCCACGGCGACACGATGGTGCCGCTGCCGCGATACTCGACGGTGGCCGGTATCCCGATCACTGATCTCCTGCCGAAGGACCGGGTCGACGCGCTCGTCACGCGCACCGCCAACGGTGGCGCCGAGATCGTGAACTTCCTGAAGTCCGGCAGCGCCTACTACGCGCCCGGCGCCGCGGCGGTGGAGATGGTCGAGGCGATCCTGAAGGACAAGAAGAAGATCCTGCCGTGCGCCGCCTATCTGAATGGCCAGTACGGCGTGCGCGGGCTCTACGTCGGGGTGCCGGTCAAGCTCGGCCGCTCGGGCGTCGAGCAGATCGTCGAGATCAAGCTCATGCCGGACGAGCAGGCCGCGTTCAACAAGTCCGCCGATGCGGTGCGAGAGCTGGTCGACAAGCTGAAGCTCTAGTCGAGGAGCGGGGAGTCGTTGTGAGAGACGTTCACGTCAGCGCCATCGTCGACGCGGTCAAAAAGCTCTGCATTGACGCCAACATCGAGCTCGAGCCCGACATGCTGCGCGCCTTCGACCGGGCGCTTGCCACCGAGCGCTCGCCGGCCGGCAAGCAGGTGCTGCAGATCCTGAAGGACAACGCCCAGATGGCCCGAACCCGGCGGATTCCCTACTGCCAGGACACGGGCTTCGTCGTGTGCTTCGTCGAGCTCGGTCAGGACGTACACGTGACCGGCGGCGCGCTCTACGACGCGATCAATGAAGGCGTGCGCCAGGGCTATACCGAGGGCTATCTGCGGGCGTCGATCGTTCGATCACCGTTCGATCGGGTCAATACGGGGGACAATACACCCGCAGTGATCCACGTAGACCTTGTTCCAGGCGCCGCGCTTCGCATCCAGATCATGGCCAAGGGCGGCGGCTGCGAGAACCGCTCGAAGTACACGATGCTGACCCCCGCCGCCGGAATCGACGGCGTGAAGGACTTCATCATAGAGTGCGTGAGGACTGCGGGCCCTGACGCGTGCCCGCCGCTGGTGCTGGGCGTGGGTGTCGGCGGCACGTTCGAGAAGGCCGCGATTCTGTCGAAGCGGGCGCTGTTCCGCGAGGTCGGCTCCGCGAATCCCGACCCGACGCTCGACGCGCTTGAGAAGGAGCTGCTGGCGCGCGCCAACCGGCTGGGCATCGGCCCGCAGGGCTATGGCGGCGACACGACGTCGCTCGGTATCCACGTGGTCACGTATCCCTGCCACATCACGTCACTGCCCGTCGCTGTCACGATCGAGTGCCACGCGCACCGCCACAAGGAGGCGACGCTGTGACAGGGGGCAGGTGAAAGGAACAGCATGCCGACCGATCCCGGGAAGATAATCTGGACGGAAATCGACGAAGCGCCCGCGCTGGCCACCTACTCGCTCCTGCATATCATCCGAAAGTTCACCGGCGGCACCGGCATCACCATCGAGACCGCCGACATTTCCCTGGCCGGCCGAATCCTCGCCAATTTCCCCGAGAACCTGACCCCGGCCCAGCGGGTGCCCGACTGGCTGACCCAGCTCGGCGAGCTCGCCAAGCGGCCCGAGGCCAACATCGTCAAGCTGCCGAACATCAGCGCGTCGGTCCCGCAGCTCAAGGCGGCCATTCGTGAGCTGCAGGGGCAGGGCTACAAGGTTCCGGACTACCCGGAGAATCCGGCGACCCCGGCCGAGCAGGCGATCAAGACGCGCTACGCGAAGGTGCTCGGGAGCGCGGTGAACCCGGTGCTGCGCGAGGGGAACTCGGACCGTCGGGCTGCCGGCGCGGTCAAGGAGTACGCGAAGAAGCACCCGCACAAGATGGGGCCGTGGACGCCCAACGCGAAGGCGCACGTCGCCACGATGAGCGGCGGCGACTTCGCGAGCAACGAGAAGTCGGTGACCGTCCGCGACGCGACCACCGCGCGCATCGAGTTCACCGACAAGAAGGGCGCGGTCACGGTCCTGAAGGACAAGATCGCGCTCAAGGCCGGGGAAGTGGTCGACGGGACCTTCATGAGCAGCGCCGCGCTGGTGAGCTTCATCGAGCGCGAGATCGAGGACGCCAAGCGGCAGGGCGTGCTGTTCTCGATTCATCTCAAGGCCACCATGATGAAGGTGTCCGATCCGATCATTTTTGGATTTGTCGTGCGGACGTTCTTCAAGGACGTCTTCGACAAGCACGCGGCGGCTTTCAAGGAGGCTGGCGTCGATCCGAACAACGGTCTCGGCGACCTCTACGCGGCGATCAAGAAGCTGCCGGCGGCCAAGCAGGCCGAGATCGAGGCCGACATCCAGGCGTGCTACGCCCGGCGCCCGGGCCTGGCGATGGTCAACTCCGACAAGGGCATCACGAACCTGCACGTGCCGAGCGACGTGATCATCGACGCCTCGATTCCCCCGATGATCCGCGACTCCGGTCAGCTCTGGGGCGCCGACAACAAGCTCCACGAGGCCAAGGCGGTCATTCCCGATCACAGCTACGCCGGGCTCTATCGCGAGGCGATCGACAACTGCAAGCAGCACGGCGCGTTCGATCCGCGGACCATGGGCACCGTGCCGAACGTGGGGCTGATGGCTCAGCAGGCCGAGGAGTACGGCTCGCACGACAAGACCTTCCAGATGTCGGCGGCCGGGACCGTGCGGATCGTCGACGAGCGCGGCACGACGCTGATCCAGCACGAGGTGGAGCCGGGCGACATCTGGCGCGCCTGCCAGGTGAAGGACGCGCCGATCCGCGACTGGGTGAAGCTCGCCGTCACGCGCGCCCGCATCACCGGCGTCCCCGCCGTCTTCTGGCTCGACAAGAACCGCGCGCACGACGCCCAGCTCATCGAGAAGGTGACCCGGTACCTGAAAGAGCACGACACGAAGGGCCTCGACATCCGCATCATGTCCGTCGCCGAGGCCGCGCGCTTCTCGCTCGAGCGCATGCGCCAGGGCCAGGACACGATCTCGGTGACCGGCAACGTGCTCCGCGACTACAACACCGACCTCTTCCCGATCCTCGAGCTCGGCACCAGCGCGAAGATGCTCTCGATCGTGCCGCTCATGGACGGCGGCGCCCTCTTCGAGACCGGCGCCGGCGGCTCGGCGCCCAAGCACGTCGAGCAGTTCCTGGAGGAAGGGCACCTCAGGTGGGACTCGCTGGGTGAGTTCCTCGCCATCGCCGAGTCGTTCGACCACATGGGCCGCGCCGCCGGCAACGCCCGGGCGAAGGTGTTCGCCGAGACGCTCCACAAGGCCAACACCAAGTTCCTGGACAGCGACAAGTCGCCCTCGCGGAAGGTCGGCGAGCTCGACACGCGGGGCAGCCACTTCTACCTCGCCCTCTACTGGGCGGAGGCGCTGGCGGCGCAGACCCAGGACAAGGAGCTCCAGGCGCGCTTCGCCAAGGTGGCCCGGCAGCTCGCCGAGAACGAGGCCAAGATCGTGGCCGAGCTGAAGGCCGCGCAGGGGCGGCCGGTCGACATCGGCGGCTATTTCCGGCCGAACCCCGAGAAGACGACGAAGGCCATGCGCCCGAGCCCGACGTTCAATTCGATCCTGGATGCCATCGCCTGAGCATGAGCGTCACGCCGGCAGCCGACGGCATCAAGGAGGTCGCGACGCCCCTCAGCGACGCCGACGTCGAATCACTGAAGACGGGCGATCGCGTGCGGATCAGCGGGGTGATCTACACCGCGCGCGACGCCGCCCACGGCCGGCTCTGGCCGCTGATCGAGCGCGGTGAGAAGCTCCCGATCGACGTCCGCGGCCAGATCATCTACTACACCGGCCCGTCGCCGGCGAGGCCGGGCGACGTCGTCGGCTCGATCGGCCCCACCACCGGCAGCCGCATGGACAAGTTCACGCCCGCGCTGATCAAGTTGGGCCTCAAGGGCACCATGGGCAAGGGCGCGCGCTCGCAGGCGGTGAAGGACGCGTTCAAGCAGCATAGAGGTGTGTACTTCGGCGCCATTGGCGGGGCCGGCGCGGTGCTGTCCCGGTTCATCAAGCGGGTCGAGATCGTGGCGTACGAGGACCTCGGGACCGAGGCGATCCGGCGGCTCGAGGTCGAGAATTTTCCGGCCATCGTCGTCAACGACTGCCACGGCGGTGATCTGTACCAGGACGGAATGAAGGCTTACGCCCGGGAGGGGAACTGATGGGTCAAGCGGTCGGGCAGGCGGGGCGACCTCCAATCGCGGCGGCGCACCTGAGGACCGACGCGTGGTGGACGCTGCCGCTCACGGTCGTCGTCGTGCTCGGCTCGTTCATCGTCTACTCGACGTGGGCGGCCTTCCAGAACGCGCACTACTTTGCCGCGCCGTACCTGTCGCCGTTCTACTCGCCGTGTCTCTACCGGTCGTGCCTGCATCCGTCGTTCGCCTTCGGGTTGTCCGACATCCACCTGCCGGTGATCGGCCTCGTGTCGCCGGCGTTCCTGATCCTGGCTGGGCCCGGCCTCTTCCGACTGACCTGCTATTACTACCGCAAGGCCTACTACCGGTCCTTCTGGCTGGCGCCGGTCGCGTGCGCCGTGCGCGACGTGAAGACCGGCTACTCGGGTGAGACGCGCTTCCCGCTGATTCTCCAGAACGTCCACCGCTACACCTGGTACGTGGCGGTGCTGTTCATCGTCATGCTGGCCTGGGACGTCATTCTTGCGTTCCGGTTTCCGAACGGCTTCGGCATCGGCGTGGGGACGCTGGTCATGCTGGTCAACGTGATCTTCCTGGCCGCCTACACGTTCTCGTGCCACTCCTGCCGCCACGTCTGCGGCGGGCACGTCAACGTGTTCTCGAAGGCGCCCGGGCGTTATCGATTCTGGCATTTCATCACGCGGCTCAACGAGCGGCATCCGGTGTACGCGTGGCTCTCGCTCTTCAGCGTGGGCCTGACCGATCTCTACATTCGCCTCGTCTCGATGGGTGTCATTCGCGACCTGAGGATCATCTGATGGCCAACGAGAGCTACGAGACACACGAGCACGACGTGTTGGTCATCGGCGCCGGCGGCGCCGGGCTGCGCGCGGCCATCGAGGCCGCCGCGCAGGGCGTGTCGGTCGGCCTCGTCTGCAAGTCGCTCCTGGGCAAGGCGCACACCGTCATGGCCGAGGGGGGCATCGCCGCGGCGATGGGCAACGTCTGGCCCGAGGACAACTGGCAAGTCCACTTCCGCGACACCATGCGCGGCGGCAAGATGCTGAACAACTGGCGCATGGCCCAGCTGCATGCCCAGGAGGCGCCCGACCGTGTGCTCGAGTTGGAGCGGTGGGGCGCCCTGTTCGACCGCACCAAGGACGGGCGCATCTTGCAGCGTGACTTCGGCGGGCACCGCTACGCGCGCCTGGCGCACGTGGGCGATCGCACCGGCCTCGAGATGATCCGGACGCTCCAGTACCACGGGATTCACCAGGGCATCGACGTCTACATGGAGTGCAAGGTCGAGCGGCTCCTGAAGGACGGCGACCGGGTGGTCGGTGCCTTCGGGTACTGGCGCAACACCGGCAAGCTCGTCCTGTTCAAGGCCAAGGCGGTCGTGCTGGCCACCGGCGGCGTCGGCAAGGCGTGGAAGGTCACGTCGAATTCCTGGGAGTACACCGGCGACGGCCAGTCGCTCGCCCTGTGGGCGGGCGCCGACCTGATCGACATGGAGTTCGTCCAGTTCCACCCGACCGGCATGGTGTGGCCGCCGTCGGTGCGAGGCATTCTCGTGACCGAGGGCGTGCGCGGCGACGGCGGAACGCTGAAAAATACCAAGGGCGAGCGGTTCATGTTCAATTACATCCCGGAGTTCTTCAAGGGCGAGACGGCCGACAACGAGGCCGAGGCCGATCGCTGGTACGCGGACAAGAAGAACAACCGGCGCACGCCCGACCTCCTGCCGCGCGACGAGGTCGCTCGCGCGATCAACGCCGAGATCAAGGGCGGGCGAGGGACTCCGCACGGCGGTGTGTTCCTCGACATCTGCACGCGCCGGCCGGCCGACTACATTCGCAAGCGCCTGCCGTCGATGTACCACCAGTTCAAGGAGCTCGCGGGCGTCGACATCACCAAGGAGCCGATGGAGGTGGGGCCGACCTGCCACTACATCATGGGCGGCGTGCGCGTCGACGCCGACACGACGGCGGCCACCGTGAAGGGGCTTTTCGCCGCCGGCGAGGTGGCGGGCGGCATGCACGGCTCGAATCGCCTCGGCGGCAATTCGCTCTCCGACCTCCTGGTGTTCGGCCGGCGGGCCGGGCTCTATGCCGCGCTCTACGCCAAGGACTTCGGCGGCCCGCTGACGGTCGATTCCAGCCAGATCGAGTCGATCGCCCGGGAGATGCTGGAGCCGTTCACCCGGAGCGGCGGCGAGAATCCGTACGCGATCCAGGCCGACCTGCAGCAGACGATGCAGGATCTGGTCGGGCTCATCCGGAGCGAGAACGAGCTGCGCGAGGCGATCAAGCGGATCGAGACGTACAAGCAGCGCGCGCGGCGGACGCACGTGGACGGCGGGCGGACCTACAACCCGGGCTGGCACATCGCCCTCGACCTCGCCTCGCTGCTCACGGTCGCCGAGTGCTGCGCCCTGGCCGCGCTCGAGCGCAAGGAGAGCCGCGGCGGTCACACCCGCGACGACCATCCGTACACCGACGACACGTGGGGCAAGATCAACGTGGTCATCCGCGAGCGCCAGGGCGCGCTCGCCCTCAGCCGCGAGCCCTTGCCGGAGATGCCGGCCGAGCTGAAGGCGCTCTTCCAGGAGAGGAAGTGATGGCGACCTTCACGATGCGGGTGTTCCGCGGTGACGCCACCGGCGGCGGCTTCAAGGATTATTCCGTCGAGCCCGAGGAAGGCATGGTCGTTCTCGACGTCATCCACAAGATTCAGGCGACCCAGGCCAACGACCTGGCGTGCCGATGGAACTGCAAGGCCGGCAAGTGCGGGTCGTGCAGCGCCGAGGTGAACGGCAAGCCGCGGCTCATGTGCATGACCCGGATGGACCTGTTTCAGCCCGGCGAGACCATCACGGTGGCCCCGATTCGGACGTTCCCGCTCATCCGCGACCTGGTGACCGACGTGTCCTACAACTACGAGAAGGCCCGCCAGGTGCCGCCGCTCCGTCTCAAGCCGCCGGAGCCCGACGGCACTTACCGGATGATGCAGGAGGACATCGATCGCATCCAGGAGTTCCACAAGTGCATCGAGTGCTTCCTCTGCCAGGACGTCTGCCACGTCATCCGCGACCACGAGGAGCAGAAGCGCGCCTTCGCCGGACCGCGGTTCTTCATCAAGCTCGCGAGCCTCGACATGCACCCGCTCGACAGCCGCGACCGCTCGGCGTTCATCAAGGAGCAGGCGGGCGTCGGCCTCTGCAACATCACCAAGTGCTGCACCGAGGTGTGCCCGGAGCACATCCACATCACCGACAACGGCATCATCCCCCTCAAGGAACGGTTGGCGGACAACTTCGATCCCATCGTCTGGCTCCTGCGCAAGTTCCGGGGGAAGTAGTGCTGAGCATGATCGCGAGGCAGGTTCGGGCGTGTCGGAGCCGGGTAGCGCCTGTCTCAGGCCACCCGCGGCTCAAGACGGCCTCACGGCACTCGCTACCAAGGACCCCGCTACAATAAAAATTCACGAGTATCAGGCCAAGGCGCTGCTGCGCGAGTTCGGTGTGCCCGTGCCGCGCGGCGAGGTCGCGACGACCCCGGCCCAGGCCAAGACCGCCGCCGCCCGCCTGGGCGGGCGGATCGTCGTGAAGGCGCAGGTGCACGCCGGCGGCCGTGGCAAGGCCGGCGGCATCAAGGTCGCGGACGACGCCGACGGCGCCGAGCGCGCGGCCCGCGAGATCCTCGGCATGCGGCTCAAGAGCCCGCAGACGCCGGCCAACGGTATCGAGGTCCACTCAGTGCTTGTGGAAGAGGCCTCCGACATCGCGCGCGAGCTCTATCTCTCGATCACGCTCGACCGTGCGCGCGCGACTCACGTGGTCATGGCCTCGGCCTCCGGTGGCATGGACATCGAGGAGGTCGCGGCGCGCACGCCCGACAAGATCATCCGGCAGTGGGCGCACCCGGCGCTCGGCATCCAGGATTTTCAGGCCCGGCGCCTGGCGTACGGCCTGGGGCTCGCCGGCGATCAGTTCAAGCAGGCGGTGGCTTTGATCCGGAGCCTCTTCGCGCTCTACCTGGCTCGCGACGCCTCGCTGGCCGAGGTCAATCCGCTGGTTGTCACGAAGGACGGCCGGGTCCTGGCCCTCGACGCCAAGCTGAACTTCGACGACAACGCCCTCTGGCGCCACCCGGCGATCGCCGCCCTGCGCGACGTCAACGAGGAAGATCCCCTCGACGTCGAGGCGTCGAAGTACAACCTGAACTACATCAAGCTCGACGGCAACGTGGGCTGCATGGTCAACGGCGCCGGCCTCGCGATGGCCACGATGGACATCGTCAAGCTGGCCGGCGGCGAGCCAGCAAACTTCCTCGACGTGGGCGGCGGGGCCTCGCCCGAGCAGATCGAGAACGCGTTCCGGATCCTCTCGTCGGACCCCAACGTGAAGGCGGTCTTCATCAACGTCTTCGGTGGCATCCTGCGCTGCGACCGGCTCGCCGCCGGTGTCATCGCGGCCATCCGGAACCTCGGCCTGCGCCTGCCGGTGGTGGTGCGGATGGAAGGCACCAACGTCGAGCTGGGCCGGCGGATGCTCGCCGAATCGGGCCTGCCCCTGACGAACGCCGACGACATGGGTGATGGCGCGACGAAGGCCGTGGCCCTCGCGCGCGGCTAGCCGGTGGGTTCCGCTGCTCGTCCTGATGGCCGGCGTGGTCGCCGCGGGCTGCTGGCGGGCATCCGACCAGCGGGCCTACGAGGACGCCGTGGCGTCGATGTCGATGGTGAAGGCGCGGGCGTTCTTCGAGCAATATCCGAAGAGCGCTTATCGCGACCGGCTGGTCGAGGACATGATCGGCTGGTGCAGACGCGAGGACACCACGGCCTGCTATGAGATCATCTTGCAGACAATGCCGAAGGACCATCGCCGCTACCAGGACGTGGTCGCCGTCTACGAGAAGCGGCTCGCCGACAAGCGCCGCCCGCGCCCGCCGGGCGCCGAGGAGCGGCGAGAGGGCGTCCGCTAGGTGAGCATCCTCGTCGATCGCGCCTCGCGGGTGGTCGTGCAGGGCATCACCGGTCGCGAAGGCGCCTTCCACGCCGCGCGATGCAAGGAGTATGGCACCACCATCGTCGGCGGGGTCACGCCCGGCAAGGGTGGAATGACCCACGAGGGCTTCCCGGTCTGGAACACGGTCGCCGAGGCGGTGGCCGGCGAAGGGGCGAACTGCGCTCTCATCTTCGTGCCGCCGTCGGCTGCGGCCGACGCGATCATGGAGGCGGCTGCCGCGGGCGTACCGCTGGTCGTCTGCATCACCGAGGGTATTCCGGTGGGCGACATGGTGAGGGCCAAGCACTTCCTGGCCGGGACGTCGAGCCGGCTGATCGGACCCAACTGTCCCGGGGTGATCACGCCCGAGCAGACCAAGATCGGCATCATGCCGGGCCACATTCATCGCGCGGGCCCGGTCGGCGTCGTCTCGCGCAGCGGCACTCTGACGTACGAGGTCGTGGGCCAGCTGACGGGCCGGGGTATCGGACAGTCGACGTGTGTCGGGATCGGCGGAGACCCGGTGAACGGCACGAGCTTCGTCGACGTGCTGCGGCTCTTCAACGACGATCCAGAGACGCGGGCGATCATGATGATCGGCGAGATCGGCGGCACTGCCGAGGAAGAGGCCGCCGCGTTCATCAAGGCGAAGGTGAAGAAACCGATCGTCGCGTTCATCTGCGGCCAGACTGCGCCCCCAGGGCGGCGCATGGGCCACGCCGGTGCCATCATCGCGGGAGGCAAGGGGACCGCGGCGGAGAAGATGAAGGCACTCGAAGACGCCGGAGCCACGCTCGTGACGAGCCCGGCCGACATGGGAGCGACCATGGCCAAGGTGATCGGAAGATGACGCAGCGCACGCTGGCCATCATCAAGCCCGACGCGGTGGCCAAGGGCGTCGTCGGGCAGATCATCACCAGAATCGAGCGGGCGGGCCTCACGATCATCGCGGCCAAGCTCGTCCACATGACGCTGGCGCAGGCACGCGGCTTCTACATCGTTCATCGGGAGCGCCCGTTCTACGACAGCCTCTGCGCGTTCATGACCGAGGGGCCGTGCCTGCCGATGGTCCTCTCCGGGGACGACGCCATCCGGAAGTGGCGCGAGCTCATGGGCGCCACCGATCCGGCCAAGGCCTCGGCCGGCACGATCCGCAAGGATTTCGCCTCCTCCATCGAGTCGAACGCGGTGCACGGCTCCGACGCGTCCGAGACGGCGGCGTTCGAGGTTCCCTACTTCTTCTCGAGCTTCGAGATCTCCCCGCAGTAAAGCACGCGGTCCGCGGGACGGGACGATGAAGATCAACAAGGTTCTGGTGGCGAACCGAGGCGAGATCGCGGTGCGCGTGATTCGCGCGTGCCGCGAGCAGGGCATCGCCTCGGTGGCCGTGTTCTCTGACGCCGACCGTGAGGCGCTGCACGTCCTCATGGCCGACGAGGCGTACCCGATCGGGCCGCCCCCGCCGGCCGAGAGCTATCTGGCGATCGACAAGCTGGTGCGCGTCGCCAAGGCCTCCGGGGCCGACGCCGTGCATCCGGGCTACGGCTTCCTCGCCGAGAACGCCGCGTTTGCCGAGGCGTGCGGCGCCGCCGGGCTCGTCTTCGTCGGGCCGCCGCCGGCGGCCATCCGCGCGCTCGGCGACAAGACGGCGGCGCGCCGGATCGCGCGCACGTTGGGCGTGCCGACGGTGCCGGGCACGTTCGAGCCCGTGTCTGGGGCGGACGCGATGCGCACGGCGGCGCGCGAGATCGGCTACCCGCTCATGGTCAAGGCCGCGATGGGCGGCGGCGGGAAAGGCATGCGCGTCGTCCGCTCCGAGAGCGAGCTCGAGAACGCCCTGGCCCTGGCGCGGAGTGAGGCGGCCTACGCGTTCGGTGACGGCGCGGTCTATCTCGAGCGGTACCTGGCCGAGCCGCGGCACATCGAGGTGCAGGTGCTGGCCGACTCCCGTGGCCACGTCATTCACCTGGGCGAGCGCGAGTGCTCGATCCAGCGCCGCCATCAGAAGCTCGTCGAGGAATCGCCCTCGCCGTTCGTCGACGGACCGCTGCGTGAGCAGCTGGGCGACGCCGCGTGCCGGGTCGCGGCGGCGGCCGGCTACGTCAACGCCGGCACGGTCGAGTTCCTGGTGGACGCGGAGCGGAATTTCTACTTCCTCGAGATGAACACGCGCCTGCAGGTGGAGCACGGCGTCACCGAGCTGGTCACCGGCATCGATCTCGTCCGCGAGCAGCTCCGCGTCGCCGCTGGCGAGGCGCTCGCCTACCACCAGGGCGATATCGTCCTGCGCGGCGCGGCCATCGAGTGCCGGATCAACGCCGAGGACCCGTTCAGCGGCTGGATGCCGTCACCGGGCACGATCACCGGGCTCCGCGCCGCCACCGGCCCGTGGGTGCGCGACGACTCGGGCGCCTACGAAGGCTATACGGTGCCGCGCTTCTACGACACGCTGCTCGCGAAGCTCATGGTGTGGGGCGTCGACCGCGCGGCCGCCATCAGCCGGATGGCGCGCGCGCTCGCGGAGTACAAGGTGGTCGGTGTCCTGACGACGATCCCGGTGCTCGCCCACATCGTGGCCCACGAGGACTTTCGCGCCGGCAAGCTCTCGACTGGATTCCTCGACCGCGTCCTGCCTACCCTGACCGCAAACCGCGATGGCGCGCGTGCGGTCGCCATCATCGCGGCGGTGCTTGCGGAATACGAGCGCCTGGGCCGCCGCGCCATCGTCGAATCCCCACCGCCAAGCGACAACTGGCGCACGGGTCGGCGCCCGGGCTGGCGCTCGCCGTGAAATTCGTCGTCACGATCGGCGACACGACCGAGACGGTCGAGGTGAATGGCCAGGCGCCGCATTATCGGGTGACCATCGGCTCGGAGGTGTGGAAGGTGGACGGCCGGCTCACCGCCCAGGGAATCTACTCGCTCCTCATCGGCGGCGCCTCGTACGTTGCCGACGTCCGGGACGAAGGCGGCACGTGCGTCGTGGACATCGGCGATGAGCGGTACGTCCTCCGGGTCGAGGAGGCGACGCGTCACATCATCCGCACCCGCGGGCGCTCGGCCGCCAGCGCCGGGGCGCAGACGCTGGTGGCGCCGCTGCCCGGCCGGATCGTGCGGGTCTCGGTGAAGCCGGGCGACCGGGTCGAGAAGGGCGACACCCTCCTGGTAATCGAGGCCATGAAGATGGAGAACGAATACCGGGCGGGCATCGCGGGCACCGTCGCCGAGGTGCGGGTCGTGCCCGGACAGGCGGTGAACGGTGGCGACGTCCTGGTAGTGATCGCCTGAGCTAGTGGTGGAGGATCTTCGAGAGGAACTGTCGCGCCCGCTCGGAGCGCGGCGTCGCGAAGAAGTCCTCCTTTTTGTCGTCCTCCACGATCTGACCCTGGTCCATGAAGATGACCCGGTGGGCGACGCGGCTGGCGAACCCCATCTCGTGCGTCACCACCATCATGGTCATGCCCTCGCGCGCGAGCTCGGTCATGACGTCGAGCACCTCGTTGATCATCTCCGGATCGAGCGCCGAGGTGGGCTCGTCGAAGAGCATGGCGAGCGGATCCATGGCCAGCGCGCGCGCGATGGCGACCCGCTGCTGCTGACCGCCCGAGAGCTGCCCCGGATACTTCGCGGCGTGCTGCGAGAGCCCGACGCGCTCGAGGAGCTTCAGCGAGCGCGCGTTCGCCTCCTGGCGCGACCGCCCGAGCACGCGGATTTGACCCAGGCTGATGTTGTCGGTGACGCGCATATGCGGGAACAGCTCGAAGTGCTGGAAGACCATGCCGATCTGCGCGCGCAGGCGCGTCAGGTTGGTCTTCGAATCGCCGACCGAGATGCCGTTGACGACGACGTCGCCCTGCTGGAAGGGCTCGAGGCCGTTGACGGTCTTGATCAGCGTGCTCTTGCCGGAGCCCGACGGGCCGCACACCACGACGACCTCGCCCTTGTTCACCCGGGTCGAGCAGTCGTTCAGGACCTGCACAGGTCCGTACCACTTGCTGACGTTCTTCATCTCGATCATCGGCATGATGGCGTCCCCCGGGCTCGGCGAGTCATCGGCTGGGCACGGTCAGCCGGGTCTGGAGCCGCTTGACGAGGCTCGACAGCCCGAAGCTGATCGCGAAGTAGACCACCGCGACGAACAGGTACATCTCGACCAGGCGGCCGTCTCGCTGGGCGACCTTCGAGGCGGCGCCGAGGAAGTCGGTGATCGAAAGCACGTACACGAGCGAGGTGTCCTGGAACAGGATGATGGTCTGCGTCAGGAGCACCGGCAGCATGTTACGGAACGCCTGGGGCAGCACGATCTGGCCCATGGTCTGCCAGTAGGAGAGTCCGAGCGCGTAGCCGGCCCACATCTGCCCGCGCGGGATCGACTGGATCCCGGCGCGCATGATCTCGCAGTAGTAGGCGGCCTCGAACATCATGAACGTGATCAGCGAGGACAGGAATGCGCCGACCTGGATGGGGCGCGTGGCCCCGAGCAGCCAGCCGCCGATCCACGGCACCAGGAAGTAGAACCAGAAGATTACCAGCACGAGCGGCGTGGAGCGCATGACGTTCACGTACGCGCTGGCCGTCGTCGACAGCGCGCGGTAGCTCGCCAGCCGCATCATCGCCAGGAGCGTGCCGAAGATGATCCCGCCCGTCATGGCGAGGGCGGTGAGCGTGAGCGTGAAGGTCATGCCCTCCCGGAACAGGTAGGGCGCGGTGCGTCGGATGACGTCCCAATCGAATCCGGTGAGCACGCTCAGTGCCCAGCCTGCGGCATCGCCTGCCCGGGACCGATCAGGCCCGGCACCGCCAGCCTCTTCTCGAGAGAGCGCATGCCCGTCACCACGATGAGGTTGAGCACCATGTAGATGAGGGTGGCGGCGGTGAACGCCTCGAAGACCTGGAAGCTGAACTCCTGGATCGACCGCGCGCTGGCGGTCAGCTCGACCAGGCCGATGGTCAGCGCGACCGCACTGTTCTTGATGACGTTCAGGAACTCCGACGTGAGCGGCGGCATGACGATCCGGAGCGCCATCGGCAGCAGGACGAACCGGTAGGTCTGGGGCAGCGTGAGCCCGAGCGCGATGCCGGCCATCCGCTGGCCGCCCGCCAGCGACTGGATTCCCGCCCGCACCTGCTCGGCCACGCGCGCCGAGGTGTAGAGGCCGAGGCAGACCACCGCCGTGTAGAAGGCCGAGCGCGGCAGCTGCTTGAGCCACGTCCCCACCGAGGCAGGCAGAAGCTCCGGCACGACGAAGAACCACAGGAACATCTGGACCAGGAGGGGCACGTTCCGGAACACCTCGACCCACGCGTCGCCGCACCGCCGGAGCCAGCGGATCGGCGTGGTCCGCACCACACCCACGATCAGGCCGAGCGCGAGCGCGATCACCCACGCCGACAGCGCCGTCGCCAGCGTCCAGCCGAGCCCGGCGACGAGGGTGTCGAGATAGGTGCCGCGCCCGTCCGGCGAGAGCTGCCAGAAGATGCCCCAGTTCCAGTTGTACTTCACCGGGTCATCTCCCCGCAGGGAGGGGCGCGGCGCTCACGAGCCGGCTACTTGTAGTCGTTCGGATCGCCCGAGTCCGTCGGCTTGGCCACGACGCGCTTGAAGACGTCGCTCATCGGCACGTTGAGATTGATCCCCTTCGGGGGCACCGGCGACAGGAACCACTTCGCGTAGATCTTGTTGATCTCGCCGGACTTGTAGACGGCCGTCATCGCGCCATCCACGACCTTCTTGAAGGACGGGTCGTCCTTGCGCAGCATGATGCCGTAGGGCTCCAGGGAGAGCGCGTCGGCGGAGATCGTCCAATCTGACGGGTTCTTCGAGCTCGCCACCAGGCTGTAGAGCAGGATGTCATCCATGAAGAAGGCGACGGCGCGGCCGGTCTCGACCATCAGGAATGCCTCGGTGTGTTCCTGCGCCGGCAGGATGGTCATGCCGAGATTCTTCTGCCCGTTCAGCTCGGTGGCCTGCCTGATGTTGGTCGTGCCCGAGGTCGAGACGACCGTCTTGCCCTTGAGATCGTCCAGGGTCTTGAGGTTCGCGGCTTTCTTGCTGACGAAGCGATTCGCCGTCACGAAGTGGGTGATCGTGAACGCCACCTGCTTCTGCCGATCGAGGTTGTTGGTGGTCGACCCGCACTCGAGATCGATGGTGCCGTTGGCCATCAGCGGAATGCGCGTGGCCGAGGTGACCGGGTTCAGCTTCACCTGGAGGTTCGGCATCTTCAGCTCGGTCTTGACCGCGTCGACGATCTTGCCGCAAAGGTCGAGCGCGTAGCCGATGGCCGCTTGCTTGTCATCGAAGTAGGAGAAGGGGATCGAGGCATCGCGGTGGCCGAGCGTGATCACGCCCGTCTCCTTGATCTTCTTGAGCGTGCCCTCCTGGGCGTCCGCCGGCGGCCCAACCAGCAACAGGGCGCAGAGGGTGACGAGGCCGGCGGCGACAAGGCGTCTGCAATTCTTCATGGTGGCGTGTTCTCCTGACTGTGTGTTGTTCGGTCGTTCACCAATTTCGCAGAGGTCCGGGCGCGGCCCAAGGGCTCCACTATACAATGGGCGGGCCGGATTCGATCGGCCCTGGTCAGGAGGACCACGATGCCCGAGACCCCCGCCGCGTTCACCGAATCGCTGCTCCGTGAGGCGCGCGAGACCCATCCCTGGCTCCACCATCCGCTCTTCCACCTGATCTGGGACGGCAAGCTCGGCCGCTCGCAGCTGCAGAACGTGATCCGGCAGCAGGGCGCCTTCTTCCTGGACACGCTCCGCCACGCGGCGTGGAAGATCATCTCGGTCGGCGGCTACACGCCCACCTTCGAGGACCTCGAGCGCCAGCGCGCCCTCATCCCGCTGGTCGTCGAGGAGGGCGGCGAGGACACGATCGGCGGCAAGACGACCGCCCACTCCTTCCTGTTCATCAAGCTCGCCGCTGCCCTCGGCATTTCACGAGATGACCTGTTCGCGACCGAGTACCTGGCAACGACGATCATCGAGAAGAACGAGCTGTTCCTGCTGCAGCGCTCCTCGACGATCGAGGCCCTCTGCGGCGGGAACATCGCGACCGAATCCCTCAACGCGATCCACGTCCAGCGCATGGCCGATGCGCTCGAGCGGCACTATGGCGTGCCGCGCGAGGCTCTGGATTTCTACCATGTCCACATGGAAGTGGAGGGTGATCACGCCGCCCGCGCCGTGCGCATCCTGTCCCAGCTCGCCACGACCGACGAAGCTCAGGCTCGTGGCCGTCTCGCGATGCGACGCGCCATCACCGCGCGACGCATCTGCGCCGACGGAATGCTCGCCGCTTTCGTCGCCGGTTCACAGTAGCTCGCTGGCGCCGGCGAAGCCGGGCGAGCGGGAGCGCGGCAGGGGTCGCCGGACCACGCGGCACGCGTGCGCTGCTCGTCCGCGGCTGGGCTCCATCCGGGCGCACGGTGGTCCGACGACACTGAAAGGGAACGGGTCCCGGTCGACCCCTACCGCACTCCCACCCGCCTGGCTTCACCGACCCCGCCGCCGCGTGAGCCTATTCCCTGGTGATCGGTGGCGCGTGTTGCTTGCGGCCGGCTCGGCGTTGCTTGCACCGAGTCGGCCGCGCGCGGAGGCGGCTACTTGATGGCGCCGGCGGTGAGGCCGGAGACGTAGTAGTCGAGGAAGAAGACGTAGAGGACGACGATCGGGACGGACGCCAGGACGGCACCCGCCATCAGCGAGCCCCAGTAGTAGATGTCGCCGCGGATCAGCTCGCTCGTCACGCCCACGCTCGCCGTGATCTGCTCGGACGACGACGTGAAGGTGAGCGCGTAGATGAACTCGTTCCAGGAGAGCGTGAACGCGAAGAGCGCCGCGCACACGAGGCCCGGCACGGTGATCGGCAGCACGATCCGCCAGAGGGCTTGGATGCGCGTGGCGCCGTCGACCATCGCGCACTCCTCGACCTCCTTCGGCACCGTCCGGAAGTAGCCCATCAGGAGCCAGGTGCAGAAAGGCACCAGGAACGTCGGATAGGTGACGACCAGGGCCCACTTCGAGTCGCCGAGCCCCAGCCAGTTCACGACTTGCGCCAGCGGCAAGAACAGGAGCGACGTCGGCACCAGGTAGGTGACGAAGATGCCGGTACCCAGGCTCCCGACCGCGAAGAATTTGAGTCGCGCCAGCGCGTAGGCCGCGACCGTCCCGATGACCAACGACAGAGTGGTCGCGAGCACCGTGACCAGGAGGCTGTTCTTCGTCCACACCAGGAAGCTCGTGTCCCACAGGAGCTTCGTGTAGTGGTCGATCGTCGGCCCCTGACTGATCACGAGCGGGTTTGCCGTGCGGTCGTACAGCTCCTTGTTCTGCTTCAAGGACGTCAGCGCCATGTGATAGAAGGGGAACACGGCAAAGACCAGGAACGGCACCAACAGCACGTGCATCAGGATCTTCCGCGTGAGCTTCCGCCGACTCATCAATAAGCCTGCTTTCGGACGAACCGGAGCTGTGCCCACACCACGATCATCAGCACCGGGAAGAGGTAGAGCGAGATCGCGGCGCCCTCGCCGATCCGGCCCGTCTCGAGCCCGACCTGGCGGGCCAGCGTCGCGAAGAGATGGGTTGAATTGATCGGCCCGCCGTGCGTGAGGACGAACACGATGTTGAACTCGCTGAAGGTGAAGATCGTGGAGAAAAGCACGACGATGGCGAGCACGCCCTTGAGGAGCGGCAGCGTCACGTACCAGAAGCGGGAGACCGGTCCGGCGCCGTCCGCCTCGGCGGCCTCGTAAAGCTCCTTGGGAATGGCCACCAGACCCGCCAGGATCGTGATCGCGAAGAACGGCAGACCGCGCCAGATGTTGACGATGATGACGGCCGCCATCGCGTAGTACTTCTGCCCGAGCCAGTTGGGCCCGGGCGGGTCCATGATGCCGAGCGCGAGGCCGGTCCAGTTCACCACGCTGTAGAGCGAGTTGAACATCCACCACCAGCCGAGCGTCGAGAGGGCCGTGGGGATGACCCACGGCAGCAGCACGGCGCCGCGAATGAGGCGTTTGAACCAGAGCTGCTGGTCGAGGAGCAGGGCCAGCGAAATTCCCAGCACCAGCTTCGCCGCGACCGCGATGCCGCAGAAGACGAACGCGTTCTGGAAGGTCTGCCGGAACGCGTCGCTTTGCCAGAGGTTGATGAAGTTGGTCAGGCCGATCAGATGGCTCGGCCGTCCGATGAAGGCGTTCGAGACCGAGAAGTACAGCGCCATGCAGAACGGATAAGCAACCAGGAGCAAGAGGAGAATGAGCGCCGGGCTTACGAAGATCGGGCCCAGCCATTCCTCGCGGTCGAGGAGCTCGCTGATGCGAGCCCGCAGCGAGGGACGGCGCGCTACGGCGATATCGACGGTACTGATGGCCATTGTCGGATTACCCCGCCATGACTTTCTTCATCTCGTTCTCGGCCCAGACCATCGCGTCCTTGGTCGATGTGCCGGTGACCGCCTTGGCGATCATGTTGGGCATGATGAACGAATTGGTGATGAGCTGCACCTTGTCGCTGGGCGGCGCCGGCCAGCCGTAGCAGTGGTACTGCACGCCCTTGGTGTCCTGGAGCGCCGCGTACTTCGGATCGGTCTTGAGCACGGGATGATTCTGTAGGGTCTCGTACACCGGCAGGTTGAAGGCGTCCGCCGACATGATGTACTCGTCGTACCGTTCCCGGGTGCCGAGGAGATACCGGATGAACTCCTTGGCGGGCGCGATGTTTTTGGAGAACCGCCAGATGCCGATGTGACGCGGCACGTCCGTCTCGTGGCGCCCCTTGGGCCCGCCGGGCGTCTTGTGGTGATTGATGGTGTCGGCGGTTGGCAGCTTCATCTGCTTGGCCACGATGTAGGCGCTGACCGGGTTGTGGATCCAGCCGGCCTTGCCCTGCTGGAGCGACTGGTTGTTGCTGGCATCGTCCCAGGAGAGCACCTCGGGCTCCATGCAGTCGCGGAACATCTTCTTGTACCACTCGACCATCTGCGCGGTCTGCTCGCTGTTGATCTTGACGGTCTTGCCGTCCTTGTCGACCTCGAGCCCGCCGAAGGACCAGAGCACCGGCCCGGCGGTGGAGATGCTGTCGTAGTTCTGGCTGATGGGGATCCCGACCGGATGTCCCATCTTCTTGAGCTCCTTGCCGGCGGTGTAGAGGTCCTCCCAGGTGTCGGGAATCTTCAGACTCGCCTTCTTGAACAGGTCCTCCCGGTAGGCGGCGACGAACATGCCATGGTATTGCGGGACGGCGCGCCAGGTGCCCTGCACGCGGGCCGTCTCGGTCGCCGACGAGAGCGCCTTGCCGTATTTCTTCTCCAGCTCGCCCACGACGTCCGAGAGGTCGACCAATTGGCCCTCGTAGAGCCACGGGAAGTGCATGCGCATCTCGACCAGGTCGTGGCCCGATTGCGACTGGACCTCGGAGGCGTACTTCGCGGCCTGCTGCGGCGCCGCGATGTGGTCGATCTTGATCTTGATGCCGGTGTCCTTGGTGAAGCGCACGGCGATCTCGTCTAGCTTCTTGTCCATGAGCGGGGCGAAATTGTTCCAGCAGAGGTACGAGATCTCTCGCTGCTGTCCGCGCGCGGGCGGGATGCCGGCGGCGAAGATGCCGGCCAGGCCGGCGCCGGTCGTGGTAGTCAGAAAGCGGCGACGCGTGATCGATGCCATGAATCCTCCTCTGTCGTTCACTGCGCGTGCGCCTCTCGCCGGGGCGGGGCGCTGTCGTCTTCGATCGGGGTAATCGTTCGGGGGAACCGCTCCTCGAACATGACGTAGAGCGTCGGGATCAGGACCAGGTTGAAGAACGTGGCTTCCTGATTGGCGTAGCTGGCGAGCTCCGCGCCCAGGCGCATGATGTAGCCGCTCACCTTGGGGACGATCGCGACCTGCTTGTTCGGTAGGACGTCGGCCGTATACCCGAGCTTCACGTCGAGATCCTTGCGCACGGGTTTGGCCACGCCGACGACGATCTCCAGCTGGCGGCGCGGGACGGCCGCCGCCTGCTGTTTCTTGATCCGGTAGCCCACCAGAACCGCGATGATCACGCCGAGACCGAGCAGGACGACGAGGACCCGATGCCGACGGAGAAACGCCATTCGATCGCCATGATACCCCAAACTCCGCTCACCGTGGACCGCCCCCCGGCGCCATCTCGCCGAGGTCTTCCGACGTGGCGCACCGAAAGCCGACAAAATGGTGGCCCGCGGCGGCGCCGCGGCGGTCGTAGGAGAGGCGGCGCGTCACGCTGAGCGACTGGAGGGGGTCGTCGTGGCTCGCTCCGCGCACCACCACCCGGCCGGTGGCGCCCGTGTAGGGCTCGCGGCCGTCATCGTACCGGTACGGATAGGGCCGGAGCACGGTCGACGTCCACTCCCGGAGATTTCCGAGAATGTCTTGGACGCCGTACGGACTTGCCCCGGCCGACAGGTTCGGAACGTCCGTCGCGTTGTAGGCGCGCCCGAAAACCGCGAGCGCCGGCGTCGGCGCTGCGAAGCCCCACGGGTACGGCCGCCGGTCGTCGCCGCGGGCGGCCTTCTCCCACTCAGCCTCGGTCGGCAGGCGCCGCCCCTTCCACGCGCAGTAGTCGCGGGCGCCGAACCAGGAGACTTCGACCGCGGGATGCCGCTCGAACCCGGGATCGGCGGTCCAGCGCCCGTCGACCCGGTGGATGCGCGCGTCGAGGTCGTCCTCGTCGTAGCGCCGCTCGGCTGCCGGCGGTCGCAGACCGGTCGCGTTCAGAAAATTCGCAAACTCGGCGTTCGTCACCTTGTGGCGATCGATCCAGAAATCGCGGACGTAGACTCGGTGCGACGGCGCCTCGTCGGCCGAGCCGTCGTCGCGCCCCATCCAGAAGGCGCCGGCCTGGATCAGCATCACGCCGTCGGCGCGCGAAAAAGCCGGCGCAGCGAGAAGCCCCGCGGCCAGGAGGCATGCTTCCGCGCGGCGTCCGAAAATCCCCACGGAGATCATGGTATCGTGGGGCGGCATGCGTTCTCGCTGGAACGAAGCCGAGGCCAATCAGTTCCAGGGCCTCGACCTTCTCGTTTACGCCTCCCGCCTGGTCGGCGCCGAAACCTCGCTGGTGATCTGGGGCGGCGGCAACACGTCGATCAAGACCCGCGAGCGCGACCACCGTGGCCGCGACATCGCCGTGCTGCGGGTGAAGGGGAGCGGCTCCGACCTCAAGTCCGTCCAGAGGAAGGACTTCCCCGGCGTGCGGATGGACGATATCCAGGCGCTCTTGAGCCGCGACGAGATGAGCGACGAGGAGATGGTGAGCTACCTCGCCCACGCGCTGCAGGAGCCGGCGGGAGTGCGTCCGTCGATCGAGACGCTCCTGCACGGTTTCCTTTCTGCCGGCGCGATCGTCCACACCCATGCCGACGCCGTCGTGTCGCTGACGAACAACGACCGCGCGCACGACACCGTCGAGGGCGTGTACGGAATGGACGTCATCGCGTTGCCGTATCGCCGGCCCGGGTTCCGGATCTCGCGGGACGTCGCCAACGCGATCCGCGATCGGCCCGACGCGAAGGCGCTGCTGCTCGAGCGTCACGGCACCATCACGTGGGGGGCGACCGTTCGCGAGGCGTACGAGGGGACCATCGAGCTGATCACGCGCGCCGAGGAAGCGATCGCCGAGCGGAAGCGGGGCCGGCGCGTCTTCGGCGGCCCACGCGCTCCCCTTCGCGAGGCCGCGGCGCGGCGCGCGGCCGCGCTGGCGGTGGCGCCACGGCTGCGCGGCCTCCTGGGCCGTCGCCGGCGGATCGTCATGACCTTCGACGACGCGCCGGCCGTGACCGAGTTCGTCTCCTCCGCCGACGCGCCCCGGGTCTCACAGATCGGACCGGCCACGCCGGATCACACGATCTACGCCAAGCGCCTGCCGTGCTTCGTGACGGCGACCGGCGTCGAGACCGAGGCCGAGCTCGCGACGGCGATCGAGCGGTCAGTCGAGCGCTTCGTCACCGACTACACGCGCTACTTCGAGGCGAACCGCTTCGAGGGCGCCGAGCTCGGCGATCCGTTCCCGCGCGTCGTGCTCGTCCCGGGGCTCGGCATGTTCACGTCGGGTAAGGACCGGCGCACGGCCGGGATCGTCAGCGACATCTACCATCACACCATCGACGTGCTCGGCAACGCCGAGGCGTTTGGCACCTATGTCTCGCTCTCGGCCAAGGACGCGTTCGACGTCGAGTACTGGCCGCTCGAGCTCTACAAGCTCACGCTGGCGCCGCCGGAGAAGGAGCTGGCGCGCCGCATCGTGCTGGTCACCGGCGCGGGCTCGGGCATCGGGCGCGCCATCGCCCGGCGCCTCGCCGCCGAGGGCGCCCACGTGGTGGCGGGAGACGTCGACGGCGCCAGCGCGCGGCGTACCGCCGAGGACGTCGCGAAGGAAGTCGGCGGCGGGCGGGCGCTCGGGCTCGAGATGGACGTGACCCGCGAAGCCTCGGTACGGGCCGCGTTCGAGGAAACGGTGCTCGCCTACGGCGGGCTCGACGTCCTCGTGTCGAACGCCGGCATCGCGCACTCGTCGCCCGTCGTCCGCCTGGGGCTCGCCGACTGGGAGCGCTCGTTCGCGGTCAACTCCACCGGCCATTTCATCGTCGCCCGCGAAGCGATGCGGCTCATGATGGCCCAGGGGCTCGGCGGCGCGCTCGTCTTCGTCGCGACGAAGAACGTGATGTCGCCGGGTAAGGACTTCGCCGCATACTCGGCGGCGAAGGCGGCCGAGGCGCAGCTCGCCAAGGTGCTGGCCCTCGAGGGCGCGTCCCACGGGATCCGCTCGAACATCGTGAACCCGGATGCGGTCTTTCAAGACTCGAAGCTCTGGTCCGACGAGATCCGCCGCGAGCGCGCGGCGGCCCAGGGCATCACGGTCGAGCAGCTCGAAGACTTCTATCGCAAGCGCAACCTGCTCGGCGTCAACATCCTTCCGGAGGACGTCGCCGAGGCCGTGCTGTTCCTCGCCTCGGACCGCTCCGCCAAGACCACCGGCTGCACCCTGACGGTGGACGGCGGTGTGCGCGACGCGTTTCCGCGGTGACGGCGTGATCGGCTTCGGCGCCCAGCTCTCGATGCATCCGCCGGCCGAGCAGTGGACACTCGTCCAGCGTCTGGAGGCTCTCGGCTACGACTCGGTGTGGACCGGCGACCACATGTCGTTCCACAACCCCCTCTACGAGTCGCTCACGCTCCTGGCCTCGTACGTGCCGATCACCCGACGGATCAAGCTCGGCGTCGCCGTCTATCTGCTGGCGCTCCGCGCTCCGGCGGTGGCGGCGAAGATGACGGCGACGCTCGACGTGCTCTCGGGCGGCCGGCTCGTCTTCGGCGTCGGTGTGGGCGGCGAGAATCCGAAAGAGTTCGAGCTCTGCGGTGTGCCCCACAAGGAGCGCGGGGCGCGGGTGACCGAGGGCATCGACGTGGTGCGTACCCTCTGGCGCGACACGCCGGCGACGTTCAACGGCCGGTTCACGCGGTTCACGTCGGTCTCGATCGACCCGAAGCCCGTCCAGCAGCCTCCGCCGATCTGGATCGGCGGCCGGTCCGATGCGGCGCTCACCCGGGCCGGCCGCCAGGGCGACGGCTGGGTGTCGTACGTCGTGCAGGCCGACCGCTACGCGCAGAGCCTCGACAAGATCCGCGCGGCGGCCGCCGCCGCGGGCCGGTCGATCGACGGCTTCACCGCCGCGCACCTGGTCTTCATCACGGTCGGGCGCGACTACGAGACCGCGAAGAAGGCGTGGGTGAGCGTCCTGAGCAAGCGCTACAACCAGGACTTCGAGCCGCTCGTGAAACGCTACGGCGTCATCGGCACACCCGAGCAGTGCGCCGAGCAGCTCGAGCGATTCCGCGCCGCCGGCTGCAACTATTTCCTGATGAGTGCGATCGGCGACCCGCGTGACGAGCAGGCTCAGCACGAGGCGATCGCCGCCGAGATTCTCCCGCGATTCAGGTCGTCCTGATCGGGTGGACGGACATCGATGGCTGATCTGACGGGCGGACAGCTGGTCGCCCGGACCCTCTCGCAGGCCGGCGTCGGCCACCTCTTCACGCTGTGCGGCGGCCACATCCTGCCGATCTACGACGGCTGCCTCACCGAGGGCGTCGGGATCATCGACGTGCGCCACGAGCAGGCGGCCGCCCACGCGGGCGACGCCTATGCGCGGCTCACCCGAGGGATCGGCGTGGCGGTCGTGGTTCCGGGGCCCGGCGTCACCGACGCGGTGACCGGCGTCGCCAACGCGTACGCTGCGCGCAGCCCGTTGCTCCTGATCGGCGGCGCCGCGCCGCTCGGCCTGCGCGGTCTCGGCGCGCTCCAGGAGACTGAGCAAGTCGCTCTCCTCAAGCCCATCACCAAGGGCGCGTGGTCGGTTGCCGAGACGCGGCAGATCCCCGAGGTGCTGGCCACGGCCATTCGCACAGCGCTTGCGGGACGGCCGGGACCGGTTTTCGTCGAGATTCCGGTCGATCTCTTGATGACCACGATCGAGGAGCGTCTGGCGCCGATACCAACGGGCTACGTTCACCGGCCACGGGCGGCCGCCGACGCCGTCGCGGTGGCGCGGCTCGAGGCGCTCCTGGCCGCGGCCGAACGGCCGGTGGTGATGGCGGGCGGCGGAGTCTACTGGGACGACGCCTCGACGTCGCTCGCGGCGTTCGCCGAGCGCATGGGCGTCCCGGTGTTTATGAACGGGGCCGGGCGGGGCGCGCTCGGCACGGAGCATCCCAACGCGTTCTTCCAGACGCGCGGGTGGGCGCTCGGTCACGCAGACCTGGTGCTCGTGCTGGGCACGCCGCTCGATTTTCGCCTCGGCTACGGCCGGCCGCCGACCTTCGCCGAAAACGCGAAAGTGGTCATGATCGACGTCGACCCGATCGAGCTCGGGCGCAACCGGCCGCTCGAGCTGGGCCTCACCGGTGACATCGACGTGATCCTGCGGCAGCTCGCCGACGCGCTCCCGAAAGAGCGGGCCGACCGCAGCGCGCCGTGGGTCGCCGAGCTCCGCCGCCGCGAGGCCGAAGCGCGCGCGAAGCTCGACGAGCTGGCCGACAGTGATCAGGCGCCGGTCTCCCACTACCGATGGGCGCGCGAGATCGCGCACGCGGTGACGCGCGACACGATCGTGGTGGGCGACGGCGGCGACGTGGTCAACTGCGCGGCGAAGTTCGTCCCGGTCGACCGCGCCGGGCAGTGGCTCGACCCCGGTCCACTCGGCTGCCTCGGGGTCGGTCCCTCGTTTGCGCTGGCGGCGAAGCTCCTCCGTCCGGATCAGCGCGTCCTGCTCGTGTCCGGCGACGGGGCCTTCGGGCTCAACGGCATGGAGCTCGAGACCGCAGTGCGCTTCAGGCTTCCGTTCACCTGCATCATCGGCAACGACGGCGGCTGGGGCCAGATCCGGAGTCCTCAAGTTTCGTTCTTCGGCGAATCCCGCGCTGTCGCGACGTCCCTGCCAACGACCCGCTACGACCGCATGGTCGAGGCGCTCGGCGGCCGCGGCGCGTTCATCACCGATCCGCGCGAGATCGGTCCGGCTCTCGCGCTCGCGCTGGCCTCCGACGATGTCTGGTGCCTGAACGTAGCGCTCGATCCCGAGGCGTATCGGAAGAGCGGCCAGGTCTCGATGGCCATCTGATCTCCGCGTGAAGATCACGTTCCTGTGTCCGCATCTGCGCATTGCCGGCGGCGTGCGTGCGATCCTCACCTACGCCGACCGGCTCGCGGCCGCCGGTCACGAAGTCGTGGTGGTGGTGCCGGCCAAAGGCCGCGCCCGCGCGTTCTGGCGCTCGGTCAAGCGTGTCGGACCCGAGTGGATCCCCGGATTCCGCGCGCGCATCGCCTGGGTCGATCGCTGGCGGGCGAGCGCTCTGCCTGACGGCGACGCCCTCATTGCTACCGCGTGGCAGTCGGCGGCGGCGGTCGCGGCCGCGCCGGCGTGCTGCGGCCGCAAGTTCTACTTCGTGCAGCACTACGAGAGCCTCTACCACGGCGAGGCGCCGGCGGTGGACGCGACGTACCGGCTGCCGCTGCGCAAGATCGTCATCTCGACCTGGCTCTCCGACGTGATGCGGGAGCGATTCGCGAGCGAGGCCGAGACACTGGTGACGCCGGTCGATCCGACGCTGTTCCACGCCGTGCCGGTTACGGTCCAGACCTCGCGGCCGCGGGTGCTCATGCTCCACCACGAGTACGCCTGGAAGGGCACCGCCGACGGCTTCGCGGCCGTCGCGCGCGTCAAGGGGCGCATCCCCGCGCTCCACCTCGTGGGGTTCGGCGTGTCGGCGCCGCGCGGCGCCACGGCCTATGACGAGTTTCACGCCAACCCGCCCCAGGAGCGACTGGCCGATCTCTACAGCGGCTGCGAGATCTATCTGTGCCCCTCCTGGGACGAGGGTCTCGGCATGCCGCCCATGGAGGCCATGGCCTGCGGCGCGGTGCTCGTCACCTACGACAACGGCGGTTGCCGCGACTACGCGCGCGACGGTGAGACGGCGCTCGTGGCGCGGCGGCGCGACGTCGCGGACCTGGCCGCGAAGCTCGAGCGGGTCGCATCCGATCCCGCGCTGCGCGCGCGGCTCGCCGCCGCCGGCTCTGAGTTCGTTCGCAGCGCCTTCGAGTGGGGACGCGCCGTGAAACGCCTGGAGGAGATTCTCGCCTGATGGCGGCGCTGCCCACGGTGGATGCGCCGTGCGCCGTCTGCGGCGGCGACGACGCCGAACCGATCTGGGCGACGCCCGACCGCGCCTTCGACGTGCCCGGCCTCTACACGGTGGTCCGCTGTCGCGGCTGCGGCTTTCTCTACCAGCGTCCGCGGGTGCGCGACGAGCACCTGGCCGCGTGCTACCCGGACCACTATCCGCGTCACCAGGAGCCATCGCCGCGGGTGCCGTTCAAGGGCTCGCCGGCCCGCATCCGGGCCGTCAGGCACGCCCTCGCGAGCGAGCTCGGGTACCGGGCATTCCGGGACGAGCACGCGTCCCTTCTGACGAGGCTCCGGGCGCGGGGGCTCCTGCGTCGCCTCCGGTGGAGCTGTCCACCGTGGCGAGGAGCCGGACGCTATCTCGACGTGGGATGCGGCTCGGGCGCAGCGCTCGGTGTCGCGCGCGAGCTGGGCTGGCAGGCGTCCGGGATCGAGATGGATGGCGCGGCCGCGGTTATGGCACGCCGGTTCAGCGACGAGGTGTACGTCGGCGACATCCTCTCGGCGCCCTTCGCGCCGGGTCGCTTCGACGTGGTGACGGCGTTCCACGTCCTCGAGCATGTCCCCGATCCCGTGGCGGTTGCCCGCCGGATGCTCGACTGGCTGGCACCCGGAGGGCTCCTGATCGTCGAGGTTCCCAACGCCGGCGGGCTCGGCGCGCGGCTCTTCGGAAAGGCCTGGTCCGGTCTGGAGTTACCGCGTCATCTCTCACACTTCACTCCGAGGACGCTCGAGATGGTGATCGGGAAGGCGGGTGGCCGTGTCGCCTGGCGGTGGCATCAAGCGAAGCCTCGCACATATTTGTGGAGCCTGTCCGCGCTGCTGCGCGATCGGGGTTGGAACGGATTGGCCGGATTGAGCGAATCGCGGCCGGTTTACGGCGTGCTGAAGCTCCTGCTGGAGGTGCTACTGCCCCTCGCGCGCCTGGCGCGGCTCGGCGAGGCGGTCAGGGTCGGCGCGGTCCCGAATCGCTTGGTCTAGCGAACGCTGACGGGGCCTCGAGCCGGGCAGCCAGCTTGGCAAGCTCCCGCTCGAGATCGGCCAGGCGTTTGGCCAGCCGGTCGCGCTCGGCGCGCAGCGACTGGGTCGCTGACGCCATATGCTCCGAAAGGCGACGCTCCCGATCCGCCCGCTGCCTCGTATCCCGCGTGTCCGCTGGAATCTTGGCCATGGCGGAACCAGGTGGGAGCAAGAGCGGTGCCGCGCGCAAGCCCACGGCTTGTCGAGCTTTCCGAAAGCCAAAATGCCGAGCACGCTGTCATCTTCGCCCTGCGACGAGTCAGCCTGTCACGGCGGGGCACGCTCGGACCTGCGTGCTAGAATCGGCGCGATGCCCATCTACGAATACGAATGCCACGACTGTCGCAAGCGCGTCAGTCTCCTCGTGCTGCGGCCGTCGACGGCGGCCTCTCCCGCCTGTCCCGTCTGCGGCGGTTCGTCCCTATCCCGCATCATGTCCCGATTCGCGACGGTGAAGTCCGAGGAGGCCCGCCTGGATTCCCTGGCCGACTCCTCGAGCTTTGGCGATCTGGACGAGAACAACCCGGCGAGCGTGGCTCGCTTCATGAAGAAGATGGGCCGGGAGTTCGGGGACGACCTGGGCGACGACTTCGAGTCGGCCATGGACGAGGCGATGGCGGAGGGCGATACTGCCGGAGAAGGGGAGGGCGAATCCCCCGCCGCCTCGGACGCATCCGACGATTAGTGACCCCATGAAAGTCCTCGTTCACGACCGCTTCGAAGCGGTGGGCGTCTCTGCTTGGGACGGCCTCCTCGCGGCGACCCGGCTCCGGTCCCCATTCCTCTCCTGGACGTGGCAGACCGAATGGGCCCGGGTCTTCGCTGACGGCCGTCGGCTTGCGATCCATTGCGTGCACGACGGATCGGACGGCCTGGTGGCGCTCCTGCCGCTCTACGAGTCCGGGCCGGGTACGCTCCAGATCCTGGGCGGGTCCGACGTTTCCGACTATCTCGATCTGATTGCGTTGCCCGGGCGCGAGGAAGAGGCGTGGATGGCCCTGCTCCAGTCCCGGTCGGGCGAGCGCGTCGAGTGGGAGCTGCACGCCGTGCCGGGGGCTTCCCCGACGGCCACGTCGCTCGCGCAGCTCGCCGCCGCGTGCGGGCTCGTCGCAACGGTGACCGTGGAAGAACGATGTCCAGTCCTGGCTCTGCCGTCCTCGTGGGAAGCCTACCTCGCCAGCCTCTCCGGAAAGCACCGTCACGAGCTCATGCGAAAGACCCGACGCCTCGAACGCGACGCCCCCGACGCCCGGGTGTCGTCGGCGAGCGCGCCCGCCGAGATCGAAGCGCGAATCGGCGACTTTCTCGACCTTCACCGGCGATCCCGCACGGGGAAGGCGCGCTTCATGGACGAGCGCATGGAGCGGTTCTTCCGACGCGTCCTCGCCGCGTTCGCGGAGCGCGGGGCGTGCCGCCTCTGGTTCCTGGACACCTCGTCGGGCCCCATCGCCGCGTTCGTCACGATCGAGTGGGACGACCGGGTTGGGCTCTACAACTCCGGTTTCGACCCGGCGCACGCTGCGCTCTCGCCCGGCGTGGTGCTGCTCGCCCAGCTCGTGCGCGACGCGATCGTGCGGGGTCGGCGGACCTTCGACTTCCTGCGCGGCGAGGAGCGGTACAAGTACGAGTTCGAGCCCGTGCCCGAGGCGGTCTTCGCGGTGAGGATTCAGTGAACCTGTACGTCGCGATGCTGAGCGTTCACACCTGTCCGCTCGCGGCTCTCGGCGGCAAGGAGACCGGCGGGATGAACGTCTATGTCCGCGAGGTATCGCGTGAGCTCGGACGCATGGGCGTGAGCGTGGACGTCTTCACGCGCTCGCAAGATCCGTCGATCCCGCGTGTGGTCCAGCTCGGCGAGCGCGCGCGAGTGATCCACCTCGCGGCGGGGGTCGAGGCGCCGATGGCCCGCGAGCGCGTCTACCATCATCTGGCCGAATTCGTGGAGGGTCTCGAGGCGTGGCGTATCGCCGAGGCGATCGACTACGACCTGATCCACGCCCACTACTGGCTCTCCGGCGTGGCCGCGCTCGCCCTCAAGACCCGCTGGTCGGTGCCGGTGCTCCAGATGTTCCACACGCTGGGCCGGCTCAAGAACCGGGTGGCGCGAAGCGCGGCCGAGCTGGAGCCGGCGGTACGGGTCGAGGAGGAGACCCGCATCGTTTCCGAGGCCGACCGCATCGTGGCGGCGAACGTCGTCGAGCGCGCCGAGCTCCTGCGCGACTACGCGGCCCATGCGTCGCGAATCGCGACGATCCCGTGCGGCGTCGACACCGACCTCTTTACCCCGGGCGACCGCGCCGAGGCACGGCGGCGGCTCGGTCTCGACGACCGGCCCGTCCTCCTGTGGGTCGGCCGCATGGCGCCGATCAAGGGCCTCGACACGCTGCTCGACACGGTCGCGCGACTTCGGGAAGGGGGCCAGGACATGCGGCTCTTGGTCGTAGGCGGCGATGCCGACGAACCGACGAGCGGCCATGAGACCTCGCTCCGGCATCGCATCGCGCGACTGGGGCTGGTCGACTCGGTGCGCTTCGTCGGGCCCCAGCCCCAGAGCGTGCTGCCCCTCTACTACGCCGCCGCCGATCTCACCGTGCTGCCGTCGTACTACGAATCGTTCGGGATGGTTGCTCTCGAAGCGATGGCGTGCGGGAGCCCGGTCATCGCCTCGCGCGTGGGCGGACTGATCACGACCATTCGCGACGGGGTCACCGGGTTCCTGGTACCCGACGGCGACGTCGGAGCGCTGGCCGAGCGCATCGAGAGTCTCGTCGCCGACCCTGAGCTGCGCTGGCGCCTGGGGCGCGAAGGGGTGCGCTGGGCGGCCCAGCACCGCTGGCCCTGCGTGGCCGAGGCGGTCTGCAAGGAGTATGCGTCGCTCGAGTCGCGGGCCACGGCCCATCTGGACGCCGGGCGCTGCCACGATTAGCCCCGGGGCGGCATGCTAAACTGCCGCCGCAGTGGGCACTCTCCTCGAAGTCAAGAACCTCCAGACACAGTTCGTGACCCGCAGCGGCGTGGTGCGGGCCGTCGATGACGTCTCGTGGGACGTCGGCGAGGGCGAGACCGTCGCGCTCGTGGGCGAGTCCGGCTGCGGCAAGAGCGTGAGCGCGCTCAGCATCATGCGGCTCGTCGCCGGCCCGGCCGGCCGCATCGCCGGCGGCCAGATCCTCTTCAAGGGACGGGACCTCCGGCAGCTGTCCGAGGAAGAGATGCGCCACGTGCGAGGCCGCGAGATCGCGATGGTCTTTCAGGAGCCGATGACCTCGCTCAATCCGGTGCTCACGATCGCGCGCCAGCTCACCGAGGGGCTCGAGATCCACCTGAAGATGTCGCCGGCCGAGGCACGCCGCCGCTCGATCGAGCTGCTCGGAATGGTCGGCATCCCGGACCCGGAGCGGCGCCTGGGCCAGTATCCGCACCAGTTCAGCGGCGGGATGCGGCAGCGGATGATGATCGCCATGGCGCTCGCGTGCAACCCGTCGCTGATCCTCGCCGACGAGCCAACGACGGCGCTGGACGTGACGATCCAGGCGCAGATCCTCGAGCTCATGAAGGACCTGTCGCGACGCTTCGGCGTCGCCATGCTGATCATCACCCACAACCTCGGCGTCGTCGCGCGGTACGCCGATCGCGTGAACGTCATGTACGCTGGACGCATCATCGAGCGCGGCACGGCGCGCGAGATCTA
>JBKPCO010000211.1:0-10660 GCA_046727415.1 Candidatus Methylomirabilota bacterium
CCGACCGTTCGGTTGGCCGCGGGACGGTATACTCGTGCGTAGCCTTCTCGGGAGGGTAGGGATGATCGGTTCGCGTCGGCGTGCGCTGGCGGCTCTGATGGCGGTGGTGGGTCTGGCGGCAGGGTGTGCCGGTCCGTCGACCGGCGGCGGCGCGATGTGGCGCGAGAATCCGGCCGCCAGTGCGGCGCCCGATCTGGCGCGATTCAACACCCTGCTCGCGGACCTCGCCGAGCGGCTCCAGTCCGGGCTGGTCTACGTCAGCGTGCAGCGGGCCCTGAAGGAGGACGCGCCCCGCGAGGAGAGCCCCGAGCCCCGGCGCGGCACCGGCTCGGGCTTCATCATCGATCCGAGTGGGCTCATCATCACCAACGCCCACGTGGTGGACGGCGCCGGGTCCATCCAGGTCCGCCTGAACGGCGGCAAGCGGTTTCAGGGCAAGGTGGTCGGACGGGACAACCGCGTCGACCTGGCGCTCCTGAAGATCGACGGTGCGTCCGGACTCACTGCGCTCCCACTCGGCGACTCGAACCGGCTCCGCGTGGGCGAGTTCGTGCTGGCCCTCGGCAACCCGTTCGGGCTCGAGCAGAGCGTGTCCTTCGGGATCGTGAGCCGCAAGGGCGCGCCGCTGACGGTGGCGACGCCGGGCTTCGACTTCATCCAGACCGACGCCGCGATCAATCCCGGCAACTCCGGCGGGCCGCTCGTGAACATGGCGGGTGAGGTGGTCGGTGTCAACAGCATGGCCGTGCGCAACGGCTCGATCGGCTTCGCGATTCCCTCGAGCCTCGTGAAGATCCTGCTGCCGCAGCTCGCTGAGAAGGGGCGGATCGACTGGGGCTGGCTCGGCGTGTCGATCTCGGACGTGACCGAGGAGGACCTGGCCCGCCTCAAGCTCCGCGAGGCCCGCGGCGTCTGGGTGCGCCGCGTGATGCCGGGCGACCCGGCGGACAAGGGCGGCGTGCGCGCCGACGACGTCATCGTCGGCATCGACGGCGCCCGCCTCGAGACGACGCGCGATCTGCAGCGCGTCGTCTCGTCGACGCCGGTGGGCAAGAAGGTGCGCGTCGTGCTCCTGCGCGAGGGGCGAGAGACCGAGGTCGAGGTGACGATCGGGCTCTACCGGGAGCCCGACGCGCCCCAGTAGTCAGGCGCGCGCGCGGGGCTCGGCGAGCGCGGCCAGCGTGGCGCGCGCCCAGGGCTCGTCGAGCGTCGGCGCGGGCGCGTACCGGACCGCGCTGGTGATCCGCATTCCGCCCTCCCAGTCGGCCGGCGCGTCCTCCAGCACCTCATCGACTGCGAGCAGGAAATAGCCCAGGCCGTACTCGTCGTTGCCCGAGACCGGCAGGGGCCCGTCGACCGTTCTGAGCTTCACGTATACGGTCGCGTCCGGCTCGACGGCCAGCAACGTGCCAGTCCCGCGCTCCACCAGATTGCTGGCGCTCCGCGTCCGCGCACCGATGACGAGGCCGACCGTGCCGGAGTCGTAGGCGCGCAGCTCGAGATAGGAAAGCAGCATCGGATGAGGGCGCCCGTCCGGGTCCACGGTGACGAACGGCACTGCGACGCCGAGGCGCCGGGCGAGGTCGCGCTGGGAAAAGCGCTCGACGAGAGCGGGGGTGAGAGCGCCGCCGAGAGAGCGGGTCATGCCCTGCGGTCGGCGAAACGCGGGATCAGCCGCCGGCCTTGGGAGCCACCGCGGCCGTCACGGCCTCGCCATGGCCGTCCGCCGAGACGTCGCACGCCCCGCCCGCGCCGTTTCGATGGATCGCGAGATCCTTGATGGTCGGCGACGTCCCGCACAGCGGGCACTTGGGATCGCGGCGCAGCCTGACCTCGCGGAAGCGCATGCCGAGCGCGTCGTAGGTGAGGAGCCGGCCGATCAGCGGCTCGCCGATACCCAGCACCAGCTTGACGGCCTCCGTCGCCTGAATCGTTCCGACCACTCCTGGGAGCACGCCCAGGACACCGGCCTCGCTTCAGGAGGGGACGAGCCCCGGCGGAGGTGGCGTCGGATAGAGGCAGCGATAGCACGGGCCCTGGCCGGGCGCGAACACCGTCGCCATGCCCTCGAACTGGAAGATCGAGCCGTGGACATTGGTTTTGCCGGCAAGGAAGCAGGCGTCGTTGACCAGGTAGCGCGTCTCGAAGTTGTCCGAGCCGTCGACGATCAGGTCGTAGTCCTTGATGATGTCCATGATGTTGTCGACGGTGATCCGCGTCGGTAGGGCGACCACGTTGACGTCGGGATTCAGCGCCTTGAGGGTGCGCATACCCGACTCGACCTTCGGCTTGCCGATGTCGGCGGTGGTGTGAAGGATCTGGCGCTGCAGATTCGTGATGTCCACGGTGTCGCCGTCCATCAGGCCGATCGTTCCCACGCCCGCGGCGGCCAGATAGTACGCGGTGGGCGAGCCGAGCCCCCCGGCGCCGATGAGCAGCACCTTGGAGCGCAGGAGCTTGCGCTGGCCCTTGTCGCCCACCTGCGGGAGCAGGAAGTGACGGCTGTAGCGCTGGATCTGGTCGGCCGTCATCGGGACGTCGCGGACGGTCGGCAGCCCGGACTGGCTCCATTTCTGGTAACCGCCCTGCAGGTTGATGACGTTCGAATAGCCGAGATCCTTGAGGGCCTTCGCCGCCAGCATCGAGCGGAGCCCGGTCTGGCAGTAGAGCACGATCGGCGTGGAGGGCTCGCTCACGGCGGTGCCGACGCGGAACTCGAGGAAGCCGCGGCTGATGTTGGTCGCCGCCTCCAGGTGACCGTCCCGAAACTCGTCGGGATCGCGAACGTCGATGACCGCCATTTTCTCGCCGGCAGCGAGGCGCTTGGCGACCTCGGCAGGCCCTTCCTCCGGAACGACCTGCCTCGCCTCGGCCAGCATGTCCTTCAGCGTCTTCATGGTTTTGATATTACCCCTATTCCCGGTCGGCTCAAGGGTGATACGCCACCCCAGAGGCTTCTTCTGGGCTGCGCGATCCCGCTGCTATACTCACAGAATTCCATGACTAATTCCATCAAGGGCATCATCCTCGCGGGAGGATCAGGAACGCGACTTTACCCCCTGACCCACGCGATCAGCAAGCAGCTCGTCCCCATCTACAACAAGCCGATGATCTATTACCCCCTGTCGACCCTGATGCTCGCCGGCATCCGACGGGTTCTGGTCATCACGACGCCCCAGGACCAGGAAGCGTTCCGGCGCCTCCTCGGCGACGGTGGCCACATCGGGATCAGCGTGGAGTACGCGGTCCAGCCCAAGCCGGAGGGCCTAGCGCAGGCCTTCATCATCGGACGGCGCTTCATCGGGGACGATCGGGTCGCCCTGGCGCTCGGGGACAACGTGTTCTACGGTCACGGTCTCCCCGAGGTCCTCGTGCGCGCCTCCGGACGCCCCTCGGGAGCGACCGTGTTCGCCTACTGGGTCCGCGATCCCGAACGCTACGGCGTCGTCGAGTTCGGGGCCGACGGCCGTGCCGTCGGGCTCGAGGAGAAGCCGGTGAAGCCGCGGTCTCCGTACGCGGTGACCGGCCTCTACTTCTATGACAACCAGGTCGTCGAGATCGCGGCCGGGCTCAAGCCCTCGGCGCGAGGCGAGCTGGAGATCACCGATGTGAACGCGGCCTATCTGCGGCGCGGGGCGCTGCAGGTCGAGAAGCTCGGACGCGGCATCGCGTGGCTCGACACGGGGACGCACGAAGCGCTCCTGCAGGCGTCGACCTTCATCCAGACCATCGAGGAGCGGCAGGGCCTCATGGTCGCCTGCCTCGAGGAGATCGCCTTCCGGATGGGCTACATCGCGGCCGACGACGTGCTCCGCATCGCCCGACCGATGAAGGACAACTCGTACGGACGGTACCTATTGCGTCTGATCGAGCCCGAGCCGTAAGATCGGCACCCGGATGGACTTCTCTTCCGCCGCCAAGCGCGCCTTCCAGATTCAACCCTACGGCCCGTCGCCGCGCATCGACGGCGTCGAGATCGTCGAGCTCAAGCGGTTCGCCGACGATGGCGGGAGCATGACCGAACTGGCGCGCCTGACGGAAGGCCATCCCCAGGCGTTCGCCGGCTTCACCGTGGGCCAGATCAACTACAGCGAGGTCGAGCCGGGCGTGATCAAGGCGTACCACCTGCACCAGCGCCAGACCGACGTCTGGTACGTGCCGCCGTCCGACCGCATGCTGTTGGTGCTGCTCGACGTGCGGCAGGGCTCGAAGACAGAGGGCGCGCTCATGCGCTTCACGCTCGGCGCGGGCAACTCTCGACTCGTGCGTATCCCGCCCGGCGTCGCTCACGGGGTGCGGAACCTCGGGACCGCACCCGGGCGAATCATCTACTTCACCGATATCCATTTCTCGCCCGACCCGGCGACGTGCGACGAGGGCCGGCTCCCCTGGGACTACGCGGGCGCCGATATCTGGGAAGTCGTTCGCGGGTAGGCGTCGTGAAGCTCCTGGTCACCGGCGGCTGTGGGTTCATCGGCTCCAATTTCATCCGGCATGTCCTCGCGGCGCATCCCGACGACCGCATCGTCAATCTCGACAAGCTGACCTACGCCGGGAACCCGGCAAACCTGGCCGACCTCGCGGGCGATTCGCGCTACGTGTTCGTGCAGGGCGACGTGTGCGACGCGAAGGTCGTACGCGACGTGATGCGAGGCGTCGACGCGGTCCTGAACTTTGCGGCCGAGTCGCACGTCGACCGCTCGCTGATGGAGCCCGACGCGTTTCTTCGGACCGACGTCTTCGGCGTGTTCACGCTGCTCGAGGCGGTGAAGGAGCTGAAGATCGCCCGCTTCCTGCACATCAGCACCGACGAGGTCTACGGCTCGATCGAGCGCGGATCGTCGCGCGAGAGCGATCCGGTGCGGCCGTCGAACCCGTACTCGGCCTCGAAGGCCGGCGGCGACCTGCTGGCGCTGGCCTACTGGCACACGCATCGGGTGCCGGTCCTGATCACTCGCTCGTCGAACAACTTCGGGCCCTATCAGTATCCCGAGAAGGTCATTCCGCTCTTCGTGACCAACGCGCTCGACGACAGGCCGCTGCCGCTCTACGGCGACGGCCGCAACGTGCGCGATTGGCTCTACGTCCTCGACAACTGCGCGGGCATCGACCTGGTGCTGCGCAAGGGGGGCGAGGGCGAAGTCTACAACATCGGGGGCGGCCACGAGGTCGAGAACATCGTCCTCACACGGTTGATCCTCCAGCTCACCGGAAAGCCCGAGACGCTGATCCAGCCCGTGAAGGACCGTCTGGGCCACGACCGGCGCTACTCGGTCGACTCGCACAAGGTCCGGCAGCTGGGCTGGACGCCGCGTCATCGATTCGGCGACGCGCTCGGGACGACCGTCGCGTGGTATCGCGAGCACGAAGCGTGGTGGCGCCCGCTCAAGTCGGGCGAGTTCCGCGCGTATTACGAAAGGCAGTACGGCCACCGCTGACCGGCAACACCGCTACCAGAAAGAAAGAAGGATTCATGAAGCGAATCGCGACGCTGACGCTGGCGTCTCTCCTGCTATTGCCCCCGCTCTCCCTCGGCGCCCCCGGGTCGACGCCCGAGCCTCGCCTGCATCCCCGGGAAGTCTCGGCCCTGCCGTCCTTCGTCCGGCGCGTCGAGCCCTCGGTCGTCGCGCTGCACGTGCGCAACAACGAGAAGGCCAACTCGTCCGCCCGGCTCGGCAGCCGCCGCTTCGGCAGCGGCGTGATCTTCGATCAGCGCGGCTACGTGGTCACGGTGAGCTACCTGCTGCTGGACGCGGTCTCGATCGAGGCGAAGGGGCGTGACGGGCGCGCCGTGGCCGCGCGCGTAGTGGGCCTCGACCTCGACACCGGCCTCGGCGTCGTGAAGCTCGAGGGCGCCGGTCCGTGGCCGGCCGCGACCCTCGGTGACTCGCACGCGCTCGCCGCCGGCGCCCGGACCGGCACGGTCGGCGTCGACGAGGACAACGATCTCGTCCAGGTCTCGGGCTCGGTCCACGCGGTTCGGCGCTTCTCGGCGTACTGGGAGTACATGCTCGACCGGGCGATCATCGTGACGCCGGCCAGCCCGCAGTGGGGCGGCAGCGCCGTCGTGAACGAGCGCGGCGAGGTCGTCGGCATCGCCTCGCTCCGGCTCGGCGACCCGCCGCACGTCAACCTGGCCGTGCCCGTCGAGAAGTTCGTGTCGGTGAAGGACGAGCTGATCGCGTCCGGCCGCATCGCAAGTCGTCCGCCGCGGCCGTGGCTCGGGCTCTACACCGTCGCGGCGCCCGCGGGCCTTCTGGTCAGCGAGACGTCCCCGTCGGGGCCGGCGTCGCGGGCCGGGTTCCGGCAGGGCGATCGCATCCTCAGGGTCAACGGCGTAGCCGTCGCCTCGCAGGAGGAGTTCTACGAGCAGCTGTGGTCGCGGCGGGCCGGCGACCTGATCGAGCTCGCCATCGAGCGCGACAAGCAGGTGCAGATCATCACCGTCCCCTCGGTCGACCGCCACCGCCTCTTTCCCGTGCGGTAGACGCGGGGTTCGGACCGGGCGCCTGGGGTAGACTCTCCTCGATGAAGGGCGCCGAAGATCCGTATCAAGGGCGAGGCCTCATCGCCGACCCCATCCATCAGTACATTCTCTACACGCGACCGGGCGGGATTCCCGGCGAGGCGAGCGAGCAAGACCTGATCGACACCGCGTGGGTGCAGCGGCTGCGCCGGGTGCCGCAGCTGCAGTCGGCGCGCTGGGTGTACCCGGCCGCCGAGCACAGCCGCTTCCAGCACTCCCTCGGAGCGATGCACCTGGCCGGTCGGCTCGCGCAGCATCTCTATCCCTCACTCCGATCGACCTTTACCGACGCGCCGTCCGCGGCGCTGATCGAGGAGCTCCTGCGGACCGCCGGGCTCCTCCACGACGTCGGCCACGGCCCGTTCGGCCACTTCTTCGACGACAACTTCCTGGCCGATTACGAGCTGACCCACGAGCTCCTCGGCCAGCGCATCATCCGCGAGGAGCTGGCCGATCTCCTGCGAAACCTCCGCCGGAGCCCGCACGGCGCCTTCGACGCCGGCGAGTCGATCGACCCGGAGTGGATCTGCTACCTGATGGGCAAGAGCTACACGCAGCCGCTCGAGTCGCATCCGCGCTGGCTGCCGCACCTGAAGCCGCTGCTCTCCGGCGTCTTCACCGCCGACAACATGGACTACGTGCTGCGCGACTCCTACATGTGCGGCGTCGCGATCGGCCCCATCGACATCGATCGGATCATCTACTACTCGTTTTTCTCCGATCGCGGGCTCACCCTCGACCGCGCCGGGCTCCAGGCGTTCACGATGTTCCTGAACGCCCGCTTCTACATGTACACGAACGTCTACTACCATCGGACCACGCGCGGCATCGACCTGCACCTGAAGGAGATCTTCCGAGACACGATGCGCATCGCGTTCCCCTACGATCTGCGCAAGGAGCTCCATCCGTACCTCCATCTCACGGAATGGACGCTGCTCGAGGACGTCGGACGCTGGCACGACGCGGAGGACGCGGACCGGCGCGCGCTCGGGGCGGAGTGGCGCCACATCCTGGACCGGAAGCTGAAGTGGCGCATGTCGAGCGAGGAGGTGCTCGATCAGTTCGAAGCCCGCAAGGGCCAGAGCTTCCTGGACGTCGAGACAGTGAAGAAGCGGGTGCGAACCTTTCTGCCGGCGGCGCTGCGCGACGTCCCGTTCGAGATCGACATGGCGCTGCAGGATCCGCGGCCGCTGAATCCCCTGAAAATGGGCGATCGGCAGATCTACGTGTACGACTCCTCCACCAGGCGCGTCTCCGAGGAGCCGCTGACCGAGATCTTGAAATATCTGCCGGGCAAGGTCGCGCAGTGCCGGATCTTCGCGATGACGCACGAGCGCGACGCCGAGCTGGCCCTTGCGCTGAAGCGGGCGCTCAGCGAGGAGCCGCCGTCCATCCTGACGAACGTATGACGCGCATCCGCGCATGATGAGCTGGCGATTCGTCACGTTCGCCGCGCTGTTCGTCACCTGCCTCCTGACCGCCAACATCATGGCCGCCAAGCTCATCTCGGTCGGGGGCGTCGTGCTCACCGCCGGCATCGTCGTGTTCCCGGTGTCCTATATCGTCGGCGACGTGCTCACCGAGGTGTGGGGTTACGCGACGGCGCGGCGCGTGATCTGGCTCGGTTTCGCCTGCAACGCGCTGATGGTCGCGGCCATCTGGCTAGGCGGCGAGATCCCGAGCGCACCGTTCTGGAAGGGCGGCGCGGCGTACGCCGAAATCCTGGGCCAGACGCCGCGTATCTTGCTGGCGTCCTTCGTCGCCTATCTGTTCGGCGAGTTCGCCAACTCGTACGTCCTGGCGAAGATGAAGATCATGACGCGCGGGCGCTGGCTCTGGACGCGCACGATCGGCTCGACGGTGATCGGGCAGGCGCTCGACACCACGGTGTTCGTCGCGCTCGCCTTCGCCGGCTCAGTGCCCGCCGGCGCCTTGGCCGGCATCATGGTCGGGCAGTGGATCGCGAAGGTCCTCTACGAGGCGGCCGCGACGCCGCTCACTTACGCCGCGGTCGCCTGGCTGAAGGCGAGCGAGCGGACCGATACGTATGACTACGACACCGACTTCAACCCGATCAGGCTCTGACATGACCGAGCGCCTGTACTGGCCGAGCTGGTTTCTGGCGGCGCTGCTGACGGGACTCGTCGCGGGCTTCATGCTGGGTCACGCGCTGATCCTGGCGCGCTTCCTCGACTGGCTGCTCCTCTCGAGCGCACCGGCCATGGGCCGGGCATACCCGACGTTCAGAGCGACCGCCGGGCGGACAGGGCTCGATGCCTTCTATGCCATCGCCGGACTCCAGCTGGTGGGAACGAGCGCGTTCCTGCTCGTGGCGCTGATGGCGGGCCGTCACCGTATGGCGGCGCTGGTGGCTGGAATGGCCGGCGCGCTGTGGATCGCCGTCCACTACGCGTCGGGATTTGGCGCGCTCGAGGCCCGTGTGGTGCAAAGCGCGGCGGACGTGCCGCGCGAGGTCGCGGGTCGGTTCGTCGGTTGGAACACGCCGATTCACTTCTTTCACGCCGCGACACTGACGGTGGCGCTCGGCGCGCTGCTCACGGTGCCCCTGGCGGCGCTGCGTCGGAGAGGCTAGGCCATGGAGAAGTTTCGGGGCGTCGACTACTACGGCATCGAGAATCTCCTGTCCGAAGAGGAGCGGATGATCCGCGACGCGGTCCGTGACTGGGTCGAAGCCGAGTTCCTGCCCATCGTCGGCGAGCATCACCGCGCGGGCACGTTTCCGGTCTCGCTCATCCCGAAACTCGGCGAGCTCGGCGTGTTCGGCGCGACGCTCAAGGGATACGGCTGCGCAGGCCTCAACAACGTCGCCTACGGACTCATCATGCAGGAGCTCGAGCGGGGTGACTCCGGGCTTCGCTCGGCGGCATCGGTACAGAGCGGGCTCGTGATGTACCCGATCTACAGCTACGGCTCGGACGCGCAGAAGGAGAAGTGGCTTCCGGCGATGGCGCGCGGCGAGAAGGTGGGCTGCTTCGGCCTCACCGAACCCGATCACGGCTCGGATCCCGGCGCCATGAAGACGCGGGCCCGCCGCCAGGGCGACGGCTATGTCCTCAACGGCACGAAGCTCTGGATCACGAACGGATCGATCGCCGACGTCGCAGTGGTGTGGGCCAAGGAAGACGACGGCGAAATTTACGGCTACCTCGTGGAACGAGGCACGCCGGGTTTCTCGACCCTCGATATTCACGGCAAGTTCTCGATGCGCGCCTCGATCACATCCGAGCTCTCCTTCCAGGATTGTCGTGTTCCGCTCGAGAACAAGTTTCCCAAGGTGAAGGGGCTGCGCGGCCCCCTCGGCTGTCTCAACCAGGCGCGCTACGGGATCGCCTGGGGGGCCGTGGGCGCGGCGATGGCGTGCTACGACTGGGCACTCCAGTACGCCCAGCAGCGCATCCAGTTCGGCAAGCCGATCGCATCGTTCCAGCTCGTGCAGCAGAAGCTCGTCTGGATGATCACGGAGATCACCAAGGCCCAGCTCCTGTGCCTGCAGCTCGGCCGGCTCAAGGACGCGGGTCAGCTGCGCCCGCAGCAGGTGTCGATGGCGAAGATGAACAACGTGCAGATGGCGCTCGACGGCGCCCGGCTGGCGCGCGACATCCTGGGCGCCGCCGGCATCGTGGACGAGCACCCGATCATCCGGCACATGATGAATCTCGAGACGGTCAACACCTACGAGGGGACGCACGACATCCACACGCTGATCATCGGCCGCGACATCACCGGCCTCGACGCGTTCGGCGTGTGAGGGTGCGCGGCGAACAGCCCGCACGAGGAGAGAGGGGCGACGCATGCGAGTGCTGATCGTGGATGACGACCGCGATGTCCGCGAGGTCCTCGTCGAGACCTTCCGGCTGGCGGGCTTCGACGTGCTCGCAGCGGCGAACGGGCTCGAGGCGCTCCTGTACGTCAAGCGGGAGCGGCCCGACGCGGTTGTGCTCGATCTCATGATGCCGCGGCTCGGCGGCGTGGAAGCTCTCAAGCGGATCCGTTCTTACAACCCGGGCATCCGCGTTCTCGTCGTCACCGGCAACATCGACCCCGAGCTCCAGCGCCAGGCGACCGCGGCGGGCGCGGCGGCCGTGTTCACCAAGCCCGTGCCGGCGGCGACGC
>JBKPCO010000212.1:0-3173 GCA_046727415.1 Candidatus Methylomirabilota bacterium
TCTCACCGGCCACGCGACCGAAGAACAGGTAGTTCTCGCCGACCAGATGCACGACGACCTCCCGAAAGCTCCGCACGGTCGGCGTGGGCTTGAAGTCGTACTTGTCTTCGGGCATCGCTTCGATGAGTCCGAGCACGAGCATACGGGTGCTTTCCCACGTGGCCCTGGCCGGTGCCAGAAAGCTCGTCGGCGCAGGCTGGGCCGGCGACGCACCGCTGCCGCCCGGTGGCGTCTGCGCCAACCCCGGCGGGGTACCGAGGATCACCAGCGAAATCACCACGACACTACGTACCAAGGAAGGCGTGCGCATGATTCCTCCTGAGGCCGTTCCGGCCGTCGCATTATTTCACGGTTGCCACCCCCGACGACAGACCAGGACGGCTGTATTCGCAGGCGGTCAGTGGCATCTGTGGCTCTGCGCCACCTTCAGCAGTCCGTGGCGTCATGGGGCCGCTCTCCTTACGCCGCGCGATGCTCGCTTGGCCTTACTCGATAACCTGATCCGCTCGCAGCAGAATGGACTGCGGAATCGTTAGTCCCAGCGCCTTGGCCGTCTTGAGGTTGATTACCAGCTCGAACTTGGTCGGCTGCTCCACGGGGAGATCAGCGGGCTTCGCGCCCTTGAGGATTTTGTCCACGTAGACCGCAGCACGCCGCTGCATCTCGGATGCATTGACTCCATAGGACATGAGTCCACCTGGCTCAACAAACACCCGAAGCTCATAGATTGCGGGAATCCGATGCGTGGCCGCAAGATCGATGACGGCCTTTCTATGCACGAACATAAAGGCGGGTGACATCACCACGACACCATGGTCGTGATTCTTCTTCATGCCAAGGAAAGCGGCAGCCAAGTCCCCCGCACGGCGCACGATGAACGTATGAACCTCTATGCCGAGGCCCCGAGCCGCAATAGCGACCTCTTGACTGTACCGAGCGGGTACCTGGGGGAATGCCGAGGTTGTGACATCCTCTCGAAGAAGCGCGACCTTCGAGAGATTCGGCACAAGCGCTCTGAGAAGCTCGAGACGCTTTGGGATGAGATCATCGTTCAGCAGCTGTGACCCGGTGATGTTGCCCCCAGGCCTTGGGAGGCTGTCGACGAGTCCTGCGGCGACAAGATCCTCGTCGGCGCGACCCACCACGATGGGGATGGTTTTCGTTTCAAGTTGAAGGATCTTTGCCAAGCCTGCGCTCGAGACGAACAGTACGTCGACCTTGAGACGTACGAGGTCAGCGGCGCCTGTGCGAAGCTGATCGGCTGATTCGCCGAACCGTCGCTCGACGACCATGTTTTGGCCATCGATCCAACCAAGCTGTCTCATCGACATCCAGAACTGGTTCGTCGCGACTGACGTCGCCAGGTCCTGTGGGCTCGGAACGGGACCGATGCCAAGAATCCCCACGCGAGCCATTTTCTGTGACTTCTGCGCCACAGCGGCGAGCGGCGCCGCCATGGCACCCAGCGTCAGCCCACAGAGGAACGTGCGCCGGTTCATCACTCGATGATCTGGTCCGCCCGCAGTAGTAGCGTCGGTGGAATGGTAAGCCCAAAAGCCTTGGCGGTCTTGAGATTGAGTACGAATTCGAACTTGGTGGGTAGCTCGATCGGCGGATCTCCTGGGTTCGTTCGCTCCCTTGAGAATTCGATCGACGTAGCTCGCTGCCTTCCGATATCCCTCAGTAAAGCTTGAGCCATACGCAAAGAGGACTCCTAGAGGAAGATTCGCTGTGACGAAGCTGGTGAATGGAATTCGCAGGCGGACAGCATTGTCATAGAGCAGACCACGATTATTGAACAGCAGCGCGGCCGGACACGGGAGAAGTACATCGGGCCGCCTGCTCGATCTCGTGGCGGTTAGCGACTCGACAGTCAATAAAGACTGTACCGAAAATTCGTGATGCGCGGCGCCCCGCGCTTTCCACGACTCTGCAGTCGCCGCTGGCGCGATCCACGAGCATCCCGACCTTTGTCAGCCGAGGAAGAATCTCGCGCATCAACTCAATGTGCTTTGCGAACAACTGGTCTTGAAGCAGCGCAACTCCTGTGACGTTCAAGCCTGGGCGTGCCAGGCTCAGGGCCATCACCGCTATGAACCGGCGTCGATCCCGCCGGGCCAGCCGGATCGCTCAGAATCTCGCCGCGGTCGAGATCCCATTTGCACCCAGCGTAACCCGCTGCGGAGACGAATGGTTTCAATGACCGCGTGACTCCGGCCGATTTCCATCGTCGCCGAGCCGGACGAGGTTACTCTTATTCCCGCTCCGACCGAGCCCGACGAATGGCAAGACCGCGGCGTGTACGGCCGGCGAGCGACCACAAGCCTACCGCCGCGCGGTGGTCGGCGGCACGATCCCGTTCATCCGCAGATAGACCACGAGCTGGCCGTGGTGATTGCGGATCTGGTACAGCGGGCCTTGCCAGAACGTGGCGCGGGTCACCGTGCGATCGCCGAACGGAAACTTCACGGGCTCGAGAAGCTGGGCGTCGGTCAAGGGCGCGATCATCTCCTGAGCGCCCTGGAACGTCTTCTTCAGCAGCGCGACGATCTCGGGCTTGGCCATCGTGCCGTGACTGGTGGCTTCCGTCTTGGTGCCCTTGGCCGTGTCGATGAAGCGCTGGGTGATGCCCGCAACGTGAACGAGCTGCTCACCGAAACTCGAGATCTCAGGCGTTGGCTTGTAACCGTACTTCTCGGCAGGCATCGCTTCCGCGACGTCCATGATTTCCGTGGCGGCGCGCTGGAAGCTCGCGGCGATCTCCTTGGCCAGGCTCGGCGCAGGCGTTTGCGCCGAGAGCACGGAGGGTACGACGGCTGCGACAACCGCCAAGAACGTTACGGTCGCGTAGGTCAAGACTTTCATGGTCTCCTCCCGGGAGATTCATCCCACAGCGTTGGCGCTGGTTCAAGGCGATGAGCCACGCGCTGCGTGACCCATCACCGGCACAACCGGCGGTAAAGCGCTTCGTAGCGCGGCACGATGACCTCGGCGGAGAACCGCGCCCGCGCGCGCGACTGCGCCGCCCGCCCGAGGGCGCGGCGTCGCGGCGCGTCGTGGATGAGGCCCTCCAGCGCCTTGGCAAGCGCGTCGACGTCGCCCGGCGACACGAGCAGGCCGCTCTCGCCGTCCTCCACGACCTCGGGAATCCCGCCCACGCGCGTGGAGACGCT
>JBKPCO010000213.1:0-20230 GCA_046727415.1 Candidatus Methylomirabilota bacterium
GCGGGTACTTGTAGAGGAACTTCATGTAGGAGTGAGTCGGCGTCGAGTCGAGGTAGAAGTAGTACTCCTTCGCGTCCTCGCCGTGATTTCCCTCGTTACCGGTGAGACCGAAGAGACGCTCCTTCAGGATGGGGTCGCGCCCGTTCCAAAGCGCCAGGGCGAGACAGAGCCGTCCGTGGTTGTCGGTGATCCCGGCGATCCCGTCCTCGCCCCAGCGGTACGCCCGCGACCGCGCGTGATCGTGCGGGAAGAATTCCCAGACCGTGCCGTGAGGGCTGTAGTCCTCGCGGACGGTTCCCCATTGACGCTCGGCCAGGTACGGCCCCCAGCGTTTCCAGTGGGCCGTGCGGTCCTGGGATTCCTGGAGCCTCAGCTCCTCTCGGGTCCGAGCTCTTCGCCGGATCGAGGCCTGAGGGCTATCGGGCGCCTTGGGCACGACGCGCTCGAGGGACGGCGCGGGATCGCAGCGATCTCGCAATGGCGGACGCCCCGAGGAGCGCCGCCCGCGGCTCGAGGACCACATGCACGGGAATCGAGGCCAGCGTCGGGCCGAGCCGGCCTTTGTCGCGGAAGGCGGCGACGAACGTTCCGTCCTCGAGCTTGGCGCGTACCTTCGGCGCGATGCCGCCAGCGACGAAGACGCCGCCGACCGCGAGCGCCTTGAGGGCGAGATTGCCAGCTTCGGCGCCGTAGACAGACACGAAGATGTCGAGCGCCTGCACGCAGCGCGGATCGCCGCGCTCGAGGGCCGCCTCGCCCACGACCGCGCCCGGATCGCCGCTCTCCATCCGCGCGCGCAGCCACTCGGGCTCGGGCGCGCCGTCGCTGGCCACCAGGAAACGGTAGATGTTGTAGAGGCCGGGCCCGGAGACGACGCGCTCGTAGCTGACGCGCCCGAACTCGCGCCGCAGGAACTTGAAGAGATCGATCTCGAGATCGGTGCGCGGCGCGAAGTCGGCGTGGCCCCCTTCCGAGGGCACCACGTGATAGCGGCGGCCGTCCCAGGCGAGCACCACTTCGCCGAGCCCGGTGCCGGCAGCGATCAAGGCCCTGTTCGCCTTGCGCGGCTGGCCGGGCTGCAGCGTCGCCAGCGCCGACGGCTCGAGGCCGAGGACTCCGTACGCGGTGGCCTCCAGATCGTTCACCAGTTTCATGCGCGGCGCCCCGACGCTCTGCGCGAGCGAGGCCTCGTCGACCACCCACGGCAGATTGATGGCCGTGCATCGGCCGTCGACCACGGGGCCGGCGACTCCGACGCAGGCGGCATCGATCGAGACGGGAGGGCCTTCCAGGAGGAACTGTCTGATCGCGGTCTCGAGCGCCGCATAGCCGTGGCTCGCGAGCACGGTTTCGCGGACGACCGCCTGGCCGCGACCCCGCTCCTCGAAGAGGGCCAGCGCCGTCTTGGTTCCGCCGACGTCGCCGGCGAGGATCACCCGGGCGTCTGCTCGACGTGGCCGCCGAATTTCTGCCGCATGGCCGAGAGCACCTTCTCGGCGAAGGTGTGATCCTGGCGCGATCGGAATCGCGTGTAGAGCGACGCCGAGAGCACGTCGGCCGGCACGCCTTCCTCGACGGCCGCCATGACCGTCCACCGCCCCTCGCCGGAATCGGCGACCACGCCGGTGTAGTTCGACAGCGTCGGGTTCTCGGTGAGCGCCTGCGCCGTCAGGTCGAGGAGCCACGAGCTCACCACAGAGCCGCGGCGCCACACCTCGGCGATGTCCCGGATGCTCAGCTCGTATCGCAGGTCGGGCTCCAGCGTCTTCGAGCCTGCATTCTTGAGGATGTCGAGCCCTTCGGCGTAGGCCTGCATGAGCCCGTACTCGATGCCGTTGTGGATCATCTTCACGAAGTGGCCCGCGCCAGCGGGCCCACAGTGCAGATAGCCCTGCTCGGCCGTGCCGCCCACCGCCTCGCGGCCGGGTGTGCGCGGGACGCTGCCCGATCCGGGGGCGAGCGTCTTGAAGATCGGCTCGAGCCGCTCGACGATCTCCGGCTCGCCGCCGATCATCAGACAGTAGCCGCGCTCGAGCCCCCAGACACCGCCGCTAGTGCCGACGTCGACAAAGTGAATGCCCGCCGGCCGCAGCATCATCATCCGCCGCACGTCGTCCTTGTAGAAGGAGTTGCCACCGTCGATGATGGTGTCCCCGGACGACAGGCGCTTGGCCAGATCCGTGACGACCTGCTCGGTTGCCGCGCCGGCCGGCACCATCACCCACACGACCCGCGGCGGCTTGAGCGCCAGCACCAGGTCGTCAAGCGTCGTCGTACCGGTCCCGCCGTCGGCGGCGATCGTCTTCACCCCGGCCGGGTCAGACGCGTAGCCGACGATCTGGTGGCCGCCGCGCATCAAGCGGCGCGCCATGTTCCTGCCCATCCGACCCAGCCCTACCATCCCGACTTGCATTGCGATCCTCCAGATTCATAGGCGCGCCTCGGTCGGCGGGACCCCAGCCCCGCGACGACCTGCAGCGCGCACTGCATTCATAGGCGCGCCTCGGTCGGCGGGACCCCAGCCCCGCGACGACCTGCAGCGCGCACTGCCGCTGGGCCTGGCGCTCTACGCCTCGATGGCCTGGCGGAGCCGGGCTAATCCATTTTTAATGTCGGCCCCGAGATGCACGCGCAGCGCGCGGCGGCCACGCTCGCGCAGCACCTGGAGATCGCCAAGCGCCTGCGCCATCTTCACCACGCCGAACGAGTATCGCCGGCCCGGCACCGGGAGATCGTCGGCGTCGTCGCAGGTAACCTGGACGAACACGCCGGAATTCGGGCCACCCTTGTAGGCCTGTCCCGTCGAGTGCAGATAACGCGGCCCAAAGCCGACGCACGTCGCGACCCGGAACCGGTCGCGCACCGCGAGCCGCACAGCCTGCAGCTCGGCCTCGTGTGTCTCGTTCATGGGGATGTAGGCCAGGAAGGCGGCGTAGTCGCCGGCCCGGATCGTGGCCAGGTGCGCCTTCAGCGTCGTCTCCCACGCCGGATCACCCACGCGCAGCGGCGACTCGGACGGCAGCGCGCCGGCCTTCTCGTAGTGGTCGGTGAGCGCGCGCGTCGCCACCTTGCTCGCCTCGACGTCGGGCTGGTCGAACGGGTTGATGCCGATAATCGCGCCGGCGACAGCCGTGGCGAGCTCCCACCGAAAGAACTCCGCGCCGATGTGATCCGGATCGGGAACTCCGATGCGCACGACGGGTTGGCCGGCGTGCTCGATCGCGGCCATCGCCTCGTCCTGTGCGGGGTCGGCCCTCGAGTCCACACGAATGTAGACGAAGTGGCGGTCGTTAGTGTACACCGCCGGCACTCCCAGCGGCTCACGGTCCACTGGGATCAAGCCTTTGCCCACCTTGCCGGTCGATTCGGCGAGAAGCTGCTCGAGCCAGACGCCGAGCGCGCCGATGCCGGGCGATGTCACCAGCGTGACCTTGTCGCGCCCGCGTCGCGCGAGAACGCCCAGGAGAATCCCGAGGAGGGCCCCCGGATTCTCCGTGACGCGAACCGCCGGGCCACAGCGATCGGCCATCGCGGCGGCGTCAGCCAGGAATCGCGTGACGTCGAGCCCCATGATCGCCGCCGGCGCCATGCCGAAGTCCGACAGCGCCGAGTAGCGCCCGCCGATCGACGGCACGCCGGGAATGACGCGGCGGAAACGGTCGGCGTTCGCCACGTGCTCCATCCGCGAGCCCGGATCGGTGATCGTGACGAAGTGGCTGCCGGCGCGCTCAACGCCGATCGCGCGTCGGACGCGATCGAAGAAGTACGAAAAAAAGATGTTCGGTTCGAGGGTGGTGCCGGATTTGCTCGACACGATGAAGAGCGTGTGAGCCACATCGATCCGGCGCTCGAGCGCGCGAATCTGCCCCGGGTCGGTCGAGTCGAGGACGAAGAGCTCGGGATGGCCGGCGATGCGGCCGAAGGTCGACTTGAGGACTTCCGGACAGAGGCTCGAGCCTCCCATGCCGAGCACCAGCGCGTGAGCGAAGCCGGCGCGGCGGATCTCGCTGGCCAGATCGCCGAGAGCGCTCGCGCGGGCGCGCTGCTCGCCGGCGATGGCGAGCCACCCGAGCCAGCTCGCCTCGTCGGCACCGGTCCACAAGGTCGCGTCCCGCGACCAGAGGCGCTTCATCTTGTCGCCGGCGCGCCACTCCTCGAGCTCGGCGCGCACCGCCGGCTCGAGAGCGTCGGGCAGCCGGAAGGTCGTGTCGCTCACGCTGATCTCCGGCGGGCGAGCTCGCGAACGGAATCGCCCTCGGCGACCACGACTGTGTCGGCGGTGCCGAGGAACAGGCCAGTGTCGATGACGCCGGGAATCGCGCGGATCACGCGCTCGAGGCCCGCCGGGTCGTCGATAGGCCCCACCGCACAGTCCAGGATCACGTTGAAGTTGTCGGTCACGAAGGGGCCGTCCTCGGCAGCCCGCAGAGTCGGCTTCAGCTCGAGATCGGCCAGGCGGCGACGACAGAGCGGGAGTGCGAACGGCAGGACCTCGACCGGAAGTCGGCCATGACTGCCGAGGGTGTCGACCAGCTTCTCGGCGGTCACGAGAATGACCTGCCGCCGTGACGCCGCCGCGACGATGCGTTCGCGCACGAAGGCGCCGCCGTAACCCTTGATGAGATTCAGTTGGGGGTCGACCTCGTCGGCGCCGTCGACGGTGAGGTCGATGTCGGCCTCGAGCCCCACGAGATCGATGCCCAGGTCTCGCGCAAGGCGCGCGGTTTCCTCGGACGTCGCGACGCCGCGCACCCGCAGACCCTCGTGCACGCGCGCGCCCAGGGCCCGAACGAACGCGCTGGCAGCCCGGCCCGAACCGAGTCCCACGATGGCCCCGGCGCTGACGAAGCCGAGGGCATGTGTCGCCAGTGCTACGAGCGGATCGCCGGTCGTTGCCGCCATGCTCGGGCAGGCTCCGACCTAAGGATACCGCCAAGCGCACGAAGCTTCCGTACCGTTTAGATTCACCGGACACCGGCAGCGATTCAGGAATCCCTGAGGAGTGATGCGGCGTCTGAAGGGCCTGGAGGCGATGACTATGTTGACCATGCTGCTACCGACCCTCCTGCTGCTCGCTCTGGTCGTGTCGCCGCTGGCCTGGCGAATCCGTGCCGACCGGCTGCGCGACCGCGCCGATATCCTGCGCGCCGACATCCACAGCGCGATCAATCGACGGCTGCACGGCGAATCCTTGCTCACGGTCGAAGTCGTCCCGAAAACGCTCTGGCATGCTGGTCGCGTCGTCCTCTGGACGCCCGCCGGCTACGAAGATCTGGCCGAGACCGTGTGGCGCGACGTCGCCGGGCGCATGCCGGTGGACTACGAGCTCGTCGTGAAGCCCGGGCATGCCGAGGAGCCGCTGCGGCGCGCAGCCTGACCCGTCGCGTCCGCGCGCGGCGCGAAATGAGTAGCGCGCCGGCGGAGATTGTCTTAGATTCGTGCCCGTGTCGAAGCGGGACACCTCTGCCACGTTCGACCGCCGTGTAGGTATTTGTAGTTCAGGATCGGTCTTCCCGTCTGGACCGGCGGCTTTCGATCGTGGTGTCGATGTCGCCGGCACGGTGACCCGGAGCTAGATTCACCGGGGTGCCGATCAAGCCGTTCGGTCGTGACCTGTTCCTGGACACCCGTTACAGGCAAACGGGTACGCGCTTCCTCGTCTACCCGCAACCAAAGTTCCTGCGCGGTTTCGCTCGACCGGTCACAATCCACGTCGACTCGACACCGGGAACTATCGGGGTCGGTCCGGCCGACGAGCGCATGTACGTCGTTGACGCGCGCAACAAGCGCCCGTACTCGGAGACCGGCCGGATGCCGCCGTACTCCGGCCGGGTCCTGGACCCAGCCGTCCCCAACCGGCGCGGTCACTTCGACGAGATCGCCCCGGATCACCCGACCTTCAGGTCGGCGACCGTCTATGGGACGGTCAGGTGCGTCCTGGACATCTGGGAAGCCTATTTGGGCCGACGCGTCGCGTGGCACTTTCGCGACACCTATCGGCGCCTCGAGATCATCCCCCGGACACGGCACTGGAACGCGTTCTCGATGTACGGCTACATCGAATTCGGCGAGGGCGATCCGTCGGGGCCCCTCTGCGAGAACTTCGACAGCGTCGCGCATGAGGTCGGTCATCTCATCCTGAAGGGTGTAATCGGCAATCCGAAGGAGCGGCTTGTCGAGCTACGCGCTCACGAGGAGGGGTGCGCCGACCTCGTCGCGATCCTGTCGTCGCTTCATTTCAACGAGGTCGTCGACCGCCTGCTCGAGCACACACAGGGGCGACTCTACGCTTCGAGCGTGGTCACGCGTATCGGAGAGTCGGTCGTGGACCGGAACGCCTACAACAACTTCACGATCAGTGACGTCCCGTGGGATCCCAATCCCGACTCGTACAAATACGCTCTCTGCCTCCCGTTCGAGGGCGCGGTCTTCGACCTGCTGGTCGAGCTCTACGAGCGGCGCCTGGTAGCCCGGGGGATGATCGCCCGCGGCATCGCCGAGCATTCGACCCACACGCGCGGCCGCGCCGTGCGGCGCCTTCATCGGGTATTCGCCCGTGCTTTCGCGCGTCACGGCGATGCCTTCAAGCTAGGGCTCGCGGAAGCTCGAGACTATCTTGGGATGCTGCTCGCGCGCACCTGGCAGATGACGCCGATGACCGACTTCTCCTTCGCGAAGGTGGTGGCCACGATGCTGGCAGCGGATCAGCAGTTGGGCGGGCGCAACGGCCCGCTCATCCGAGCTAGCTTTGCGAGACGAGAGATCCTGCCCATGCAACCCTGAGAGCGCCGATGCCCATCCGCATCCTCGTCCCCGGCGCGGGCTCCGGGCCTGGCAACAGCCTGATCCGCAGTCTCCGGTCGGGTGACTCATCGTTCGTCATCGTCGGCTGCCACGACGACCGCTTCGTCCTTCGCAAGTCGACCGCCGACCGGAACTATCTCGTGCCCCCGCGCGGGCACGCTCGCTATTCGGCGGCGCTCCGACGGATCATCCGTCGCGAGAAGGTCGATCTGCTCATCCCGAATACAGACGACGACGTCGCCCTTGCCTCCGGCTTGCGCGCGACGCTTCCCTGTCGCGTATTCCTGCCGAGCCGGGCCGCAGTCGCGCTCTGCCAGGACAAGTATCGTCTGACGGCACACCTCAGCGCCCATGGCGTGCCCGTGCCCCGCACGTTCGCCGTGCGATCTCGTCCGGCCGTGGCGCGCGCGTTTCGCGACCTCGGACGGCCGCCGCGCGTGTGGTGCCGCATCCGATCCGGCAGCGGCTCGCGCGGCGCCGCGCCCATGACGAGCCCGCGGCAGGCCGCCAACTGGATTGCCTACTGGCGAAAGATGCGGGGCGTGCCTGCGCGCGCATTCACGATCGCCGAGTACCTTCCGGGGCGAGACTTCGCCTGCCAGAGCCTGTGGAAGGACGGCGCGCTGGTCCTCGTGAAGACGGTGGAGCGGCTGTCCTACTTCGGCGGCGGCAGCCAGCCGAGCGGCACGTCGTCGATCGCCGCGCTCGCCAAGACGATCGTCGACACGCGCGTCGTCGACATCAGCGTCGCCGCCGTCCGCGCGCTCGGCAGCCGCGTCACCGGCGCCTTCAGCGTCGATCTGAAGGAGAACGCCCGCGGCGTCCCGTGCGTGACGGAGATCAACGCGGGCCGCTTCATCACGATGATGAACTTCTTCGACCTGACCGGAAAGCACAACATGAGCTCGACCTACGTGCGGCTCGCCCTCGGCGAGCCCGTCGAACTCGGCGAATCCTATGACGCCGTGGAAGATCACTACTTCGTGCGAGACGTCGACGCCCTGCCGGGCATCTTCCACGCCGACGAGCTGTTCGAGGGCATCCAGGACGCACGGGGATAGCTCTCGTCGACGCGACGAATCCTGGAGCAGGAAGCGAGACGTGCTGGAAGGGAGGTGAGGCAATGAGCGGGTTTGGACCGGAGAAGCGGCACCGGGTCACGTTCGAGGTCCGGGGCCCGAAGACCACGGGGGAGGTGAAGAAGTACATGGGGAGGATCAAGGCCATCCTCCGGGGTCTCCCGGGGAACATCACGTTGCAAACCAAACCGACAGCGAGGGGAACGCGCCAGGCGGTAAGGCGTAAGCCGCGGAGGCGGAGGAGCTCCTGACATCAAACTCGGCGGGCCCCGGCAATCACGGCGGGGTCCGCCACCGTCAAGCAAGGAGCTGTCGATCAAGCGCAAGATCCGAAAAGACGTCGTCCGCCGAGTGACGATCACCGGCCTCGACCGCCAGACCGCCGAAAGCCTCTATCTCGAGTTGAAGCGGCTCTGCCGAAACGAGGGCGCCGAGCTCGTACGCTTCTCGGTCACAGAGGACCGCCGAAAGCGGTAGGCGGCGGGTTCAGCGAAACGCCCGATACTCCGCCTCGGCTCGCTCGAGCCAGAGCGGCATCTCCATCGCCCGCAGGAGCTCGAGCGCCGCGGTCAGTTGAGCGCGTGCTGGCTCGTCCATGCCGTGTCGCTGATAGAGCGCGCCTATCTCGAGCGCGCACGTGGCACGGAGCGGGCGCATCCCGAGCTCGTCCGCGAGCGCCATCGCCTCGCGATACGACGCCTCCGCCGGCGCGCAGGACGATTGATCGATCCGGTCCGCGACTGCCCCGCGTAAGCGGAGCGCCCACCCCTCGTTGCCTCGTTCCGTCCGCTCGCGTGCGAGCGCCAGGGCGCGCCCCGCGAGCGCCGTCGCGTCGTCCAGTCGTCCCGCGATGAGGTATGCCTCGCCGAGCGCGGCCAGGCGCGCCGAGTGGCTGGCCATCCGGCCCATAGCGGCCTCCTGCTCGACAGCTCGCTCGAGCAGCGCCAGGCCCTCGGCGACACGTCCCCCGAGAGCATACGCATAACCGAGCCGCGCCCGTGAGACAGGCTCCCACAGTCCAATGTGCCAGGTTTCGCTGAGCTCGAGCGCGCGCTCCAGGGCCGGTACTGCCCGCGCGAGATCGCCCCGGCCGAGATAGAGCCGCCCGAGCGCGGCGTACGCCGAGGTCAGGCTCAGGGGATGATCCGCGGCCTCGGCCATCTGGAGCCCTTCCTCGCCGACCGCGATGCCCTCCACGAAGTCGCCGAGCTCGGTCAAGCAGAGCACCAGCCACACTCGCGAGTGCACGGACGAGAGAAATGGTAACCCGAAGCGCTCGAAGGTGAGGTCGCCGACGAGCCGTTCGACGTTGCGCCGCAGGTACTCGGTGCCTTCGCGGTAGCGCCCGAGGTCGGAGTGGACCTGCCCGAGATACGTGTTGGCTGCGACTTGAAGCGAGAAATCGCCGAGGGCGTCCGCCAGCGCCAAGGCGCGCCGTCCCGATTCGCGCGCGGCCTCGTGGACGCCGGTGAGGCGGAAGTAGTCGGTCAGGTACGCCGCGACACGCCCCATGCGGCGCGCGTCGTCGAGTGCCTTGGCGACCGCTTCGGCTCGGCTCAGATGCTCGAAGATCCGCGCGCGCTCACCCATCGGGGTCAGCGCCGTCCGCAGCTCGAAGCGAAGATCGATCGACTGCTCGAGCGTGGCCCGAGTCTCCGGAAGGTGCGCGAGGGCCCCGAGCGCCTGCTCGAAACATGTCACCGCCTCGCGGTACGCCGACGCGGCGAGCGCTTTCGCGCCGGCCTGCCGTATGTAGACGACGGCCTTGTCCCAGACCTCGCCGCGGAAGGCGTGGTGCGCCAGGCGCTCGGCGTGCTCGACGAGTCGATCCGGATGCAGGCGCTCGATCGTCGTCGCGATCCTGGCGTGCAGCTCGCGGCGACGCTCGGGCGCCAGGCTCTCGTACGCCACCTCGTGCGTCAACGTGTGCTTGAACGAATATTCGGCGCCGAGCCCGGCGCCGGTCTCGTAGAGGAATTCGGCGCGGGTCAGTCGCGTGAGCGCGACTTGGAGCGCGTCGTCGCGCAGGCCGCCGAGTGCCTTGACTACGGCCACCGACAGGTCCTTGCCGACGACGGCACCCATCTGGAGCAGTTCCCTGTCCTCGTGCGGGAGCCGCCCGATGCGCGCGAGAAGGACTTCCTGGATCGTGTCTGGCACGCCGACGGGCGCGAGGGCGCCACCGCTCTCGCGGACGGCCCGCGCAAGCTCCTCCAGAAAGAAAGGGTTGCCCTCGGCCTTGGCGATGATGAGATCCACGAGGACGTTCGGCGCCTGGTCGGCGCCCAGCACACCGTGGATGATACGCGCGCTGTCCTCGGGCACGAGCCGTTGCAGGGCAACCTGCGTCGAGAACGACTTCTCGATCCACGGCGGACGATACCCGTGGCGATAGGTGCAGACGAGCAGCAGCCGGAGCCCGCCGACGATCTCGGCGAGCGAGGCGAGGCATTCCTCCGACGTTCGGTCGATCCAGTGCAGGTCTTCGATGACGACGACGAGCGGGTTCTCGCGGCTGCGCTTCAGGAGGACCTGCCTCAGCGTCTCGACGACACGAGCCTTGGTCACTTCCGGACCGAGCCCCGCCACGTGCTCCGCTTCTGGCTCCAGGCCGAGCACATGGAGCAGGCTGGGCGCGTGGTCGAGCAGGTCGAGGCCGGCGTCGAGCAGGGTGGTGCGGGCCTTCTCGGCCATCGTCCCGGGGCTGTCCGCTTCGGTGATCCGGCAAAGCGCCCTGAGCACATCAAGGATCGGCTGATACGGAACCATTGCGCCGTACGACCGGCACTGTCCTTCGAACTGCAGGACCGTCTTCCCAGCGAGTCCTTCGCGAAATTCCGAGATGAGCCGCGATTTTCCAATTCCCGCTTCGCCGCTGATCCCGACGATCTGGCCGTGCCCGCGAATCGCGGACTCGAGCCCGCTCCACAAGAGCTCGATCTCGCGGCGCCGGCCGACGAACGTGGCGGCTTGTCCGGCGCGGCCGGCTCCCGGCCGCTCGCGGCCGGCCAGCACGAAGGCGCGCCGGGCGGGGAGCGCGTCACCGCGGAGCTCGACGAGGTCGAAGCCCCGCTCGAGAAATGGGGCGGTCGCGTCGCTCACCAGGACGGTGTCCGGCCCCGCGCGCTCGAGCAGCGCGTCGAGCGCGCGGAGGACCGCCTGTTTCCCATCGAGGTCTAGCTCGGGGACGGTGGCGCCCTGACCGACGAGGACCTGAGCGGTGTGGATGGCGACCTTGATGGCGGGTCCCGCGGCGCCATCACGCCGAGAACGATCGACGGCCTTCTGGATCGCCATGGCCGCATGGGCCGCCTGGCTGGGCGCGTCCTCCGTCGGATCGAGACCGAAGGCGCCGATAACACCGGTCGGGCTCCGCCCTTCGACCCGGCCGCCGAAGCTCTGGATCTTGTCGAGCAACAGCTCGATGACACGACCGGTCTCCAGGAGCGCTTCGGGCGCGGACGCGGCGATCAGGGAGACGCGCAGCAGCGTGACGCGTCGCCGCTCCCATCGCAGGGGCGTCAGTGTGGGGGCCGGCACGGGGGGTGCCGCAGCCGGCTCGGGCGACGGAGTCGAGCGCGGTGCGCTTGGCGTCGCGCGGCGGGCGGGCGCGGGTGCAGGTGGCGCCGGCGTGTCGCCGGACCGGAGCGCGTACTTCTCGATGCGGGCGCGCAGGGTATTGCGTGAGATCCCGAGTACGGCGGCGGTGCGGGAGATGTTCCAGCCCGTCTGGCGCAGAACCGCCGCGACACGATCTCGCACGGCGTCGTCGAGCGAGCTCGCCCCATCCGGCGCGACGTCGGCCGGTACCGGTGACGAGGGCTCCGCCGTGACGACCGGTGTCAGGCCGAGCGCGTCGGCCGTCACTTCCGGGTCGCTCGACAGGAGCGCGACGCGCTCCATCAGGTTGGCGAGCTCGCGCACGTTGCCGGGCCACGGGTACGCGCGCAGCGCCGCGCGCGCTTCGGGCAAGAGCGTCTTGGCCGACACGCCGTAGTCGGCGCACGCGCGCCCGAGATAGTGCTCGGCGAGCAGGATGATGTCCTTGCCGCGCGTGCGGAGGGGCGGCAGCGAGAGCGTCAGGACCGCGAGGCGATGGTAGAGATCCTCGCGGAAGCGGCGCGCGGGAATCGCCGCCCTGAGGTTCTCGTTCGTCGCCGTCAGGATCCACACGTCGATCGGCTCGTCGCGCGTGGCGCCGAGCCGCCGCACCGTCCGCTCCTCGAGCACCTTGAGCAGCTTGGCCTGGAGCCCCTCGGACAGGAGCGCCACCTCGTCGAGGAAGATCGTCCCGCGGTTCGCCGCCTGGAAGAGGCCCGGCTTAGCCCGGCGCGCGTCGGTGAATGCGCCGCGCTCGAACCCGAACATCTCGGCCTCGAGCAGCGTCTCGGGAATCGCCGCGCAGTTGACGTCGACGAAGGGTCCCTGCGGCCGCGGGCCCGCCTTGTGAATCAGCCGGGCGAGGAGGCCCTTGCCCGTTCCGGTCTCGCCCTCGATCAGCACGGGAGGTAGCCGGCGGGTGTCCTGCTGGCGAGCGAGGAGCCGCGTGATCTTGTCCTTGATCGCTTCGATCCCCGGACTCTCGCCCAGAAGGTCGACCAGTTGCTGCTTCATCTGGCCCGCCATCTTAGCTGCCGGTCAGCGCGGTGTTCAACTCTTGAGCACCAACCACCCGGGCCACCGGGGTTACCACCCCCAACACCCTATTTTATTGGCGATTTCCGGATGGTATCGCACTTGCGATATGTCAGGCGACATGGAGGCAGTCATGAGAGAGCCCGGGGCGCGCCGCTGGTCCTACACGTTGGCCCTGGCCGCCGCCTCGATGCTCGTGATGACAATCCTGGCGCTTCTCTGTGTTGAGTTCCTGGCCGACCAGGTCGTCGGCACCGATCCGGAAGTCGCCTGGCAGGTTCAGCTCGCGCGCGTGGACACCGCGCTGGCGCGAAGCGACCTGGCCGGCGCCGAGATGCTGTGGGGCGAGGCGTACGTCGCCGCCATCAAGAGCCGCCATTGGGAGGGCATGGTGGCGGCCGGTGACATCTATCGCCGCCTGGGCGAGCTCGGCGGATTCCGGAAACTCGCGGACGCGAAGGCGCGTGAGGCGTATCTCGCGGCGCTCTTCCGTGCGCGCAATCGAGGCTCGCTGGAGGGAGTCCTGCGCACGGCGCAGGGCTTCGCCGAGCTCGGCGATCGGGAGGTCGTCGAGCAGTGCATCCGCGTCGCGCGGAACGTCGCCGCCCGGTCGTGGAATCCGCGCGCCGAGGAGCGCGTACGGAGCTTCGTCGAGCGGTGGGACGCCCGGGCGCGCGAGGCCGATCATCTCGGGCTCATGCCTTAGGAGGATTCGTCGATGGGAACCGTGCTGGCGTTCTATGAGGGGGAAAAGATGATGCCGTCCTTGTTTGGCGAGATCGAAGCGCTCGGCCCCTGGACTGCGCACATCCAAGCAATGGACCAGGCCGTGGCGGAAGACGCCCCGGGGGAATCCGTCCGCGCGTGGAGGCAAGCGTACTCCGCCGCGCTCAGTCACCCGGGCTGGCTCGGGCTGCTTGCGGTGGCCGCCGCTTCGCTCCGGCTCGGCGTGTTCCCCGGCCTGGCCCGGGGCGCCGTTGCGCGCGCGCGCGAGACCTACTGGATCGCGTTCTTCCGCGCGCGCCAGCAGCACTCGCTCACCGGCGTCCTCCACGCGGCCGAGGCGTTCAGCGCGCTCGGCGATCGGGCCACGGTCGAGCAATGCCTGCGGGTAGCCGAGGGTCTCGCGACCCGGAGCGGCGATGTGGACGACGTGGATCGCGTGCGGATGACCGCGTCCCGCCTCTTCGAGCGGGCGCCGGCCGAGGAGCGCAGCAGCGTGCGCTAGACGAGAAAGGACCGGGCCGGCCAGGACGCCGACTGGGCGGAGGCGCGCGGTCAGTACCTGCCGCCGCGCCCTTTTGGCGCAAGCGGATCTTCCTTCTTCTGCTCGGCCTTCGGCGGGGTGACCGAGACCCAGCCCCGCGCCTTCATGCATTCCTCGTCGAGCGTTCCCTTGGCGGAGCACTCGGACCAGTCGCGCTTGAAATCTTCCCTGGTGTACTTCTCGTTGAGCTTCATCCATTCGCGCTCGTCGCCGCCGCATCCGGAAGCCACGATCGCGATCCCGAGAAGGCTCAGCGTGAGGGCGCGTCGCATGCCGGCCGCATTGTACCGCAGCGCGTAACCCGGGCTGGACGTCAGCGCCGATGGCCCGACGGAAGCGGCGCGAACAGGACGTAGCCGATGCCCGTGCGCTCGAGCCAGACGCGGCGAAGCTCTTCGAGCCGGTAGCGTCGCGCGACCGCGTCGGCCCGCGGCGCCGCCGGATCGTTTACGAGCACGTCGTCGCCCGCGTAGCCGGTCAGGACGAGGAGATGTCCGGACGTCTCGGGGATCGCCGCGTCGGTCAGCTCGCCCGGTCCGTAACGGACCGATGCGATGATCGGCATCCCCTGCTCGAGGCACCACGCCGCGGTCGCCCAATCGGGAAAGCGCAGCAGATAGCCGGCCACGCCGCGCCGGCCCGCGGCGCGGACGGCCGCCGGCCACATCCCGTAGAGATCGAGCTCCGGCTGGAAGATCTCGCGCGCCAGATCGGCCACGGCGATCGGCGCTCCGTAGTAGGCCAGCACCATCGCCACGCTCGCGGGCGAGCAGATGCGGCTGCGGATTGCGGCAGCCTCGTCCATCTGGCTGAACGCCGGCACGGCCAGCCGCGCGCCCGATCCCGGAGGCTGTCCCGGCCGCGCGCCCGGGCTCCATGCCGAGAGCGACACGAACCACGGCGCGGCGAACGGCAGGTCCAGATCGGCCGGACTCACGCGAAGGATCAGACGCACGCGCTCGGCCGGCGCCGACGCAATGAACTCGTCGACCTCGCAGGCAAACGTGTCGCAGCGGCCGGCGGCGCCGGGGAAGCTGGCGCGCCCGACGGTGGCGCCGGCGAGCCAGGGCGTCCATGCGCCCGCGGCAAACACCGACATCTCGAAGCGAAAGCCCGCGACGCCGTCGCCGAGCACGCTGAGCGCCGGCACTAGGCGATGCGCGGGCTCCCGCGGGCTCCACTCCGGAAGCTTCACGATCAGATCGTGACGGTCGTGCTCCAGCGCCGGCGCGCGATCGATGCCGCGATCGCAAGAGGGGGGCACCGCCCGGGCGAGCGTGCCCGAGGGCCATGCGGAGGCAGCCAGGAAGAGGTCAGTCGCCACGCAGCATATTCGGGGGCGTGGGCGAGGTGACTCGCCCACGGCATCCCCTTTTCAGTGTGCGCAGACCGCGCTGCGCTTCCCGGCTTGCGTCGGGAAAGGGTTACAACTTCTCTCGCGGTGCGCCGCTCGGAGCCGCTAGCAGGCGCCGAGGAGCGCAGGTACCAAGTCCGGTGGTGTCTTCTCCATCCAACACCTCCTGGAATTGAGTGGGCCCACGACGGTGCGCGATACCAATCGCGTCACCGTGATTCCTCTCTACTCCGCTCCCGGGACGTCGTCAAGGCCGTGCTATCTTCCGCCACGCAGCCGCGGGTCGAGGACGTCGCGCAGCGCGTCGCCGAGCATGTTGAACCCGAACACGGCCAGCGAGATCGCGACGCCCGGCCAGATCGCCATCCACGGCGCGCGGAACATGTACGTCCGGCCGGAGCCCGACAGCATCGCGCCCCACGCCGGATAGGGCGGCGGCACGCCGAAGCCGAGGAACGAGAGCGCGGATTCGGCAAGGATCGCGGTGCCGAGGCCGATGGTGGCGAGGATGATGACCGTGGCCGCGACGTTCGGCATGATGTGGCGCACGATGATCCGGCCATGCCCACAGCCCACCGCGCGCGCCGCCTCGACGTACGTCGTCTGGGTCACGCCGATCGTCGCGCCGCGGATGACGCGCGAGTTGACGGCGGCGATGATGACCGCAAGCGACAGCACCACGTTCAGGAGCCCGGGCCCGAGCACGGCCATCACCGAGAGCACGATCACGAGGTACGGAAAGGAGAGCCAGGCGTCGACCACCCGCTGCACTACCAGATCGTAGGCGCCGCCGAAATAACCGCTCGAGACACCCACCGCGGTGGCCAGCAGCACCGCGAGGCCGACCGTCGCGACCCCCACCGTGACCGAGACGCGCGCACCATACACGATGCGGCTCCACATGTCCCGCGAGAGGTTGTCGGTGCCGAGCCAGTGCGCGGCCGACGGCGGCTTCATGCGGGCACCGCGAATCGTCTCGTCGTAATCGTACGGCGCCAGCCGCTCGGCGAACAGGGCCATGACCAGGAGCGCGGCGACGATGGCCGCCCCCAGCGCCCCGAGCGGCTTCCGGCGCGCGAACCGCGCGCAGGCCATGAGCGCCTGGGCGCCGGCGAACGACCGGGCGCGATCGATCCCGGGCTTTGCCTGCGACACCCCTTCCGGGAACTCGACCCGAGTGCTCACGCGCGCCATAGTACGCCCGCGCACGGTCGTCGTTCGACGTGAAACTGAGAGCGCGAGAGGGGGTGGCGCCGGCCCGGGACCGGCGCCACTCACGACTACTTCAGCGACTTCTGCAGCTCTCGCGCGTGATCGAGGTGCGCCGCGGCGACGCGCCGCACGCTGGTCAAGAGGCTCTTGAGCTCGCCGTTCCGGCGCCCTCGCCCCCGCGGCCTTCACGTTCGGTGCCGAGCGCTGCGACCGTGTCGTCGCCGCAGTCCTCTCGCGCTTGAGGGGCGAGCCTGCATGAGCCGCCGCCGGATGTGCGCGCTGCAGGCCGTCGCGGAGCTGGGGCCCCGCCGGCCGAGGCGCGCCCTATGGATTGACGGCGACGCGATCACATCAGTAGCGAATCCGGGGGTCGAGCACCGCGTACAGCGTGTCGACCGCGAGGTTGACGAGCACGATGACCGAGACGACGACCAGATTGACGCCCTGGATGACTGGATAGTCGCGCTGGTTGATCGCGTCGAACAGGAAGCGACTCATGCCCGGCAGGCCGAAGACGGTCTCGATGATGACCGTGCCGCCGATGATCTGCGGGAGCTGGGTGCCCAGCAGCGTCACGACTGGGATGACCGCGTTGCGCAGCGCGTGCTTCATGAGAATCACGCGCTCGCCGAGCCCCTTGGCCCACGCCGTGCGGACGTAGTCCTGTCGCAGCACCTCCAGCAGCATGCCGCGGGTGAGCCGCATCAGCGCCGCGCCGACGGCGATGCCGAGAATCGTGGCCGGCAGGAGCAGTTGCGTGACGTGGCCAATCGGATCCTGCGAGAACTCCACGAACCCGGTGACCGGGCGCCAGCCCCACCAGATGGCCGGCAGCACGATCAGGAGCGTCGCCAGCCAGAAGGCCGGTATCGAGAGGCCGAGAATCGCGGCGCTGCGCGCGACGTAGTCCGCGATCGTGTCCTGCCGCGCCGCCGAGATGACGCCGACCGGAATCGCGATGATGAGGGCGACGACCAGCCCCAGCATGGCGAGCTCGAAGGTGACGGGCAGTCGCTGGCCGATCTCCTCGAGCACCGGACGCTTCGTCCACAGAGACTCGCCGAGGTCGCCGCGCGCCGCCCTCCCCAGCCACTCGAAGTACTGAACCGGCAGTGGACGATCGAGTCCGAGCTTCGCGCGCAGCTCGTCGATGTCCTTCGCGTAGGCCTTCTCGGCCAGCATCAGGACCACCACGTCGCCAGGAATCAGCCGCGGCAGCGTAAAGACGATCAGCGACGCGATCAGGAGTGACGGGACCGCGACGAGGAGGCGCTTGGCGAGGTACCGCCTCAGCACGCGGTGCCGAGCGGCTCGCGATCGATGAGAGAGGTGTGCTTCCTCACCGGTCGAGCCAGGCAGCCATGAGCCGGCCGCCGTAGTCGTAGCCCATGTTCGGACCGTAGTTCTTGAGCGCGCCCTCCCACACGGCGATGTAGACGCCCGACGGCATCTGCACGTAATACTGCTGCTTGGCCAGGTGGCGCTGGATGTCGTAGATGATCTCGCGGCGCCTGGCGGCGTCGAAGGTCCTGCGCTGGCGCACCAGCATGTCGGCCACCACCGGATCGTTGATGTGGCTCTGGTTCTTCAGCTCCTCGGGGTAGTACTGGCCGAACAGGAAGTTGTCCGGCTCGAGGAACCCGGTCTGCGGGCCGTAGGTCATCGAGTCGAACTTGCCGTAGAAGCACGTCGCGATGTAGGCGCCATACTCCTTCTGATCGATCTTCACGTCGATGCCGACGGCCTTGAGGTCTTTCTGCACGAGCTGCATCGAATCGACCAGAATCGTCGAGCCGTAGGTCGTGAAGCACATGGTGCCGGGGAAGCCGTTGGCGTAGCCGGCGGCGGCCAAGAGCTTCTTCGCCTCGGCGGGATCGTGCTTGTAGTACTTCGCCCCCTCGCCCAGCTTGTCGAACGGGATCGACCACTCGCGGAGCGCGGCCGGCACCGGGGGATTCATGCTGCCCACGCCTTCGAAGACCGCGTCGATGATCGCCTTGCGGTCGATGGCCATCGACATGGCCTGGCGCACCCGCACGTCACTGAACGGCTTCTGGTCGGTGCGCATCGAGATGTGGCTCATCACTGGCGCCGGATACTCGAGGGTCTGGAGCTTGGGCCGTTTCTGCTTGAGCGTGTCCTTGATCTGCACCCAGTCCACCCGGTTGATCGTGCCCGGGAATTCCCAGCCGAAGTCGTACTTGCCGCTGAGGAACGCGGCCATGCGCGAGGCGTTGTCCTCGTCCACGGTCGCCTCGATGCGATCGATGTACGGCAGGCCCGGCAGGAAGTAGGTCGGGTTGCGCACGTAGGTGAGCCCCACGTTCGGCCGATAGGAGTCGAGCATCCACGGTCCGGTGCCGATGACGGTCTCGTGCTTCTTGAAGTCGCCGTGCTTGTCGAGCACTTCCCTCGCGACGATGGCGACCGCATGCGGATTGGACAGCATGTCCAGGAACCAGACGAACGGCTCCTTCAACGTGAACTTCACCGTGTACTTGTCAGGCGCCTCGACCTTGTCCACCGCCTTGAGCATGTAGGCGTTGGCGTTGCCCTTCACGGTGAGGAAGTGGTTCACGCTGAACACGACGTCGTCGGCCGTCACCTCGCGGCCGTTCACGGGCGGCTTGTTGTGCCACTTCACGCCCTTCCGCAGCTTGAAGACGTAGGTCGTCTCGTTGACCTGGGTCCACGACTCGGCCAGATCGCCCTCGATCGGGAACGTGCCGGGAACGACGCTCGGGCCGGCCTTGTGCTTGAGCAGCCGGCTGTGCGTGAAGCTCAGCGCGATGTGGGTTTTGTAGGAAACCTGAAGGAACGGGTCGAAGTGCGGCGGGTCCCACGTGCGGATCGACAGGGTTCCGCCGCGCTTCGGCGTCTGCGCGCCCGCGACGGATGGCGCGAGAGATGCTCCGGCGAGCGCGGCGCCACCGAGCCGCAGCAAGTCGCGTCGGCTGAGATTCATCGAGTGTCTCCAGGCGATCAGGCGCTCGCGGCGATCGCCGCCAAGGCCTGGTCGAAGATTTCGAGCGTTTCGTTCACGTCCTGGTCCGAGTGAGCCAGCGAGACGTAGATCTTGTTGACGGCCTTCACCATGCCGCGGGCGACCAGCTCCTGATTGAAGCGCTTGATCCGGTCGCGGTCGGCGGTGAGGGTCGCGCGATAGTCGACGACGGGGCGATCGGTGAAGAAGATATCGAAGACCGGCGGCTCGCCGCTGACCTGCGCGGCGAGGCCGTGCTTGCGCGCCGCGGCAGCGAGGCCCTCGCGCAGCCGCGCGCCGGTCTTGAAGAGGCGCTGGTACATGCCGGGCTTACGCAGCTCGGCGAGGGTCGCCAGGCCCGCGGCGCACGCGATAGCGTTGCCGTTGAAGGTCCCTGCCTGCCAGACGTACTCCGGCGTGCCTTCCAGGGCGGCGTCGAAGTGGCGCATGATGACCCGCGGCCCGGCGATGCACGCCAGCGGGAACCCTCCGGCCACGACCTTGCCGTACGCCGCCAGGTCCGGGACGACGCCGTAGTACTCCTGGGCGCCGCCGTAGGCGAAGCGAAAGCCGGTGACGATCTCGTCGAAGATGAGCGGCACGTCGTAGCGGCGCGTGGCCGTCCGCAGGCCGGCCAGGAAGCCCGGTGCCGGGACGATCGTGCGCTGATAGGGCTCGATGAGCACCGCCGCCAGCTCGTCGTGATGAGCGGCGATCAGCGCCTCGGCGGTCGCCAGGTCGTTGTAGGGCGCGATCAGCACCTCGCCCTCGAGCGCATGCGGCACCCCGGCCGAGTCGGTCATGGGCGCCGGAAACGCCTTGGGCGAGCGGGGCACGACGCTCATGAGCGCGTAGTCGTGCGTGCCGTGGAAGCCGCCCTCGAACTTCATGATCTT
>JBKPCO010000214.1:0-15997 GCA_046727415.1 Candidatus Methylomirabilota bacterium
GTCCCGCTGAGGGGCATGAGCCGCCTCGGCCTGCGACACCTCACGCTGCTGTTCGTCCTCGCGGTCGGGGGATGCGGCAGTGAGGCGGGGAGCACCGTCGACCCCGCGACCGGTCAGGCGGCGGGGAAGCCGACGTACGGCGACACCTTCATCGATGCGCTCACCGGCAACATCTCGGGCTTGATCCCGAACGTTCTCACCGATGGGGCGTCGTTCGAGGTCGGCTCCTTGATCTACAGCGGCCTCGTCACCCGCGACAAGGACCTCAACATCATCGGCGAGCTGGCCGAGTCCTGGGAGTTCAGCCGGGACTGTCTGGACCTCACCTTCAAGCTTCGCAAGAACGTGCGCTGGCACGACGGCAAGCCGTTCACCGCCGATGACGTCGTCTTTACGTATGAGACGATGGTGAATCCCAAAACGCCGACCGCCTATCGCGAGGACTTCAAAGCGGTCGGCGCGGTGGATGCGCCCGACCCGTACACGCTGCACGTGCGCTACACGAAGCCCTACGCCAAGGCGCTGCAGAGCTGGTCGATCTGGATCCTGCCGCGCCACGTGCTGGAGACGTACGTGAAGGAAGGGCGCCTGCGGGAGGCGCCGCAGAACCGGGCCGATCCGATCGGGACGGGGGCCTACCGCTTCAAGGAGTGGAAGCCCGGCGAGAAGGTCGTCCTCGTCGCGAACCAGGATTACTTCGAGGGGCGGCCGCACCTCTCGCGCATCGTCTATCGCATTATCCCGAGCCAGGCGACTATCTTTCTCGAGCTGAAGGCGCAGGGCATCGACTCGGCCGGCCCGGCCGGCCTCACGGCGCTGCAGTTCAAGCGGCAAGCCGACTTCCCGGCGTTCCGCAAGGCCTACAACAAATACCAGTACCAGGACAATGTCTACACCTACCTCGGGTTCAACCTCGGCGACCCCCGGTTCGCCGACAAGCGGGTGCGCCAGGCGTTCGCCCACGCCATCAACAAGCGCGAGCTGATCGAGGGCGTGCGGCTCGGGCTCGGTCGCGAGGCGACCGGGCCCTACAAGCCGGGGACCTGGGCCTACAACCCGAACGTGCGCACGTACCCGTACGACATGGAGAAGGCGCGCGAGCTTCTCGCGGCTGCCGGATGGCGCACCAAGAACGCCGACGGCATCCTCGTCAAGGACGGCCAGCCGTTCGAGTTCGTGCTGCGGACAAACCAGGGCAACGACGAGCGGCGCAAGGTCGCCGAGATCGTGCAGGCGTCACTGAAGGACCTCGGTGTCAAGGTCGACATCCAGGTGATCGAGTGGGCGTCGTTCCTGAAGGAGTACATCAAGAAACGGCGATTCGAGGCCATCATCCTGGGCTGGGGCATCGGGCAGGACCCCGATCAGTTCGAGGTCTGGCACTCGTCGAAGACGGGCCCGGACGACCTGAATCGCATCGGGTACGCGAACCCCGAAGCGGACGAGATGCTGGAAAAGGGACGCGTCTCCTGCGTCGAGGCGGAGCGGAAGAAGTACTACGACCGGTTTCAGGAGATTCTGGCCGAGGACCAGCCGATCGTCTTCCTCTTCTTCCGGGACGCCCTGCCGGTGGTCTCGTCGCGGATTCGTGGCATTGTGCCGTCGCCGAACGGCATTCGCTACAACTTCAACGAGTGGTACGTCCCCAGGCCCTTGCAGCGCTATACGGCGGGGTAGATGTAGATATCGGCCGCTCACGCTAGAATAGCGCGCCATGTTCCCGTACGCGATACGGCGGCTCATTCTCGCGCTCCCGCTCCTGCTCGGTATCACCCTGATTTCGTTCTTCGTGATCCACCTGGCCCCGGGTGAGCCGACCGACATCACGGGCCCGGAGGACCCGACGCGGTCCGACAAGGAAATGCGAGACCGGCTGCGGCAGGAGTGGGGGCTCGACAAGCCGATCCACGTGCAGTACTGGAACTGGCTCACGCGGATCGTCCAGCTGGATTTCGGGCGCTCGTTCTCGCCGGACGCGCGCCCGGTGATGCAGAAGATCCGCGAGCGCCTGCCGATCACGCTGCTCCTCAACATCGTCGAGATGATGATCATCGTGGTGCTGGCGATCCCCGTCGGCGTGGTCTCGGCGACGCGCCAGTACTCGAAGTTCGACAAGGTCACGACCGTGTTCGTGTTCGTGGGCTTTGCCACGCCCGATTTCTGGCTGGCCCTCATGCTCATGATTCTGTTCGGGGTCCAGCTCGGGTGGCTTCCCATCTCGGGCCTCCGATCCCCCACGTGGGAGTACCTCTCCTTCTGGCGGCAGCAATGGGATTTCCTGGGCCATCTCGTCCTGCCGATCGTGGTGGCCACCTTCGGCGGCCTCGCCAGCTTCTCGCGCTATATGCGGCAGTCGATGCTCGAGGTGGTGCGCCAGGACTACATCCAGTCCGCGCGGGCCAAGGGCCTCGCCGAGCCGGTGGTCATCGGCAAGCACGCGCTGCGTAACGCGCTGCTTCCGATCGTGACGATCCTCGGCCTCTCCCTGCCAGGGCTCATCGGCGGCAGCGTCATCATCGAGTCGATCTTCGCCATTCCCGGCATGGGCCAGCTGATGGTCCAGGCGGTCTTCGAACGCGACTACCCGGTGATCATGGGCAACCTGGTCATCGTGGCGCTGCTCACCCTGGGGGCCAACCTCATCGCCGACCTCACCTACAGCCTGGTCGACCCTCGAATCCGCGTCGCTGCGCGGCGGAGCCGCCGGTGAGCGCGTGAGGTCGTTCTGGCGCGCCCTGCGCCGCAACCAGCTCGCGCTGGCCGGCGGTGTCATCGTCGTCTTCGTGGCCGTGCTCGCGCTGCTGGCCCCCGTCATCGCCCCGATGGATCCGAACCGGCCCGACGTGAAGAAGATCCTCGATTCGCCTTCGGGCCGGCACCCGCTCGGCACCGATCAGCTCGGGCGCGACGTCCTGTCGCGCATGCTCTACGGCGCGCGCGTGTCGCTGGCGGTGGGCTTCGTGTCGGTGGGCATCGCGACCGTGATCGGCATCGCCCTCGGCTCGGTGGCCGGTTACCACGGCGGAACGATCGACGCGATGGTGATGCGGCTCGTCGACCTGATGCTGGTCTTCCCGCGATTCTTCTTGCTCTTGGCGGTCCTGGGATTCCTGCGGCCGTCGATCTGGACCATCATGGCGGTCATCGGCCTCACCGGCTGGATGAGCGTGGCGCGCCTCGTCCGCGCCGAGTTCCTGTCGCTCCGGGAGCGCGAGTTCGTCCTGTGGTCGCAGTCGATCGGCGCCAGCGCGTTTCGCATCATCTGGCGCCACATCCTGCCCAACGCGATCGCCCCGGTGCTGGTGGCGATCACGCTCGGGATCCCCGCGGCGATCCTCGCCGAGTCGGGCCTCTCGTTCCTCGGGCTCGGCGTGCAGCCACCGCACGCCACCTGGGGCAATATCCTGAGCGAAGGCAAGGACGCGATCGAGATCGGCTGGTGGCTGTCGGTCTATCCGGGCCTCGCAATCCTCATCACGGTGCTGTCGTACAACCTTCTCGGCGAGGGGATTCGTGACGCGCTCGACCCGCGGCTGCGCCAGAGCGTCGGCCGAATTGTCAGTCGACGGCGATAGCGATATACTTTCGCGTCGCAACGCCGAAGTGGCGGAACTGGCAGACGCGCACGTTTGAGGGGCGTGTGGGGCAACCCGTGGGGGTTCGAGTCCCCCCTTCGGCACCAAAATTTTTTGCTCTGGTAAATATGCCCCTTCGTTTTTCAATAGCCAGGAAGGTCCTATGACGATCGAGATCCCACCGCCCTCCGAGCTCTGCGCGAGCGTGCCGGGATAGAGCCGGGAAAGAGGCGACCGTCGAGGTGCTCGTCTCGTACAGGCTTCGATCGACCGGTAGGGTAATGGGCTGCCCCGTCGCGCTTCCGGCGGACGCCGACCGGCATCTCATTCCGATGAGCGCAGTCATCAAGTGCCTCGCCGACTACTCGGGCGTGCCACCGGAGGAGATTGAGCTGCTCGACGTGTGGGACGAGAAGTAACGGCTGGAGGAAGCTCGATCCAACCGTCGGTGCTCGGCCGCGTGCGGACCAGGTGATCGACTAGCCGGCTGCCGAGGACAACCCGTCGGCTCGTCCCGAGGCCGACAGTCGCGTATGGCATAATGACGCAGTTGGCACGAACAGAGCGACTGCCGATGCTGCACCCACTTCCGGTGATTCAGCCCGAAGGTCTTCCGCTCCCGGGTCGAAAGCCGGCGTGGCTCAAGGTCCGGGCCCCTGGTGGACCCAACTACATGCGCCTCAAGGGCCGTCTCCGCGAGTGGAATCTGCACTCGGTCTGCGAGGAAGCGCACTGTCCCAACATCGGCGAGTGCTGGGAAGAGGCCACCGCGACGTTCATGATCCTCGGCGACGTCTGCACACGTCACTGCGGCTACTGCGCGGTGGCGCACGGCAAGCCGGTATGGGAAGACCGCGAGGAGCCCGAGCGGATCGGCCGTGCCGTCGCCGACCTCGGCCTCGAGTACGTGGTGATCACCTCGGTGAATCGTGACGATCTCGCCGACGGCGGCGCCGCGCACTGGGCCGCCACGGTCGGCGCGGTGCGACGCCTCGCGCCGCGCTGCCGAGTGGAGGTGCTCATTCCCGACTTTCAGGGGAGCACCGCCTCGCTCGAGACAGTGATCGCCGCCAGCCCGCACGTCCTGAACCACAACACCGAGACGGTCCCGCGTCTCTACAAGCTCGCCCGTCACGGCGGGCGCTACGAGCGCACGCTCGGGCTCTTCCGCCACGCGCGGGCGGTGGCGCCGGCGCTGCCGACGAAATCGGGGATCATGGTGGGGCTCGGCGAGACTCGCGACGAGCTCGTGGCGACCATGCGCGATCTGCGAGGGGTCGACGTGGAGATCCTGACTCTCGGCCAGTATCTCAGGCCGTCGGCGCAGCACTTGCCCGTCGAGAAGTACTATCACCCCGACGAGTTCGCCGAGCTGGCGGCGGTGGGCCGGGAGCTCGGCTTCCGCCACGTGGAGTCGGGGCCGCTCGTCCGCAGCTCCTATCACGCCAAGCGCCAGGCCGAATCGGCAGATGCCGGCGATGACTGACGGCCGTCGGAAAGACCGGGCGTGTCGGAGCCACCCCGCATTTTGGGTGGAACGGGCGCGTCGGAGCCACGCCGCGTCTATCTCAGGCCACCCTCGGTCCAAGCCGGCCTCATGGTCCCCGTTCCAATGATCTACGCGCCGATCCTCATGGTGTTCGCATTCGCCGCGCTGGTCGCGGGCGCGCTCCTGTTCATCCCGAGCCTGATGGCACCGCGCCGGCTCACGCCGGTGAAGAGCGCGCCGTTCGAGTGCGGCATGGATCCGATCGCGGTGACCGAGGGCCGCTTCGCCATCAAGTTCTCCACGATCGCGATCTTCTTCATCATCGTCGACCTCGATCTCCTGTTCATCTGGCCGTGGGCCGCGCTGTTCCGGCAGCTCGGCTGGTTCGGCTTCGTGGAGATGCTCGTGTTCCTGGGCATCCTGATGCTCGGATACGCGTACATCTGGCGCAAGGGAGGGTTCGAGTGGGAGTAGGCAGCTTCTTCACCTCCAAGCTCGACGAGGCCATCGGCTGGGCACGGAAGTACTCGATCTTCCAGTACCCGTTCGTGACGGCGTGCTGCGGGATGGAGTACATGGCGACGGCGTGCTCGCACTACGACGTCGACCGATTCGGCGCCGGGCTGCCGCGATTCTCGCCCCGGCAGGCCGACGTGCTCTTCGTGGTCGGCACGATCAGCCACAAGATGGCGCCCGTGCTCAAGCGCATCTACGATCAGATGACCGAGCCGAAGTGGGTGGTCGCCTTCGGCGTCTGCACGTGCACGGGCGGCTTCTACGACAACTACGCCACCGTGCAGGGGATCGACACGATCATCCCGGTCGACGTCTACATCCCCGGCTGCCCGCCCCGTCCCGAGTCGGTCATCGACGGGCTCATGAAGCTGCAGGACAAGATCGCCGGGCAGGCGCAGAGGTACTGAGCGCGTGCCGATCCTCACCGAGCTCCAGCGCCGGTTCGGCGACGCTATCGTCGAAACCCACGAACATCGCGGCGATCTCACGGCCGTCGTGACGCGCGACGCACTTCTCGCCGTGCTGGCGCACTGCCGCGACGACGCGGCCTTGGCCTTCGACGTCCTCATGGACCTGACGGCCGTCGACTATTCGAAGTTCCCCGGCCGCGAGGACGGCCCGCGCTTCGAAGTCGTCTACCATCTCTACTCGATCGCCCACAACCATCGGCTCCGGCTGAAGGTGCGCGTGGACGAGGACGACGCCCGCGTCCCGAGCGCCGTCGCGCTCTGGCCCATCGCCAACTGGCTCGAGCGCGAGGCGTGGGACATGTTCGGGGTGCGGTTCGAGGATCACCCGGATCCGCGCCGGCTTCTCATGTACGAAGAGTTCGTGGGCCATCCGCTGCGGAAGGACTATCCGATCCACCGCCGCCAGCCGCTGATCGGCCCGGCGAGCTAGGGACGGCGCGATGGCGGAGACGACGCGGCGCGAGTTCATGCTCGGCGAGGGGAGCGGCACCGGCAGCGGCCCCCAGAACGTCCACGTCGGCATCGGGCCCGCCCACCCGGCCATGCACGGGATCATCCGGATCGCGACCGAGTTGGACGGCGAGGTCATCGTCGGCGCCGACGTCGAGATCGGCTACCTGCACCGCGCCTTCGAGAAGGATTGCGAGCAGGGTGGCTGGAACAACGCGATCCCGTACACCGACCGGCTCAACTACGTGTCGCCGCTCATCAACAACTTCGGCTACGCGTCGGCCGTCGAGAAGCTCCTGGGCATCGACGTCACCGAGCGGTGCAAGTACATCCGCGTCATCATGTCGGAGATCTCGCGGGTCTGCGACCACCTCACGTGCATTGGCGCCTCGGCCATGGAGCTGGGCGCCTTCACCGTCTTCCTCTACATGATCAAGGCCCGCGAGTTCCTGTGGGAGCTTGTGGAGGACGTGACCGGCGCCCGGCTGACGATCTCGTATGGCCGCGTCGGCGGCGTCAAGGCCGATCTGCCCGCCGGGTTCGGCGACAAGGTCGTTGGCGCGTTCAAGGAGACGCGCGAGGTGCTCGACGAGGTGCGTCGGCTCCTGACCGGCAACCGCATCTTCATGGACCGCATGGTCGGCGTGGGTGCGCTCTCGCGCGAGGAGACGATCGGATACGCGATCACCGGGCCGCTCCTGCGGGCGGTCGGCATTCCCTACGACGTCCGCCGCGCGCAGCCGTACTACGTCTACGATCGCCTGCAGTTCGAGATCCCGACGCAGCAGGAAGGTGACAACTACGCTCGCTATCTCGTGCGCATGGCCGAGATGGAGCAGTCGATGCGCATCGTCGAGCAGGCGCTGGCCGCCATCCCGGCGGGCCCCGTCAACGTCGACTTCGCCGGGCGCCCGATCGACCCGGCGAGCTACGTCGACCAGGGCAAGCAGGGCAAGACCGAGGGGCTCCTGCTAGTGCCGCTCACGCTCTCGCCGAACCTCGAGGGCCAGCAGCGGGCGGCTCTTCGCCGCGTCAACGTGGCGGACAAGCGCGTGGTTCTGCCGCCGAAGGAGACCGCCTACGGCTCGATCGAGGGGCTGATGAACCACTTCATGCTGATTATGGAAGGCTACGGCATCCAGCCCCCGCCGGGCGAGGCGTACTTCCCGGTGGAGGGGGCCAACGGCGAGCTCGGATTCTACGTCGTCTCCGACGGCTCGGATCGACCCTATCGGGTCCGCTGCCGGCCGCCGTGCCTGCCGCCGGTCGCGGCGCTGCACCGGATGATCGAGGGCGAGATGGTGGGGGACCTCATCCCGACGTTCGGCTCCGTCAACATGATCGGCGGAGAGCTCGATCGATGAGCGACGGCGCCCCGACTGCCACGAAGTTCACGGACGCGCAGCTGGCCGAGGTCCGGCGCCTGCAAGCGCTCTATCCCGACCCGCGGGGCGCGCTCCTGCCGGTGCTGCATATGGCGCAAGAGACGTTCGGCTACGTCTCGCTCGAGACCGAGGAGTATGTGGCCGGGCTCTTCGACCTCTCGCCGGCCCACGTGCACGAGGTCGTCACCTTTTACACGCTCTACTTCCGCGAGCGGCCCGGGCGCCACGTCGTGTCGGTGTGCCACAACCTCTCCTGTCATCTGGCGGGCGCGCCCGGAATCATCGCGCATCTCAAGAAGCGGCTCGGGGTCGCGCCGGGCGAGACGACCGACGACGGCCGCGTGACGCTGCTCGCGGTCGAGTGCCTCTGCGCGTGCGAGGCGGCGCCGATGATGCAGGTCGACGATCGCTACGAGCTCAACCTGACGGTTGCGAAGGTCGATCAGATCCTCGAGGGCCTGGCATGAGCGGCGAGGCGATCCTCACCCGGAACTTCGCGCGGTCCGACTCGCACATGCTCTCCGTCTATCGCGAGACGGGCGGCTACCAGGCGTGGTCCAAGGCCCAGGCAATGGAGCCCGCCGCGATCCTCGAGGAGGTCAAGCGCTCGAACCTCCGTGGGCTCGGCGGGGCCGGGTTCCCGACGGGCACCAAGTGGTCGTTCATCCCGAAGAACCACACCGGCCCCGTCTACCTGGTGATCAACGCCGACGAGGGCGAGCCGGGAACCTTCAAGGACCGCTACCTGCTCGAGCGCGACCCGCACGCGCTCATCGAGGGCATGCTCATCGCGGCGCGCGCCATCCGCTCGGCGACCGCCTTCGTCTACATCCGCGGCGAGTACGTCGAGCCCTGGCGCCGGTTCACCGCGGCGGTCCGCGAGGCGTACGAGGCGCGCTATCTGGGCAACGGCTTCGACATCGTCGTCCACCGGGGCGCGGGCGCCTATATCTGCGGCGAGGAGACCGGACTCATCTCGTCCCTCGAGGGCAAGAAGGGCTGGCCGAAGCTCAAGCCGCCGTTCCCGGCCATCAAGGGCGCGTTCGGCGCGCCGACCATCGTGAACAACGTCGAGACGATCTGCCACGTGCCGCACATCCTCAACCGCGGCGCCGAGTGGTTCGCGGGTCTCGGCACCAAGACCCAGGGCGGCACGCGGATGTACTCGGTCTCCGGACGGGTCGCGCGGCCAGCCGTGTACGAGGTGCCGGTGTCGATCACGCTGCGCCAGCTCATCTACGAGCGGGCCGGCGGCGTCACCGGCAACGGCAAGCTCAAGGCCGTCGTGCCGGGCGGGTCGTCGGCCGCCGTCCTGACCGCCGACGAGATCGACGTCACGATGGACGTCGACGGGCTCAGGAACGCCGGCACCATGGCCGGCTCGGCCGGTGTCATCGTGATGGACGAGACCGTGTCGATTCCCGAGGCGCTCATGGTGGTCGCGCGCTTCTACGCCCACGAGAGCTGCGGCCAGTGCACGCCGTGCCGAGAGTCGACGGGCTGGATCTACAAGATGACCCGCCGGATCGTCGAGCGAAAGGGCCGCAAGGAGGATCTCGACACGATCCTCGACGTCGCCAAGCGCGGCGCCGGCACGACGATCTGCGCCTTCTACGACGGCGCGGTGGGCCCGTACATCTCCTATATCGAGAAATTCCGCGGCGAGTTCGAGGCGCTGGTGCCCAAGTAGCCATGCCCAAGCTCACGATCAACGGCAAGGAGATCGAGGTCCCGGCCGGCACCAACCTGATCGAGGCGGCCCGCCGCGTCGGCGTCGAGGTGCCGCATTACTGCTACCACCCCAGCCTCTCGATCGCCGGACAGTGCCGCCTCTGCATGGTGGACATCGAGAAGACGCCGCGGCCTACCATCGCGTGCAACACGCTCGCCGCCGACGGGATGGTCGTCAACACCGAGACCGACCGGGTGCGCGAGACGCGGAAGTCGATCATGGAGTTCCATCTGATCAACCACCCGCTCGACTGCCCGGTGTGCGATCAGGCCGGCGAGTGCTTTCTGCAGATCTACTACATGAAGCACGGGCTCTACGACCCGCGAATGACCGACGAGAAGGTGCACAAGCCCAAGGCGGTGCCGCTCGGACCGCACGTCATGCTCGACGCCGAGCGGTGCATCCTCTGCTCGCGCTGCGTGCGCTTCTGCGACGAGATCACCCACACCGGCGAGCTCGGCATCTTCTCGCGGGGCGACCATTCGGAGATCGGGCTCTTTCCGGGCCAGGAGCTCGACAACAAATACTCGGCCAACGTGGTCGACATCTGCCCGGTCGGCGCCCTGACCGACCGCGACTTCCGCTTCCAGGTGCGCGTCTGGTACCTCGACAGCGCCAAGAGCGTCTGCCCCGGCTGCGCGCGGGGCTGCAATATCGAGGTCCACGTGAACCGGCGCCGTCCACACCACAACGAGGGGCGCCGGGTCGCGCGGCTCAAGCCCCGCTTCAACGCCGACGTCAATCGCTGGTGGCTCTGCGACGCGGGACGCTACGGATTCGCCCCGGTCGACGCGGCGGACCGGCTCCTCGTGCCGACGCGCCGCGACGGGGAAACGACGACCGCGGCGACGTGGGACGAGGCGATCGCGGCGGTCGCCGCCGCGCTCCGGCGCTGGCCGGAGGACGAGATCGGCGTGATCGCGTCGCCCAAAATGGCCAACGAGGATCTGATGGCGCTGCGCCGGGTGCTGGAGGCCCGCGCGATCCGGCATGTGGGGTTCGCCGTGCCGCCGCGTGAGCCCGGCGACCAGGACGACTTCCTGATCCGCGCCGACAAGAGCCCGAACGCGCTCGGCGCCGAGCTGGTGGGCCTGGGGGGCGACGCCCGCCCGGTCCTGGCCGCCGCGAGCGGACGGCGTATCAAGTGCCTGTGGATCTTCGGGCACGATCTCCTGGGGAGCGGGTGGCCCGAGGCGGATGTTCGCGAGGCGCTCGGCGCCGTCGACACGATCATCTTCACCGGTGCCAACGCCAACCGGACGAGCGCGCGGGCGCACTGGGTCCTTCCCGCGGCGGCGTGGGTCGAGCGCGAAGGGACGTACACGAATTTCGAGGGCCGCGTCCAGCGGTTCCGCCAGGCCGTCGCTCCGCTCGGTCAGGCCCTGGCCGAGTGGGAGATGCTCGGCCGGGTCATGACGGCCCTCGGTGCCGCCCCCACGGCCACGCGGGCCGAGCACTGGTTCCGCGAGCTGGTCGGGGCCGTGCCAGCCTTCGCGGGCCTCAGCTACCAGGCGATCGGCGACAGCGGCCGCATGCTCACCCGCGACACCCCGGCGCGCGCATGATCGCCGACTTCGGCATCGCGTTCGGGCGCGTGGCATTCGTCATGCTGTTCGTCCTGAACCTGGGCGGCCTCATGACGTGGGTCGAGCGCAAGCAGTCGGCGATCATGCAGGACCGGATAGGCGCCAACCGCGCCTCGATCTTCGGGTTTCGGCTGATCGGCCTTCTGCACCCGCTGGCCGACGCGATCAAGATGCTTACCAAGGAAGACTTTAGGCCGGCACGCGCCGACCGGGTCCTGTTCCCGTTGGCCCCGTTCGTGTCGGTGTTCTTCGCGCTCGTCGCGTTCGCGTCGATTCCCTTCGGCGACACGCTGCGCCTCGGCGGCCGCGAGATCCCGCTGCAGGCGGTCACCCTTAACGTCGGCATCCTGTACGTGTTCGCGATGCTCTCGCTGGGTGTCTACGGCGTGATGATGGCGGGCTGGTCGTCGGCCAACAACTACGCGCTCCTCGGCGGCCAGCGCGCCGCCGCCCTGATGATCTCGGCCGAGATCGCCATCGGCACCTCGATCATGGGCGTCATCATGATCTACGGCTCGCTGAACATGCAGGACATCGTCCGCGGTCAGGGGCAGTACTTCCTGGGCGGGTGGGTTCCGGCGTGGGGGATCGTCACGCAGCCGCTCGCCTTCGTCCTATTCCTCACCGCCGGCATCGCCGCGACCAAGCGCATTCCGTTCGACACGCCCGAGGGCGAGTCGGAGATCATCGGCTACTTCATCGAGTACAGCGGCATGAAGTTCGGCATGTTCGCGATGGCCGATTTCCTCGAGACCGTCGTGATCGCGGGCATGACGACGTCGCTCTTCCTCGGCGGCTGGCAGATCCCATACCTCGGCACCGACGGTGTCCGGCTGCCGTGGGGATGGACGTGGGCGCTGCCGCACCTGGTGGTCGTGCTCCTCCAAGTCGGCGCGTTCGTCACCAAGGTGTGCGTCATGATCTTCTTCATGATGCTCATTCGCTGGACGCTGCCGCGCTTCCGCTACGACCAGGCGATGCGCCTGGGCTGGCTCGGGCTCTTCCCGCTCTCGATCGTCAACATCGTGCTGACCGGCCTGGTCCTGGTCCTCTGGAGCTCCCGATGACGCGCGCGCCCATGAGCCTCCGGCAGCGGTTTTACGTGCTCGAGGTGCTGAGCGGGCTCGGGCTCACCGCCGCGCACTTCTTCCGGAACATGGGCCGCCATACCGCCCGCGCCTTCGGACGGAAGGACGCGCGCGGCGCCGTCACCATCCAGTACCCGGAGGAGCGGCGGCCGTACTCGCCGCGCCTGCGCTCGCTCCACCGGCTGGTACGGCGCGAGGACGGCTCGCCGCGCTGTGTGGCCTGCATGATGTGCGAGACGGTCTGTCCCGCGCACTGCATCTACATCGTCGCCGACGAGCATCCGAACCCCGACATCGAGAAGGTCCCGCGGCGCTTCGACATCGATCTGGGCAAGTGCGTGTTCTGCGGCTACTGCGTGGAGGCGTGCCCGGAGGACGCGATCCGCATGGACACGGGTATCCTCGAATTCTCCTCGTACAGCCGCGGCGGCATGATCTACACCAAGGAAATGCTGCTATCGCTCGAGCCCGCCCACGCCGACGGCCGTCCGCGCTCGCCCATTCCGTTGCCGCCCGACCGGAAGCCGTGATGGCGTACGTGGCCTTCTTCATCGTGGCTCTGGTCGCCACGGGCTCGGCGCTGGGCCTGGTGTTGCGGACGAACGCGATCCACGGCGCCCTCTTCCTGGTCCTCAATCTCGGATCCATCGCGGCGCTCTACCTGATGCTGGGCGCCGAGTTTCTCGCCGCGGCGCAGGTCATCGTTTACGCCGGGGCGATCATGGTGCTGTTCGTCTTCGCGATCATGGTACTGATTCCCGGCAAGGAGGAGACCGGCCCCGATCCCCGGCGCGGCGTCCGCCTGCTGGCGGCACCGGTCGGCGCGCTCCTGTTCCTCATGCTCGTGTTCGTGATGACCGCGCGGCTGCGCGGCGCGCCGGGGCCAGGCGGCCCGGCCGGCACCGTCACCGCGGTCGGCCGGCTGCTCTTCACCAGCTACCTCTTTCCTTTCGAGCTGACATCGGTGCTCCTGTTGGCGGCCATGGTGGGCGTGCTGCTGCTGGCCCGGCGCCGGGCGTAATCCGGCCGGCGGGGGCATACTGGCGGTCCTGGGCCCATGCCCTATGATGGATAGAGATGGTTCCTGAGAGCTTCTACGTGACCCTGTCCGCCGTGTTGTTCACGATCGGCGCCGTGGGCGTCGTGATCCGCCGCAATCCGCTCGTCATCTTCATGTCCATCGAGCTGATGCTGAACGCGGCGAACCTCGCGCTCGTCGCCTTCGGGCAACGAGCCGGGAACCTCGACGGCCAGGCGGTCGTCTTCTTCGTGATGGCAGTGGCGGCGGCCGAGGTGGCCGTCGGCCTCGCGATCATCGTAGCGATCTTCCGCATCCGCCGGCGGCTTTCGGTGGACGATCTCAGCATCATGCGCTGGTAGCAGGAGAGGTCATGGCCAAGACACCAACACGAAGCGAGGCGGCGCCGAGCGTTGACGCGACCCTCGCCAAGCAGCTCTTAACCGACATGTTCCTCATCCGCCGGTTCGAGGAGAAGGCCGCGGAGGCGTACACCCTCGGCAAGATCGGCGGATTCCTCCATCTCTACATCGGCGAGGAGGCGGTGGCGGTCGGCGCGACGTCCGCGCTGCGAGCGGACGACTACGTGATCTCCGCCTATCGTGAGCACGGCCACTGCTTGGCCAAGGGCGCGGATCCCAAGCGCACCATGGCCGAGCTCTACGGCCGGCGCGACGGGCTCTCCGGGGGCAAGGGCGGCTCGATGCACCTCTTCGACAAGAGCGTCAACTTCCTCGGCGGCCACGCGATCGTTGGCGCGCACCTGCCGATCGCAGCGGGCGTGGGCTTCGCCATCAAGTACCAGGGCGGCGATCAGGTCGTCGTCTGCTACTTCGGCGACGGCGCGGTGCCGGAGGGGGAATTTCACGAGTCGATGAACCTGGCGGCCCTCTGGAAGCTGCCGGTGATCTTCCTTTGTGAGAACAACCGCTACGCCATGGGCACCTCGGTCGAGCGCGCGCTGGCGCAGACCGAGATCTGGAAGTTCGGCCAGACCTACGGCATCCCGTCCGAGCGCGTGGACGGCATGGACGTGCTGGCGGTCCGCGAGGCAGTGGCGCGCGCGGTCGCCCGGGCGCGGAAGCAGAAGACGCCCGCGCTCCTCGAGGCCGATACCTACCGCTACCGCGGCCACTCGATGCGCGACCCGGCCGGCGCGGTCTACCGCACGAAGGAAGAGGTCGAGCGCGAGAAGCTGCGCGACCCGATCGTGCTGTTCCGCGAGAAGATGCTGGCGGCCGACGTGTTCTCCGAGGCCGACGTGCGGGCGATCGAGAAGGACGTCAACGACCGCGTCGACGAGGCGGTCGCGTTCGCGGATGCCTCGCCGGAGCCGCCGGGCGAGGCGCTCTTCACCGACATCTACAAGGAGTCGTGAGATGGCGGTGATGACCTATCGCGAGGCCCTGAACCTGGCGTTGCGCGAGGAAATGCAGCGCGATCCGCGCGTGTTCGTGATCGGCGAGGAGGTCGGCCTGTACGAGGGCGCCTACAAGGTGACGCAGGGACTCCTGAAAGATTTCGGCCCGCAGCGGGTCGTGGACACGCCGATCGCCGAATCGGGGTTCACAGGCGTCGGGATCGGCGCTGCGATGGTGGGCCTGCGGCCGGTCATCGAAATGATGACCTTCAACTTTGCGCTGCTCGCGCTCGATCAGATCGTGAACTCGGCGGCCAAGATGTATTACATGTCGGGCGGCCAGTTCAACGTGCCGATCGTCATCCGCGGCCCCGGCGGCCCCGCCGCGCAGTTGGCGGCGCAGCACTCGCAATCGATGGAGACGTACTTCTATCACGTGCCGGGACTCAAGGTGGTGCGGCCGACGACGCCGATGGACGCCAAGGGACTGCTCAAGTCGTCGATCCGCGACGAGAACCCGGTCATCTTCATCGAGTCCGAGACGCTCTACGCCGTGAAGGGCGAGGTGCCGGAGGATCCGGAATTCACCATCCCGCTCGGCAAGGCGATCGTGCGGCGCGAGGGGACGGACGTCACCGTCATCGCCTACATGGGCATGATGTACCGGGCGATGGAGGCGGCCGAGGAGCTGGAAAAGGAAGGCATCTCCGTCGAGCTCGTCGATCCACGCACGCTCCGGCCCATGGACACCGAGACGATCATTGGCTCGGTGCGCAAGACTCACCGGGTCGTGGTCGTGGAAGCGGGCGCGGGCTTCGCCGGGATGGGCTCCGAGATCGCCGCGTCGGTCACCGAGCAGGCGTTCGACGACCTCGACGCGCCGGTCGAGCGGGTGACCGGCGCCAACGCTCCCATGCCCTACGCGCGCAATCTCGAGCGATTGAAGACGCCGTCGAAGGATCGGATTGCCGCCGCTATTCGCCGCGTCTGCAACGCGAACGGGCACTGAGCCATGGCCGTCACGAAGGTCGTCATGCCCAAGCTCTCCGACGCGATGGAGAGCGGCAAGATCATCAAGTGGCTCAAGAAGGAAGGGGACCGGATCCAGGGCGGCGACATCTTGGCCGAGGTCGAGACGGACAAGGCCGACGTCGAAATGGAAGCGTTCGGTGCCGGCGTTCTGCGCAAAATCCTCGTCCCGGCCGGTAGCTCTGCGCCCATCGGGACTTTGATCGGCGTTATTGCTGACCCTGGGGAGGACATCACTGCTCTCGTCACTTCCGCGCCCGCCGGGGCCGGAAGCGCGGCAGGCTCCGGAGCTCAGAAAA
>JBKPCO010000215.1:0-7243 GCA_046727415.1 Candidatus Methylomirabilota bacterium
CCACGCACTGAACGCGCCTGAGCCCCTCGTCGACTGCTGAGCGGGCGGCCGGCCGCCCGTTTCACCATGGGTGGCTTCACCGCCTCATGCTCCGAGGAAGGCCGAGCGCCATAGCTGCCGCTGAGCGACGATGGCGAGCGCCGCACCGCCGCATCCGATCAGCAACATCGCCAGCATCCCGATGTTACTGGAGATCAAAACCCAGACGATCGCGCCTCCGATCATACTGCCGATGAGACCGAGAACCATGTCGACGATGAATCCATAGCCTCCCGCGCGTGAGGCGGCTTCGGCCATCCAGCCGGCTATGAGGCCCGCGAGAACGAGTATTGGACCCATCTGCATGATGTGTTCAAACATAAAGCGTACCAGTCTTTCTGAAACCGATCGTAGCTATAGCTTATATTTAAGATATATGATATATATCATTTTAAAGATGGTCACACTCAGCCTTTCAATGAAAGAGAGGGCCGCATGGTGCCGAATCGCGTACTCGCCCGCATGGCTATGACCGGAATCTACTTGCTGCACGGCATCCCGCGGGAAGTCCAGCAGGCCTCGCGTATCCGCGCCGCCCGCGAAAACACAACGCTCCGCATGGTACTGCTGCAAGCGCTGAACGAGTACGCGGCGGGCGTCTGGCCGCCACGGGAGAACAAGCCCCGGCAAAACGACCTCTTCCGAACGAGAGCTTGAATGGCCACATACCGCGAGACACAGAACTTCGTTCAGAGCCGTCACGGCTTCGTGCCGCAACGCAGCGGCGACAGAAGATGAGCGTCGCCTTCGAAATGTTTCTCGCGGCAGTCGTCATCGGTCTCCTCGGTGGCGGGTTAGCCGGGATTGTCATGAAAAACGGCGGCCACGGGCTACTGCCGGACCTCGCGATCGCGCTCGCGGGGAGCACGCTAGCGACCTGGATCCTCCAGGCAGCGGACATGGGCATTCTAGTAACGACTGTGGTCGCGTTCATCGGGGCGGCAAGTCTCATCGTGGCCCAACGCAAGCTCTGGCGGGCGCACGCCTGAAAAACCCGTACCGACAGTCACCGCTGCGTAGTGACCGCTCCACCTACTTGATGTCCAGACGCCAGCTTCCTGCCTTCACCTGCGCCACCCGCTCTGCGCCGCTGTTGGCGAACGGCCCTGGCCTGGCTCTCGATACTGGCGAAAAGCGCGGTGTGGCTTTCGCGCTTCAGCCCCACCCCGATAAGCGCACGAAAAACGATCTGGAGGCTCACCGGCAGCTTGAGCACGATCGTCGCTCTGCCCGCGATGACGCGAGCCTGATCCAGCATGTCCTGCGAAAGAATGAGAAGAAGCCTTGCTTTGTTCTCGCGCATTTTCGCTCCCGGCTCAGAGTTGAAAGACCCGGCCTTGAAAGACTTACCTCCCGGCCGCCAGCTCGCCCACGACATCCCGGATCGCCGCTCGCGCCTTTTTTTCGACTTCCATCCCGATCGCGATCATTCTGTGAGCACGCTTCGCGTGCTCCGCCGTCTTCTTCATCACGTCGCTGTCATGCGTGCCATGAGCCACGAAGTCGCAGCCGGGCATCAGATCAGCGCACCTGAGTTCTCTCGTCATTTCGAAGATCCTCCTGCGACAGTCGACGATCTTCCCGTATCTTCGGCGTCTCACCCTCGCGAGATACGTCGCCTTACATCTGTCTTGACTTTCTTATATCATACAACTACTATATGTTATATAAAACATACCGAATATGAATGCCTAGATCGAGCTAGAGAGTTTCAGGAGTTGCCGGAAGCGGCAGGAGGTCGGGGTGTTCGGACATAAAGCCAGAGTGCATCTCCCGTCCCCGCGCGATGGTCGAGGGCGCCCGTCAAGATCGACGAGACTCGGCACGAGCTGGCCCTCAAGTTCGCCACCGACGGCGCTCCAGTGACCGGTCGCGTGCTCCTCGAGTCAGACTCCACTCAGGCTCGGAGCCTTGAGGGTCGGTCGCTGGCCATGTACTCCTCATTGAGGCTCCCCGACCGTTCGCGGCTAAGGCTTTTCGACCCGCCGCGACAGTTAGCCGCTGCCTCCGCGGAACAGAAGCGACCGATGTCAGCCCTTCAACGAGCGCAGCCTCCGCGCTCGGCTGAACTGACGTTACACGCCCGGAAAGAGAAAGTGTAAGAGAGCATGGCTTTTGACCTCATCGCGCTGGGGACTGTTCCCTCTGATGAAGTACCGGCTTCCGGGAGCGAAATTGACTACGTCGGGCGCGCATTCTTGCAATGCCGGCGCTTCATCGACCTCCTGCGTCACACGATTGGCGCCGAGCCCGAGGGCGCCAAGCTCCGGGTCCGACGCTCCGGACCCGACTTCAGTCCCTACATCGAGGTCGTCGTCGAGTTCGACGATGCGCACGATGCCGCGCGCGCCTACGCGAATCGCTGTGACCGCGAGGCGCCGAAACGGTGGGACCCGACTGCGGGGACGGCTTCTCGCCCCTCCCTCGTCATCGCAAGAAAGGCTGGCTGACCAATGAAGCTCCTACTGATTCGCCACGCCGCCGCGATACCGCGAGGAACGCCCGGCGTTCCCGACGACGAGCGTCCGCTCACTCCCGACGGTAAGGCCAAGTTCCACCTCGCAGCGCGAGGGCTCGCCCGGGTCACGCGTCGGCCAGACCTGTTGCTGACGAGCCCGCTTCCCCGCGCCAGGGCGACCGCTGAGATCGCCGCGCGTGCCTTCGCCAACATCGCGCCCACGATCGAGCCGGCACTTGCTCGCTCCAGCGTCGACGGCATCGTTGCCGCGTTGAAGATTCATCCGCCCGGCGCCAGGATCGCCCTCGTCGGCCACGAGCCGCTCCTCGGCGCGCTGCTCGCGCGCCTGCTCGGCGCCGCGCAGGGCGAGCGGCTCGCGTTCGCGACGGGCGGCGCGGCTCTGGTGGACCTTCCAGACGGTCCCGCCGCCGACGGGCGGCTCCGCTGGTTCCTCAAGCCACGAATCCTCAGAACCCTCGCCGGCCCCGCCGAGATCACCGAACCTCGGGCTGACCCGCCGCCCGCCGTGGACGGGCGAGACATATGACCGATAGGGCCGGCGTTGCGATCCAGCGGGGCTGAGCCGGCCGAGCTGGTCGCAGTCGTCGATCTCGGATCGACGGCCGTTCGCCTGCTGGTCGCGCGAGTCACCCCCGACACGGGCTATCGTGTGCTCGCCGAGGAGCGTGTGCCTACGCGACTGGGCGGCGGCGCGCCCGGCACCCTGCCCCGCGAGGCGATCGACGCGACACTGAGGACCGTGCACCGCTTCTTCGCGCGGTACTTTCCGAATGGTCGAGGCCCGCGCATCGTCGCCGTCGCCACGTCGGCGGTGCGGGACGCCGAGAACCGCGAGCGGCTACTCGACCGGCTCCGCCGCGACGAGGGCATCGACGTGCAGGTCCTCAGCGCGCGAGACGAGGCGCGGCTCGGCGTCGATGCCGCCCTCAAGAGCTTGGCGTTCGACAACGGCCTCGTCGTAGACCTGGGCGGCGCCAGCCTCCAGCTCAGCCGGGTACGGCACCGCAAGGTCGTCTCTATGGCGAGCCTCGCGCTCGGCGCCGTCCGGACCACGCGCCGTTTTGTTCGCCACGATCCGCCCACGTCGCTCGAGCTTCGAGCACTTCGCCGCGAGATCCGCACGCAACTCATGATCGGTCTGCCTCCCGCCGCGCGTGGCGAGATCGTGGTGGGTCTCGGAGGCACCGTCCGCACTCTGGCCGGCATCCACCTCCGTGCTCATAGTGAGCGCGCGCGCCGCCACGGGCTGCGGCTCCACCAGTCCGACGTCACGGCCGTCCGGGAGAGACTCGAAGGTCTCTCCCAACGAAAGCGCCGGAAGATCCGCAGCCTCAAGGCCGAGCGCGTCGACATCATCCTAGCCGGCGCCATCGTCATCGAAGAGGTCATGGTCTTCGGCGGCTACTTGTCGCTGGCGGTGTGCACGCGCGGAATTCGCGACGCCATTCTCCTGCGCGAGACCTTTCGGAGAGGCTGAATGAACTCGGGCGCGTTCGTCAACCGCGAGCTCTCGTGGCTCGAGTTCAATCGGCGTGTGCTCGAGGAGGCGCAGGATCCGAGCGTGCCCTTGCTCGAGCGAGTGAAGTTTCTCGCCATCTTCAGCTCGAACCTCGACGAGTTTTTCATGGTGCGGGTGGCGGCGCTGAAGCGCCGCATCCACGCGGGCGATCACACCGCGGGGCCCGATGGGCTCACGCCCGCGGAGACGACAAAGGCTGTCGCGGCGCGAGTCCGTGAGCTGGCCGATGCTCAGCACCACTGCTTCCTTGGCGAGATCCAGCCGTTGCTCATCGCCGAGGGGATCCTCCTGCGCCGCCCCAAGGAGGTCAGCGACGAGCAAGAGCACTTTCTCGAGGAGTACTTCCGCCGCACGCTGCTGCCCGTGCTGACGCCGCTCGCCGTTGATCCCGGCCACCCCTTCCCCTACCTTGGTAACCGCTCGCCGTGCCTCGTGGTCTCCATCCGACCGTCGACGCCTTCGGCGCTGTCTATGAGCTCGCTCTCCGTGATCCACCTCCCGAACCAGGTCCTCCCGCGCTTTGTCGCGCTGCCCGATCCTACCGGCAAGCACGTCTTCATGCTGCTCGAGGATGTGATTCGTCAGCACCTGCCGAGCATCTACAACGGCTACGACATCGTGTCGAGCAGCGCCATCCGGGTCACGCGCGACGCAGATCTACACGCGCGGGGTGGTGCCGCGGATCTGCTCGCCAGCATCGAAGAGGGCGTGCGGGAGCGCCGCCTCGGGACGGCCGTGCGCCTGCAGTACGACGCGGATCTGCCATCCGACATCCTGGCCATGCTGCTCGACGAGCTGGAGCTCTCGCCCGAGGACCTGTACGAGGGCGAAGCCTTCACCGCCTTCTCGGATCTGTTCCAGCTCTATGCGGCCCTCGATCTCCCTCGGCTGAAGGACCGCCCGCTGCCGCCACAGCCGGTCCCGGCATTCGAGAGCGCGTCCGACGTCTGGACCGCGATCCGTGCAGGGGACGTTCTCGCGCATCACCCCTACCACGCCTTCGACGCGGTCACCCGCTTCGTGCACGAGGCCGCCGTCGATCCCAAGGTGCTCGCCATCAAAATGACGCTCTACCGCGTGAGCCCGGCCTCGCCCATCGCGCACGCGCTGCGCACGGCCGTCGAGAATGGCAAGGAGGTCACCGTCCTCGTCGAGCTGCAGGCGCGCTTCGACGAGGAGGCGAACATCCGCTGGGCGCGCGCGCTCGAGGAGGTGGGCGCCCACGTCGTCTACGGCCGCGCCGGCCTCAAGACTCACTGCAAGGCGTGCCTCGTCGTCCGGCAAGACACCGATGGCCTGCGACGCTACTGTCACCTCGCCACCGGGAACTACAACGTACGGACGGGCGGCGTCTACGGCGATCTCGGGCTCTTCACCTGCCGCGACTCGTTCGGCGACGACCTCACCGCGCTGTTCAATCTCCTCACCGGTCATATGCGCCCACGTGAATTCCATCACCTTCTGCTCGCGCCCACGGACTTGCGCGAAGGGCTCGTCGAGCGCATCCGCCGCGAGGCGACCCATGCCCGCGCCGGGCGCCCCGCGCGGATCATCGCGAAGATGAACGGCCTCGTCGATCGCCGTCTGATCGAGGAGCTGTACGGCGCCAGCGAGGCGGGCGTGCGGATCGACCTGATTGTGCGCGGCATGTGTTGCCTGCGCCCCGGAATGCTCGGGCTATCGTCGAGAATCCGTGTCATCTCCATCGTCGACCGCTACCTCGAGCACGCGCGGATCTCCTACTTCGAGAACGGTGGGCACGCTGAATGTCTGCTTTCCTCCGCGGACTGGATGCCTCGCAATCTCGACCGCCGCGTCGAGATCGCGTTCCCGGTGCTGGATCTCTGCCTCCAGAGCCAGGTCCGTCAGATCCTCGAGATCCAGCTCGCCGACACCGTGAAGGCTCGGCGCATCCTCGCGGACGGAAGCTCAGTGCGTATTCGGGGACACGGGGAGTCTCGGCTCCGCTCGCAGGAGCTTCTCTACGAGGCGACTGTAGCAAGCGGCAATTACGGGATGGGGTTACGGGTCTCCCCGTTAACCCCATGAGTTCGAGCGGCAGCCGGATTCGAACCGGCGACGTCCAGCGTCGGAGTCTGCCCAGCGGAGAGGGCGGCACTCGGTCGCCTGGTTCGGCGCGCCGACGTCATCGTCTGCTCCACCGCGGCGGTCGAACGCGTCCGGGCGCTCGCCGGCTCCACCGGACAGGTGATGATCGACGATCGGGCCCTCGACCCGCAGGCGATCGAGATGCTCGCGGCCCTACTGGTGCGAGAAGACGGCAACAGGCCGACCACTGCTCCGGCTCCGAGACGGCGGGCTCGTGGTCGATCCACTGGAGGCAAATCGCGTGGTGGCGCGACACGTGGGACGGTATCGAGAAGTGATGCGGCTGTGCGGTACCCAGAAGACGCAGGAGGAAGAGTCATGACGTTCTTGACGTGGATTCTCGCGGGAGTGCTGGCGGGCTTACTGGCAGGCTGGGTCATGAAGCGCGGGGGTTACGGGCTGAGCTGGGACATCACTCTCGGCCTCGTCGGCAGCATCGGCGGGAGCTGGATTCTGCGGTCCCTGCGGTTCTATCTGGACGCAGGAATTCTCGCAACGGCTGTCGTCGCGTTCAGCGTGGCGGTAATCCCAATCGTCGCTCAGCGCAAGTTCCTCGCCACCGAGCGTCCTGCCCAGAAGAAGGACGCTTTCTGGCGGTGGGGCCTGGGCGCCGTGCTCGTGGCTCTCGTGGGCTGGATGAACTTCGGTCCTGTGTCGCACCCGGCGGCCGTGGCCGCGCCAATCGAAGACAGGACATACGCGGTCACGCCCGCGGCGTCGACGGTGAAGGCCGGAATCGTCACGGGCGAAATCACAGACATGAAGGTCGCGGAGCGGATCGAGAAAGGGTCCGACCGGATCGTCACCGCGGCCAAGCTCACGGGCATGCTCAGGCTGAAGAACACGTCGGCGAATCAGACGGTGCGGCCGCTCGAGGGACGGCTTCTCTACATAGATGCTCAGGGACAGCCCATCAAACTCGAGGACGCGCGGACCGAGCCGACATTGAAGTTCATCGCGTACGGCAGTGAGCGCCTCGACCCCGGGCAAGAAGCCATCCAACCGCTGGACGTGGAGTTCCCCGCCGAGGCCTTGAAGGCGAGGAAGCTGAAGGAGATCCGTCTCGAGTTCGCGTACATCCCATCAGCGTACCGAGA
>JBKPCO010000216.1:0-29716 GCA_046727415.1 Candidatus Methylomirabilota bacterium
GGGGTGGGCTCCTCGCCGGCCCGCGCGCGTTTCTTTCGCCACGACCAAATTTTCCACGGGGCTTGGAGTCGGCCGTGCCTACACGGGCCGGCGAGGAGCCCACCCCACCCCCCGCCGACCCCGAACTGCGTTGCTCGACGGCTGGACCGTTCGGAGGCGTCGGGCGGCGAGCGCCCCTGGGTTCACGCGAGCATCGGAAGATCGAGCGGGTGGCGTGGGCTCTTGATCGCGACTTCCCGACACTACGCGCCACCTGGCTTGAGCGACCACGCCCCGCGGGGGGCGGGGTTAGAAGCGGAGGGCTAGGCCGCCGGTGAAGGAGCGGGGGGTGCCGGCGGTGTAATGGATGTCGGGGACACCGCCGGCGGGCTCGCCGGCGAGGCGCGAGGTGAAGAAGAACTGGGCTTCGCGCCAGTCGGTGTTGGTGAGGTTCTCGATGCTGAAGAAGGCCTCGATCCACTTGTAGCGATAGCGGGCGGTGAAGTCGAAGAGGAGATAGCCGCGCGCGGTCTGCGTGCGATCCTCGTCGGCCCAGCGGTCGGCCAGATAGCGCATCGCGAAGCTCGCCGCCAGCCCGAATGGAAAGCGGGCCGTCAGGTCGGCGCGGGACGTCACCAGCGGGGCCAGCGCCACTGCGCCGCCCGTGTCGAAGGTGGCGTGGCTCGACGTCACGTCGCCCGAGAACGTGAGCCAATCGAGAAGCTTCGCCCGCATCGCGAATTCGAACCCCTGCCGGTGGCTCGGCCCGCGCGCCTCGGTCGTGCCCTCGTCGCCGACGAACACCAGCTCACTGGCGAGGTTGAGGAACCAGTACGTCGCCGACATCTCGACCCGCGGGATGATCTTGGTCCGTAGGCCGAACTCGTAGCCGAGCGCCGTCGGCAGCGCCGTCAGCGTGGGATCGGCCACCACCGCGCGCGCGTCGTTGCTGTGATAGCCCGTGCCGGCATTGGCGAACAACTCTGTGTCCCACCACGGCCCCAGCACGAGGTTGGCCTTCACGTTGGGGCGCGCCTTCGCGACGTAGCCGTTCGTATCGGCGCCGGTCGTGTTTACCCGCGTGCTCACGTTGTAAGTGAAGATGTCGCCGCGCGCGCCGGTGACGAAGCGAAGCCAGGGGACCGGTACAAAATCGAACTTCACGAAGGGCGAGTAGGACTGCTCGACGATGCTGACGTCCTGGGTGCGTCCGGTCTGGTGACGCTGGATCGACGTGCCCAAGATGACGCGTGGCGTATCGATGCGGTATTGAAAGCCGGCGGTGCTGATGAGGCTCACGCCGAACGGCTTGCTCTGATGCTGGTACTGGGCGTTGATGCCGGCGAGCAAGCGGCGGTCGCGCTGATTGATCTCGTCGCCGTTGACCGGGTCGGTGAGAAAGAAGGTGAAGTTGTTGAACAGGTCCAGCGTGTAGTAGCTGCCATACCCGCGCACCGCGATCGTCTGGGCCTCGTCGAGACGCCACGCCCAGTCCGCGTTCAGATTGAGCCGCTGCGTCTGGCCGCCCTCGTTCGGATCGATGGCGCCGAAGCGCGAGAGGAGCCCCGCGCGCACCGCCCGGACCGGGATCTCGCCCGAGCCGTGCCAGCTGGCCCAGTAGTACGAGGCCCAGACGGAAAGATCCATGCCCTCGACCAGGGTGCCCTTCGCCTTGCCGAGGATGTTGAACCGGTTGTAGCCGTTCGGATGCTCGAAGGGCCCGTCGCTTCGGTAGTACTCGGCCGCAATCAGAGTCTTGAGCGCGTCGCGCGTGGGCGAGAGCAGTGTGAGGTAGCGCATCGTGCCGAACGAGCCGCCGGACGCCTCGGCGTAGTTTTCCTCCACGAGGTCGCGGAGGACGAAGTTCACCGCGCCGGCGGTGGCGAAGTCACCGTACTCGACGAAGTACGGGCCCTTGAAGCCATCGAGGCGCTGCACGGTCTCGGGGATCAGGAAATGGAGATCGGCATAGCCCTGGCCGTGGGCGTGGCTGCGCAGGTTGACCGGTAGCCCGTCGACGAAGAGGGCGACGTCGGTGCCGTGGTCGGCGTCGAAGCCGCGGAGAAAGTACTGCTCGGCCTTCCCGCCGCCCTGGTGCTGGCTGATGACGAACCCGGGGATGAGGCGCAAGATGTCGGCCGGCCGGCCATGCGGACGCAGCTCGAAGTCGCGCCCGGGAATGAAGACCTCCGACGACGCGGAGACCGGCGGCGGCGCCGTCACGACGACCGGAGGCAGGGTAGGCTGCTCTTCCGGGCGCGTCGGCGGCGGCGCTTCCTGCTTGACGGCGGGCGGCGACTCCTGCTGGATCGCGGGCGGCGTCTCCGGTGTTGGCGGTGGAGTCTGCTGGGCGAATGATGCCGCCGTGGTCAGCAGGCCGGCGAACAGAATCAGGCCCGTGGCGGCACGCGGACCAGCGGCCGTGTGACGTATGAACATCGGAGAAAAGGTAATACCACACGGCTCACGCCCGATCCAGTACATTTCCTCCCCATGGGAGAGAGGCGGGCCGTCCGGTTCACCGTCTCGCTACCGGCCCGGCTGATGCGAACGCTGGATCGCCTCCGCGCCGGCCGCCGGTACGGCAACCGGAGCGAGTTCGTGCGCGACCTGCTCCGCGGCGAGCTCGTCAAGGAAGAATGGGCCGCGGCGCCGGGGGAGACCGTGGGTGTCCTGACGCTCGTCTACGACCACGAGACCCGCGCGCTCGCGGACAAGCTGACGGACATCCAGCACCATGGCTACCGGTCGATCACCGCGAGCCTGCACGTGCATCTGGACGAGCACTCCTGCCTCGAGGTCATTGCGCTGCGCGGCTCGGCGCGCCGGATCCGCACCATCGCCAACGAGCTTCTGGCCGTGAAGGGCGTGCGCTACGGACAGCTCGTCCCGGCAACTCGCGGCAAGCGCCTTACCTGACACTCACGAACGGAGAGACTGGCAGGCGGGCGTAGCATGGAGGTGAGCAGTCTCCGAGGATGTCCGAGGTCCCGCAAACCAATGGAGGGAATCGATGAGCAAGGTGAAGCCTGTTCCGGACGGATATCACAACGCCACGCCCTACATGATCGTCGACGGCGCGGCGCGCGCGCTCGACTTCTACAAGCGCGTCTTCGGCGCGACCGAGCGCATGCGCATCCCCGGGCCCGGCGGAAAGATCGGGCATGCGGAGATCAACATCGGCGATTCGATCATCATGCTGGCCGACGAGCACCCTGAGATGGACGCGCGCGGGCCCCGGAAGTTCGGCGGCTCGCCTGTCGGCATCATGCTCTACGTCCCCGACGTCGACACGACCGTGAAAACCGCGGTGGCCGAGGGCGCGAAAATTCTACATCCGGTGCAGGACAAGTTCTACGGCGACCGGACCGGCACCATCGAGGACCCGTTCGGGCACGTCTGGCACGTCGGGACGCACAAGGAGGACGTGCCCGAGGACGAGCTGCGTCGCCGCGCCGCCGCCATGGCCAAGGCCGTCTAGTCGCGACGACCGGCTCGAGCGGACTACGAGTAGACGATGACGCTCCGCTTGACCTCGCCCTGCAGCATGATGTCGAACGCGTGGTTCAGCTCGGTGAGGGGCAGGCGGCGGCTGATCATCTCGTCGAGGCGGTACTTGCCGCTCATGTAGAGATCGATCAGCATCGGCACGTCGCTGCGCTGGTGGCCGCCGCCGAACGAGCTGCCGGTGAGCACGCGCTGTTGCAGGAGCAGCGACGGATCGATGGACAGGCGCGTTCCGGCGGGCGACACGCCGACGACCACGCAGGTGCCACCGCGGTGAGTCGCCAGTAGCGCCTGTTCCATCGTCCGCTGAGTCCCGACCATCTCGAACGCAAAATCGACGCCGCCTCGGCCGGCGAGCGCCTGCACGCGGGAGACGGGATCCTCCCGTGAGGCGTCGACGACGTGGGTGGCGCCGAACTCCTCGGCCCACACGAGCTTCCGGGGCATCACGTCGACGGCGATGATCTTCGCGGCGCCGACCAGGCGTGCCGCCTGGATGGTGTTCAGCCCGACACCGCCGCAGCCCCAGACGGCGACGGTGGCGCCCGGCGGAACCTTGGCGCGGTTGAAGACCGGCCCGGCGCCCGCGAGCACGCCGCAACTCACGAGGCACACGACGTCGAGCGGCGCGTCCTTCCGGATCGGTATGACGCTCTCTTCCGGCAGCACCGAGTGTGTCGCGTACCCGGCGACCTGGAGATAGTGGTGAAGCGGGCGCCCGTCCTTCTGAAAGCGCGCGGTGCCGTCGAACATGAACCAGCGCGGCTTGTCGCGGAGCGCGCACATCGTCGGCTGGCCGCCGATGCAGTACCAGCACTTCCCGCACGACGGGATGTAACTGGAGCACACGTGATCGCCCGGCGCCACCGTCTCGACGCCGGCGCCGACCTTCTCCACGACGCCCGCCGCCTCGTGGCCCAGCACCACCGGCAGAGGATGAGGCGAGTCACCGGTGATCACGTGCAGGTCGCTGTGGCAGACGCCGTTGGCGACCCACCGCACCTGGACCTCGTGGGGACCGGGCTCGAGGAGCTCGACGTCTTCCACCACCACGGGCTTCTTCGTGTCGTACAGGACTGCCGCCGTCACTCGCATAGCGCGCTCCTTCTCGTCAGCGTCGAATCTTGCCGCTCGGTGTCCGGGGAACCGCGTCGACCACCGTGAACTCGACCGGGACCTTGTAAGCCGACAGCACTCGGGTGCAATGGGTCTTCAAGGCGTCGAGGTGCCGTGGGTCGACGACGACCTCGGCGCACGCCACCTCGCCCACTCGCGCGTGCGGCCGGCTGAACACGCGCGATTCCTTGACGCCCGGAAACTGGTTGATGCAGTCCTCGACCTCCTCGGGGAAGAACTTGAGGCCGGCCACGAAGATGACGGTCTTCTTCCGCCCCTTGAGGTGGAGGGCGCCCGCCTTGTCCAGGAGGCCGAGGTCGCCCGTGAGGAACCAGCCGTTGCTCATGATCTGCTCGCGCCGCCGCCAGGGGGCGTAGTACGCGGAGAAGAGCCCGTCGCCCCGCACGCCGATCTCACCCAGCTCTTCAGGCGGCAGGGGCGTGCCGTCGTCGGTGAGCACGGCCACGTCGTAGCCGGGAACCGGCCGGCCGACGGATGTGACGGGAAGCCCCTCGGTGCCGAGGTTGATGCACGGAAGCCCCGCCTCGATGATGCCGTAGGCCTGTCCAACCGGTACGCCGTACGCGGACTCGAAGCGCTCCATCACCGCGGGCGAGATCGGCGCCGCGGTCGAGAGCGTGACGCGAATGCTCGAGAGCCGCTCGCTCTTGCCGAGATTCGCCATGCGCTCGAAATGGAGGGGCGCGGCGTAGAGCACGCTCGGCGTGAGACGCCGGATCGCGTCGACCATTGCCCTCGGCAGCGTGTCGGGGCAGAGCAGGACGTGCGAACCCGCCCGCACGTAGGCGACGATCGTGACGGCGAAGTGATAGGCGAGCGGGAGGACCCAGAGGATCCGGTCTTCCTCGCTGAACCTCAGCACGCGGTCCGAGGCTTCGACGCGCGCGGCAGTGGCGGCATGGGACAGCACCACGCCCTTGCTCCGCGCGGTGGTGCCGGACGTGAATCTGATGAACGCGGGATCGAGCGAATAGAACTCGTCCGGCGACCGCGCGTCGCGATCGAGCCAAGAGAAGGTGAAGTTCGCGCACTCGCCACCGTCCAGGACGACGCGGGCGGCGCCGGGGGGCGCCTCGGCCCCGGGCCAGGCGAGGCAGGCATTCAGCTGCACCTCGCGCACGATCTCGGCGATCTCCGTCGGCGTGAGGTTACTGGCGAGCGGCACCAGGCAGCCGCCGGCGGCCAGAAGGCCGAAGGCGGCGGGCACGTACGTGAGGTCGTTCGGAGCCAGGAGCCCGATGCGCTGGCCGGCTTCGACGCCCTGAGCCTTCAGGAATGCGGCGACCCGCTGTGCCTCGCGCGCGAGCTGTCCGTAGCTCAGCGAGCGGCCCGACCGCACGTCGGTCAGCGCGCGGCGTGCCGCGTAGCGCTCGGCTGACGCGTGGAGCAGATCGACCAGGTTCATCGCGCCTCCGCGCGGCGCGCCGCCGAGCAGCCGACCGCCTCGCCGGTGGCGAGGCAAGTGCCGATCACGCGCGCCGAGCCCAGGGCCTCGTGCGTGGCGCTCATGCAGCGCCCGGCGACGAACAGGTTGTCGAGGTCGCGCGCCTGCAGACAGCGGAGCGGAATGTCATAGGAGCTCCCGTCTTGGAGAAACTCGTACGTGGCGCCCTCGCGTCCTTCCTGCCACAGCTCGATGGGCCAGCTCGCCCGGACCACTCCGTCCTCGAACTTCCGACCCGACAGGACGTCGTGGCGCGTGAGCTGGTAGCGGCCGATCACACCGCGGCTCTCGCGCACGCCGACCTGCGGAGCGGCATGCGAGACGAAGGCCCGCGCGAAGGCAGGTAGCGTCTTGAGATATTCGGTCACCGCGAGCGCGCGGCGCCGTCCTTCCTGCTCGGCGAGCGTCAGGAAGTCGCGGTTCGCCGGGAGCTCCTCGGTGATTCCGCTCAGCGCGAGCTTGCACACGACCTCGCCGGGCTGCGGCGACGGCGCCAGCGCGAGGTTCGCGGCGCCCTTCGGAAGCCTTCCCTCGCGCTCGGCGCCGGCCAGGAGCCGCAGCAGCGCCAGGCGCGGGCCCGGGCCGAGCGCGTCGGTGTCGACCTGTTGCAGCACGAAGACCAGCGAGGCGAGCTGGCGGTCGGGCAGCGGCATCGTCACGGTTGCCACGCCGGCGAGGTGCGCGACGACGGCATCGCCGCTCGTGTCCACCACGGCCCGCGCCGTGAGCTCGATGCGCCGCTCCCACGTCGCCAGGCGCAGCGTTTCGACCCGCCTGGCGCTGGTCTCGATCTCGGCGAGGAATGCGTGCAGGTAGACGTCGAGGTCGCCGGCCGTGGCGGTGAGCTCGTCGGCCAGGCAGGCGAACGCGAAGGGCGTGTAGGGAAGCACGTGAGTCCGCCCGCGGCGCACGGGCGCGCCGCAGCCGGGCATGGCCGCGAGCTTCTGGGCGACGGTCTCGGCGAATCCCGCGTTGAGCGGCTCGGGAGGTCCGGACGAGGACGTGTGATAGAGCCCGCAGATGGTGCTCACCATGCCCGCCGTCGCCATGCCCCCGAGGAATCCGTAGCGCTCGACCAGCGCTGTGCGCGCGCCCGACTGCGCTGACGCCACCGCGGCGGCCAGCCCAGCGGCGCCGCCGCCCACCACCACGACGTCGTAGCTCAGCGAGCGCTGGTCCATCCCAGGCCGAGCGTCAGGGCTGGCTCCCACGTCGGCAGATGTAGGCCGCCATCGCCCGCGCGGTCTTGATGTTCTCCTCGATCAAATCCTCGTCCGGCATCCAGAACCCGAACTCGGACTCGATGAAGAGCAGCACCTTCAACAGCGCCATCGAATCGACGCCGGCCATCTCGAGGTCATCATCGGGCTGGATCTGACGACTGCGAGACATGATGGTGGTATTGATGAAGGCCGTCACGGCTCTGGCGACTTCCTCGGGATCGAGCCGGGAGAGGTGCCCGGTTGGTGTGGTCACAGTGTGCGTCAGGCTCTCGAGAACATGGTCGATGAAACACCCTACCGTCGTCGATGGGACGAGGTCAATAGGCACACGGCTCGCAAATCTTACCCTGCAAATCCAAGGATGAAAAATCTTCAAGGGCCGCTTTTCGGCGAAATGTCCCGTCGATTGGACCGTCTAATCAGGGAGGAGGTGATAACGATGAAGCGACGCTTTGCACCGATCCTGCTCCTCATGGCTATCGTCTCCATCGGCACGTCGGGCTGTCTCCTGGTGCCGGTTCCCGTGGGTGGTGGGCACCACCACTATCGCCACTGGTAACCCGCCCGCTGGGCGGCTTGACTCCGCTCGTTCGTCGGCGCTAAGGAAGTAGTGCCGTGAAACGAGCTCGATCGCGTGTCGCGAAGCCGAAGAGCGGCGCGTTCCGCGGATATCAGAGCCGCGACGTCCCGCCGCCGGATGCCGAGCTGACGCAGGTGGGCCCTGGGACGCCCTGCGGCGAATACCTGCGCCGGTTCTGGCAGCCGGTGGCGTTCGCGCGCGACTTCGCGCCCGCGCCGCGGCGCGTGCGCATTCTCGGCGAAGATTTGGTGGTCTTCCGCGATCGAGGCGGGCGCGTGGGCGTGCTGCACCTGCACTGCGCGCATCGCGGCACGTCGCTCGAGTACGGTATTCCCGTCGAGCGTGGCATTCGCTGCTGCTATCACGGCTGGGTCTACGACATCGACGGCCGGTGCCTAGAAACGCCGGGCGAGCCGGCCGGCAGCCGCTTCCGCGAGCGCGTCTGGCAGGGCGCCTATCCGACGCACGAGCTGGCCGGGCTGGTGTTCGCCTACCTGGGGCCGCCCGATCGGCGGCCGCCGTTTCCGATGTACGACAGCTACGACGTGCCGGGCTATCGGCTGATGCCGGCGGCCGAGTTCACGCTGCCGTGCAACTGGCTCCAGGTGAAGGACAACAGCATGGACCCGGTGCACACCGCGTTTCTGCACGCGCTGAGCAGCGGCTACCAGTTCACGGAGGCCTTCGGCGCCGTCCCCGAGATCGATTGGAAGCTGACCGACGCCGGGATGGTCTATCTGGCGACGCGCCGGGTGGGCGATCTCGTGTGGGTGCGGGTGTGCGACTTCATGCCGCCGAACGTTCACCAGTTCACGCGCGAGATCGAGGACGCTTCGGAGGTGAAGCCGGCGAGCCGACCGGTGATCATCCGCTGGGCCGTGCCGAACGACGACACGCACACGACGAACTTCGAGCTGGCGCAGGTGGATCCCGCCTGGGGGCTCACGCCGGAGCAGGTGAGCCGACCGGGCTTCGGGCAGTCCGACGATCGGCCGTACGATGAGCGCCAGCGCCACCCCGCGGACTACGACGCCCAGTCGAGCCAGCGGACGATCGCGGTGCACGCCCTCGAGCATCTGGGCTCGGCGGACCGCGGCGTGATCATGCTCCGGCGTATCGTGCGCGACGGGATTCGCGCGGTCGCGCGCGGCGGCGAGCCGTTCGGCACCCGCTGGCCCGAGGGGAGGGCGATCCGGACGTTCACGCAGGACGTCGTGTTTCGCATCCCGGCGGCGCCGAGCCCGGAGGCCGACCGGCGGCTGCTCCGCGCGACCGGGCGCTCAGTGTTGACGAACGGAAGCTAGAGCCGGCTCTCGTCGATCTTCAGCCCGAGGGCGTAGCGGCCGACCAGCTCGTAGTGCGTGAGGCGGCCCTGCAGGTGCTGCGTGATGACGTGGATGTCCTGGAAGTGGCGCTGGATCAGGTTGTCCTCGTAGGCCGCGGTCGCGCCCGCGAGGTTGTAGAGGCTGTCGATGATCTGCGCGGCGAGCCGCAGCCCGTGCGTGGTTGCCAGTCGCAGGTGCGCGCGATGGTCCAACGTGAGCGCGTTGCTCGTGCTCGCCGCCCAGACCTCGCGCACCGCCTCGAGCAGGAAAGCCCGACCCGAGCGCAGCGTAGCCTCGGCCTGGCCGATGGTCATCTGCGTCATCGCCTGATCACGGAGTAGCCCAGGCATGGCCCGCGGTGTCTTGGCTCCGGCCAGCTCGCCGAACGTCTCGAGACACGTGCGCGCCATGCCGAACGCCACCGCCGCGTCGCCCGAGGCGAACAGCAGCGTGCGCGGAATCCGGTAGAGCGGCGCGTCGTGGATGAGCGGCGCGGTCTGCGAGAGCACCGTCCGATCGGTCGGCACGAAGACGTCCTTCACGGCGAAGTGGTGCGTGCCGGTGCCGCGCATGCCGCGTGTGTGCCAGGTGTCGAGTAGCTCGGCCTCAGCGATCGGCACGAAGAGATAGCGCGCTTCCGGGATGTTGCCTTCCATTCGGACCTGGCCGTTCTCAACGATCTGCGCGTGCGCCGCGACCCACGAGGCGTGACGGCAGCCGGTACTGAACCCCTGTCCTCCGGGTGGCGTGGTGACGCGATAGCCGCCCGGCACGACAATGGCCTTGGCGGTCGCGGCCGGCGTGTTCGAGACGACGGCCCGCGGGACGTCGGCCCAGATCGTGCGGGCCACCGCGCTCGGCATGCGCGCCGCGTAGGTGCCGAAGATGGCGCCCTGGTTCAGGCACCAGCCGGTGCTGGCGTCCGCCTTGCCGATCTCCTCGATGATCAGGACGTAGGTCGGCAGGTCGAGCTCGGCGCCGCCGACGTCGCGCGGCACCGCCATGTGGAACAGCCCGGCGTCCGCCATCGCCTCGAAGAGCGGGCGGGGCAGCTCGCGCCGCTCGTGGATCTCATCGGCAGCAGCGCGGATCTGGGGCACGAGCTTGCGCGCAGCGTCGAGCAGCGAGCGGCCGTCAGTATTCAAGGGCAGGGGCTCGCGGGCTAGGAGCCGGCCGAGGCGAGCGCGGGCTCGGGGATATCGAGGGTCGTCACGCGGCGCAGCTCGCGGCGATACTTCGTGTCGTCGAACGGCCGGGCGCGGTGCATGGTGCACCGGTTATCCCAGATCACCAGATCGCCGACACGCCAGGAGTGACGGTAGACGAACTCGGGCTGCGTCGCATGCTCCATGAGATCGCGGAGAAGGAGCCGCCCCTCGGCGAGGGGCCAGTCGATGACGCGCGAGGCGTGCGACGCCAGATAGAGCGAGCGACGCCCCGAGCGCGGAATGGTGCGCACGAGCGGGTGGACGGCGCCCTTCACCTTCTCCTGCTCCTCGGCAGTGAACTCGAAGCCGAGCAGGTGCCGCGAGTACGCGACGGAATGATGCGCGTGCAATCCCTCGAGCTGCGCCTGCATCTCCGCGGGCAGCGTGTCGTAGGCGGCGCGCAAGTCGGCGTACTCCGTGTCGGCCGGCACAGGTGGCACGATCCGCGCGTGGAGCATCGAGTACCGCCCGGGCGGATCGACGAACGAGGCGTCGGTGTGCCAGAGGCGATTGCCCAGCGTGTAGTGGCGCCGGCGATCGTCGGCCTTCATGATCTCGCCCTCGGGATCGAGGTTCGAGATGTCAGAAATCGACTCGTTGCCGAGCCGGCTCTTCGTGAAGGCGCGGCTCCCGGTGCCCTGGTGCAGCCGGCCGTCCATGCGCTCGCCGAACGCGAGCTGCTCGGCATCGGCAAACACCTGATCCCGGAAGACGAGCACGGCGTACTCGTCCATGCCGGCGCGGATCGCGGCCAGCGTGTCGGGATCGAACGTGCTGCGTAGCTCGATGGGGCTCGATTCGCCCACGAAATGCCGATGGAGTTTGCGGAATGTCAGGGCCATAGCCTCATGAGCCTAGGACGACGGGGGCCGGGGAGTCAAGCGATTGGCCGCCAAATTGGCCGCGCCGAGGCCTACTCCGGGTAGACGGCCAGGCCGCTATCGCGCGCCGCTGTGGCGAGCCTCGCGTCGAAGGTTGCCACCGCCTCCGCCCGAGCCAACGTCGCGAGCGCCAGGTGAAGGGCGTCCGCGGCGCGCAGCCCAGTCGTTGACTGAGCCAGGAGATAGTGTTCGGCGCGACGGTGCACCTCGCGAGTCAACTCGACACGATGGTACACACCCTGGTCGAGGCGTCCGAGGATCGCCTGGTAGAGTCGTCGCACAATCTCCCTCGAGATCGATCCCTGGTGCAGGCGGCGGGCGGCCGCCGACACGATCTCCGTTACCGTCAGGTCGGAAACGAGAACGTCATCGCGGCCCTCGACAACTTCGTTGAACTCTTCGCTGCCCGGCTCGGGCAGAAAGAGCTTCAAGAGTGCGCTGGTATCGCAGTAGAGGGGACCCGGCAGTCCGGCGCGATACGCGGCGCGCTGCTCGCGGAGCCGCGCCGGCGCGCGTCTTCTAGAGGCGATCGGCGCGGTCCCCGGAGACGGTGGCGGACAGCGAAGGATGGAGCACCGGCATCTTGCGACGGAACGCCGCGAGATTCGGTACGCCCTTGCCGCGCGGGCGGTCGGGCGGCACCAGCTTTGCGACGGGTCGACCCCTCGCCGTGATGACGACCTCGCGCCCCTTTCGCACCTCGTCGAGGAGAAGCGAGAGGTTCTGGCGGGCTTCGCGGATGCCGGCAGTGCGCACGAACCGATTGTGCTACATGTAGCACATGGCGTCAACTGCAACGCACGGGCAGCAACGCCGTCTCGCTCGACCCCGCTCCGCGGCGGGCCGAGGCATGCGCCTGTGTGGGGGGGCCTATGGTACCGGGCGCGCTGGCAATAGGGTTTGCTAGCCCCCCTGTAAACACTTTGCGAAGGTGCGACGTCTCATTGGCGTGGGCAGAATCCCCGTGATCGCGACCGTGACGCAGTACAGCAACTCTGTTGAGAGCGAGATCCGAATGACCCGAATCGGGAGTAGCCTTGAAATGTATCGACATCGGAAGGGAGAGCCCATGAAACGCCTGGCACTCGCTTTCGCTCTTGCAATCGCCGTTAGCATCGTCATGCTGCCGCCGGCCGCCAGCGCCTGGACTCGCGGTGGGCACGGGCACGGCGTCGTCGTTGCCGGACCAGGATTTGTGGTGGCGGGCCCGCGCGTACCGGTGCCTGTCCCGGTCGTGCGCCCCTTCCCGCACCGGGTGTTCGTCGCGCCGCGAGCGGTGTTCGTGGCGCCGCGAGCCGTGGTCGTTGCGCCGCCGGTGCCCTTCTTCGCTCCGGCGCCGTGGCCCGGCTGTGCGCACTGGTGGTGGAATGGCTGGCGGTGGGTCGGGGTGAGGGGCTGCTGAAGGCCCTACCGGCTCAGCCCAGCATGCCGGAGTGAACGGCCCGCACCTCTATCTCGGTGTTGTTCGCGATAGCCAGCATGCGCAGCGCCGCAGACGCTAGCTCGGCCACGGGCGATGATCCTGCTGGACTCGGCGCGCTGAGGCCGGCAACCCAGGCACGTAGCGGCGCACCGCGACGGTTGACCAGCTCGACGACGGCCCCCGGCCCGACTCCGAGTCGCGTCGCGGCGTCGGCGCCGAGGCGGATCTGACGCCCCGCCTCGGCGTCGAGCCCGGCGCCGGCGACCACGCGAACCAATATCCGACCAGCTCGTAGCTTCGCGCGCTGCGCCGCGGTGGCGGCGGTGTCCAGCGCGCCGTCGTGAAGCACGACGCCGTAAGCCGCCTCCGCCGCCGGCGGCGTGACATAGCCCTCGCCGATGTCGGCGATGACGCGCGCGGGATCGCGCTCGAGCGGGTCGCCGAAGCCGCCGCCGCCGCTCGATTCCATCAGCAAGACGTCGCCCAGCTCGAGAGGAAAGCCGCTGACCTTTCCGGGAAGCGGCGACGACTCGACGCGCCGGCCGTTGCGCCGGACCCAGAAGCGATTCGTGGCGCCCGCGCCGCCGCCGCACACGCCGAAGGGCGGCAGCACCGATTTCTCGGCGAGCACCGACAGCCGAGATCCCGGCGTCTGGATCAGCACCTCGCGCGTCAGCCCGAGGCCGCCGCGCCACCGGCCCGGGCCGCCAGAATCTTCACGCAGCGCGGTCCGCTCGATGCGGACGGGATAAAGCTGCTCGACCGCCTCGATGGGCTGCAGTGTGGTCATGTCGCTCTCGGTCCACGTGCGGACAGTGTTGCTGCCGTCGCCGCCCTCGAAGGCCCCGGTGCCCCCGGCCGGGTATTCGTAGAAGATGAACGTCTCGCCAGTGCGCGGGTGAGGGCCGCCGACGTAGCAGTGGTTCCCACCGCCCTTGAGATCGCCGGCCACCTTGCCATCGAGGGCCTGGGCGAGCGCGCCCATCACCGCCGACTCGACGCAGTACTTCACCTCGACCATGCCGCCGCACGGCGCCGGGGGATCGGCGTTCACGATGGTGCCCGGCGGTGTGATGACGGTGAGGGGACGGAACGCGCCTGAATTCACGTCCGAGCCCGGATCGAGGAACGACTTGATGATCGTGAACGCGCCGGTCGGCGCCATGGCGGGCCCCACGTTGGTGGGCCCGGCCGTCTGCGGTGACGTTCCCGCGAGATCCACGGTGATCGTGTCGCCGGCGACGACTACTTTCGCCCGCACGGTCAATGGCTCGAGCCGCTCGCGGCCGGCTTCGAGGTGCGCCTCGTAGAAGTATTCGCCCGGGCGGAGCCCGCTGATGGCGCGCCGCATTCTCCCCTCGGCGCGATCCATGAGCTCGTCGACGGCCCCGCGGATCGTCGGGGCGCCGTAGCGCGCGGTCAGCTCCTCGATCCGCTCCGCGGCCTTGCGACAGGTGCCGAGCATTGCGTGGAAGTCGCCCACCCGCTCGCGCGGCCCGCGCATGTTCCCGAAGATCAGGTCGAGCACCGCCTGGTTCATCCGGCCCCGTTCGGCGATCTTGATGGGCGGGATGCGCACGCCCTCCTGGAAGATCTCCGTCGCGCCGCCCGAGAGGCTGCCCGGGCTCATCCCACCCACGTCGCCCCAGTGGGCGCGCACGACCGGGAAGACGAACAGCTCGTCGTCAGGTCCGAAGAGCGGGAAGATCATCGCGACGTCGTTCAGGTGCGTGCCGCCGGTGTACGGCTCGTTGTGCAGGAAGACGTCGCCGGGATGGATGTCGTCGCCGAATTTTTCCCGCACCGCCTTCATCGACCAGCCGATCGGCACGATGTGAAGCGGGTGGTCCTGTCCCTTCGACATGGCGACGATCTGGGCGCGGCCGTCCATGAGGACACAGGAGAAGTCCTCACCCTCGTAGAGGATGGACGAGTACGCCGTGCGCACGAGCGTCACGCGCATCTCGCGCACGATCGACACCAACGCCTCGCGCACGACCTCGAGGGTGATCGGGTCGATCACGCCGGCGTCTCCCGCTCGAAGCGCAGGTTGCCGTGCTCGTCGACCACGCCGCGCCACTCCGGCGGCACCACGGTGGTGGCGCCGAACTCCTCCACGATCGCCGGGCCACGAAGCGCGGCGTGCTCGGGCAGCCGCTCGCGCTCCCACACCGGGCAGTCGTGCGCCGCACCGTCGAACCAGACCGGCCGCCGCTCCACGAGCGCGGCGTCGATCGACGGCGTGATGCGCTGATACCGCTCGCCGGCCGGCTTCGGAACCAGGCCGTAGGCGGTGAGCCGCGCGTTGACGAGCTCGACCGGAGCGTCGGCGTTCGCGTGCCCATAGGTCAGCAAGTGCTGGCGATGGAAGGCGGCCTCGATCGCGTCGAGCCCCGGCTCGGCAGCGCCGACTTCGCCGAGCGCCACGTTCAGCTCGAAGGCCTGGCTCTTGTAGCGCAGATCGAGCGAGCGGAGCAGTTTCTGCCGCGCCGGCTGAAAGCCTTCGAGCTCCAGCTGGTGTCGCGCGGCACGCTCCATCTCCGCGAAGAGCTCGCCGGCCACGGCCAGGCGCTCGCGCAGCGGCCCCACGCGCGTCCTGACGTCGTCGTGCTTGATCTGGGATGCGAGCAGGCCGAGCGCCGAGAAGTTGCCGGGATGCCGCGGCACGAGGACGCGCGGGATCCCGATCTCCTGAGCCAGCGCCAGCGCGTGCATCGGTCCGGCGCCGCCGAACGCGATGAGCGTGAAGTCGCGCGGGTCGTGGCCGCGCTGGATCGAGATCTCGCGGATCGCCGAGGTCATGCGCGCGACAGCGATCCGGATGATGCCTTCGGCGAGCGCCTCGACCGTCAGCTCTCGCCCGAGCCGCGCGCCGAGGTGGCCGAGAGCCCTGTGCGCTCCGTCGCGGTCGATCGCGATGCTGCCGCCCAGCCGCCGGCTGGTCCCGATCCGGCCAAGCACCACATTCGCATCGGTCACCGTTGGCTCGGCGCCGCCCAGGCCGTACGCAGCGGGACCGGGCGTGGCACCGGCGCTGCGCGGCCCGACCTGAAGGCTGCCGTCCACGTCCACCCACGCGATCGAGCCGCCGCCGGCGCCGACGCTGTGCATGTCGAGCTGGGGCACCTTCACCGGGAACGCGCCGAGCATCCCGTCGGACGTGGTCAGCGGCGCCAGGTCGCGCACGAGGCACACGTCAGTCGACGTGCCGCCCATGTCGTAGGTGATGAAGTCGCGCACGCCGGCGGTCTCGCCCACGAAGCACGCCTGGCTCACGCCCCCGGCGGGTCCGGAGAAGATCGTCTTGATCGGCAGCCGGCGCGCCGTCTCGGTCGTCATCATGCCACCGCTCGAGGCGAGGGTGAGAACACCGTGAGCGTAGCCGGTGGCGCGCAGGCGCTCCTCGAGGCCCGCGAGGTAGCCGTCCATCAAAGGCTGCAGATACGCATTGAGCACGGTCGTCGAGAAGCGCTCGAACTCACGGTACTCGGCAACGACGTCGGCCGAACAGGACACCGGCACGCTGGGGTACCGCCCCTTCGCCGCATCGGCGACCGCGCGCTCGTGCGCCGGGTTCAGGTAGGCGTGCAGGAAGCAGACCGCGAGCGCTTCGGCGCCCGCGGCCGCCGCGCCGTCGAGGGCACGCTCGACGGTCGCGGGATCCAGCGGCACCAGTACGGCGCCGTCGGCCGCGAGCCGCTCGGCGATCTCGAAGCGATGCTTGCGCTCGACGACGGGTTTGGGGCGCACGAACGTCGGCACGAAGAGCGCCGGGATGTTGCGCTTGGTGCGACCGATCTCGATCAGGTCGCGGAAGCCGGCGGTCGTAAGAATCGCCACGCGCGCGCCGCGCCGCTCGAGCACCGCGTTGGTGCCGACCGTCGTGCCGTGGACCAGCCGCCGTACGTCGCGCCCGGCGATGCCGAGCGCGCTGAGCCCGGAGAGCACCGCCGCGCTCTCGTCGCGCGGCCTGGACGGCACCTTCGTGACGACGACGCGCCCGGTGGCCTCGTCGACCGCGGTCAGGTCGGTGAAGGTGCCGCCGACGTCGATCCCGACGATGAACATGACGCGAGATGATAGCATCGGGTCAACGACGGGAGGCCGACCCATGGCGACGACGAGCGGCGACGCGATCAGGCACCTCTGGACTCACAAGACTCAGGACCATCCCTGGCTCGCCGACGAGGATCTCGTCATCGAGCGGGCGGAAGGCGTGTGGGTGTGGACCGAGCGGGGCAAGAAGCTTCTCGACGGGTTCGCCGGTCTCGCCGTGGTCAACGTCGGCCACGGGCGGCGGGAGATCGCCGAGGCGATCGCCGAGCAGACCGTACGGCTCGCTTATTACCCGACGACACGGCAGTTCTCGAACCGTCCGGCGGCGGAGCTGGCCGCCAAGCTGGCCACGCTCACGCCAGGCGACCTTGACTATTCGTTCTTCGCGGTCAGCGGCGCCGAGGCGAACGAGCGCGCCATGCAGATGGCCCGTCACTACTGGCTCGCGTCGGGCAAGCCGAAGAAGCACAAGGTCGTCTCGCTGCAGGGCGGCTACCACGGCGGCACCACCGGCACATTCGCGGTGTGCGGGCTGCCTCACATGGTCGAGCCGTACACGACGCTGCACGTGCCCGGCTTCGCCAAGGTCTCGCCGCCGTACCCGTTCCGCGACCGCGGCAACGGCACCGACGAGGAGCTGGTCCAGCGCCGCGTCCGCGAGCTGCGCCAGGCGATCGTCGCCGAGGGTCCGGAGACCGTGTCGGCCGTCATCATGGAGCCGGTCATCTCCTCGGGCGGCTTCATCATGCCGCCGATCGGCTGGCTGCGCGCCGTTCGCTCCGTCTGTGACGAGCTGGAGGTGCTGATGATCACCGACGAGGTCATCACGGGCTTCGGCCGCACCGGCCGCTGGTTCGCCTGCGAGCACGACGGCGTCGTGCCCGATCTCATGACGGTCGCCAAGGGCATCACGTCCGGCTACATCCCGCTCTCGGCCGCCGTCGCGCGGCGGCGGCTCGCCGACGCGTTTCCCGACAACGCCAAGCAGGAGAACGTGCACCCCGGTACCTACGCCGGGCATCCCGTCGCCTGCGCGGCGGCGCTCGCGAACATCCAGATCATGGAGAAGGACAACCTCGTGGCAAACGCCGCGGCGATGGGGGAGCGCCTCAAGGAGGGTCTCCAGCAGGCGGTGGGCAAGAAGCGCCTCGTCGGCGAGGTGCGCGGCCGGGGGCTCATGGTGTGTGCCGAGCTGGTGGCGCCCGACGGCTCGGGCCGGGCGCTGGACACGGACACCCTCGCCCGCCTCGACCGCAAGGCGTGGGATCGTGGTGCGATCGTCTCCGCGCGCGGCCAGGTCGTGCGGCTGGCGCCGCCGCTCTGCATCACGCGCGAGGAAGTCGACAAGCTCGTCGATGTCGTGGCGGCGAGCATCGGCGAGCTGGAAGCCGAGCTGGTCTGAAAGCCAGGAGCCAGGTGCGCGTGGATCAGGACCGCGACCGCATCCGCGACCTCAGCACCCGGTTGCTGCGTCTCCACGGGCTCCTGCTCGACCGGGAGCGCCGCGCCTACGAAGATCGCCACGGCTCCGTGGCCTCGCGCGAGCTGCTCCATCTGGTGCTGTACGACGAGCAGTTCTCGTGGCTCAGGTCGCTCTCCGCGATGATCGCCAATCTCGACGCGCTTGTCGACGCGGATGAGCCGGTTCTGCCGGAGAGCGTGCGGACCGCGTTCCGTGAGGTGTACGGACTCTTGAAGTCGGGGGAAAACGGCGACTTTCGCGACAAGTACGTCGTCGCGCTCCAGGAGTCGCCCGACGTCATCATGGCCCACGCGGCGGTGAGTCGGGTGCTGGCCGACTCGGGCGCGGGCCGGGACTAGAGTCGACGCGGCGCCTGACCCGGCGCGATTTCCTGAACGGCGTCGCGCTCACCGTCAGCGGTGCGCTCGCGCCGCGCGAAGCGCTCGCGCTCCTGGCCGACGCGCCGTACCCGCCCGCTCTCACCGGCCTTCGCGGTAGCCACGACGGCTCGTTCGAGGCGGCTCACGCGCTGCGCGACGGCACCTTCTGGTCCGACGCTGGCCCGGTCACCGATCGCGGCGAGAGCTACGATCTCGTGGTCGTCGGCGCCGGCATCAGCGGGCTGGCTGCGGCCTGGTTCTTCCGCAAGGCCGCCGGGCCATCCGCGCGCATCCTCGTTCTCGACAACCACGACGACTTCGGCGGCCACGCCCGCCGCAACGAGTTCAGGGTCGGCGGCCGCACCCTGATCGGCTACGGCGGCACCTTCGCCATCGACAGCCCCGCGCCCTACAGCGCCGTCGCGAGCGCGCTGGTGACCGAGCTGGGAGTGAACGTCTCGCGCTGGGACAGCATGTTCGAGCGCAGCCTCTACGCCGGGCTCGGCATGGGCTCCGGGGTCTTCTTCGATCGCGAGACGTTCGGGATGGACCGGCTTCTGCGCGCTCCGGACGCGAGCGCCGCGAGCAGCGGCAAATCGTGGACCTCGTTCCTGGCGAAGGCCCCGCTGTCGGAGGCGGCGCGCCGCGACATCGGGCGACTCGTCAGGGAGTCGACCGACCATCTGCCTGGTCTGGACGAGGACGCGAAGAAGGCGCGCCTCGCCCGGATGAGCTACGCCGACTTCCTTGTGAGGAGTGCCGGCTGTCATCCCGACGTCCTACCCTTCTTCCAGGCGCGCCCGCATTCGCTCTACGGCCTCGGCATCGACGCGGTCTCGGCGCTCGACGCCTGGGGTCTCGGGCTGCCGGGCTTCGCGGGAATGAATCTCGCTCTGACGGCCGGCCCGGGCATGGGCCTCGACGCGCGCCCGGGCCCGCGCTCGCCGTTCCTGCACTTCCCCGACGGTAACGCGACGCTGGCCCGGCTGCTCGTCGGGCGGCTGATTCCGCGCGCTGTTCCGGGCCGTGGCGTCGATCAGGTCGTGACCGGGCGTGTCGACTACGCGCGGCTCGACGAGCCCGGGCCCGCGCGGCTGCGTCTCAACAGCACGGTCGTCCGCGCGCGCCACGGCGGTGACGCGGCGAGCGCTTCGGAGGTCGAGGTGACCTACGCGCGCGGACGACAGCTGGAGATGGTGCGCGCGCGGAATTGCGTGCTCGCCTGCTGGAGCACGATGATCCCGTATATCTGCCCCGAGCTACCCCAGGCGCAGCGTGACGCGTTGGCCTACGCGATCAAGGTCCCGATCGTCTACACGAACGTGGTGCTCCGGCGCTGGACCAGCTTCCAGTCGATCGGTGTGAGCCGCGCTCACTGCCCCGGCAGCTTTCACACGTCGGTCGAGCTGGATTTGCCGGTCCGCGTCGGAAGCTACCGGCCGTCGCGGCGGCCCGACGAGCCGATCGTCGTCCACATGATGCGCACGCCGTGCCGGCCCGGTGTGCCAGGGCGCGAGCAGCACCGAGAAGGCCGGCGCGAGCTCCTCACGATGACGTTCGACACGTTCGAGCTCAACGTGCGGCAGCAGCTGACGCGTATGCTCGGCGCCGCCGGCTTCGACCCGGCGCGCGACATCCTGGCCCTCACCGTGAATCGCTGGCCGCACGGCTACGCGTACCAGTACAACTCGCTGTGGGACCCGTTCTGGGTCGACGGCGGCCCGTTGCCGTGTGTGCAGGCGCGCCGGCCGTTCGGCCGCATCGCGATCGCCAACGCCGACGTGGCGGCCTACGCCTACACCGACGCGGCGATCGATCAGGCCCACCGTGCCGTCGGGGAGCTGCGGCAGGCGACGTAGATCGGCTGTCTCTAGCTCGAGCTCCAGGCGAACGGCGCGAAGTGGCCGTTGTTCCGGCCCGACGTGTCGTCCCAGTCGATGCCGAACGCGTGCAGGTGGCTGCGCGAGGCTTTCGCGAGCGCCAGGCGCCGGGCAGCCGGGTGGCCGAGATTGTCGAGGTAAATGGGCTCGTCCTGCTTGGCCCCCGCGATTCCCTCGACGGCGATGTCGAGCACACCTGGAATCGAGACCGAGCGGCGCATGCCGCTCATCTCGATCGTGATCGGCTTGGCCTGAGCGCCCTCGAAGTGGCTGATGAGCGGGCCCAGCGCCGCCATCGGCCCGCCGTCCCGGCCGCTCGCGATCGCCGTGAGCGCATCGCGCTGCTCGGCCGAGCCGCGCTCGTCGAGAATGAGACCGACCGTCCAGTTACCCTGGACCATCGGGCCGGGCGTCCGGAGCAGGACCGCGAAACTCAGGCCGTCGAGCTTCGTGCTGCCGTGCAGGCCCTGCCCGACGCGAAACACGAGGCCGGCCGCACAGTAGCCCTTGCTCGGGCGCGCCGCCATACCCGAAGTGGGGCACGGGCAGACCGAGTCGCAGCTGCAGGCCTCGAAGTACTCACCGCTGATCTGCCATCGAATGTTCGCCATGATCAACCTCCGTCAGGGAGCCGGCAGTCCTCGCCGCGACGTCACTTCAGCCGCTCGCGCTCCGCAGCACAATCGCAAGATCCGGGCGCACGGCGACGGCGACGCCCAGGAGTATCAGTACCGCTCCGATCACGTACGCGACCCGATCGCCCTGTGTCACGAGCTTCTCCGCCGCCACGGCCGCGGCGATGAGCAGCACCCAGGGAAGACCCATCGCACCGGCCACGACCAGAACGACCATGAGCGCCCAGCAGCATCCCAGACAGTACAGCGCGTGCGCCCAGCCCATTTCCAGGCCACCGCGCCAGCCCGGGCGCCAGTGACCGAAGAGGAAGCCGAGCGGGCTACGGCAGTGTCGCAGGCACGTCTGCTTGAGCGGCGAGATCTGGAAGAGCCCGGCGACCACGAGTGTCCCGGCGACACCATACGCCAGAGCCTTCTGGGTGAGGGCGCCGAGCGCCACGCTTCCCAGGTAGATCGGCACGCCCGACAAGGCCCAGAGGCCGAGATAGATCGACGTGAACAGCGCGACCGCCCCGATCCGCGCGCCCGGACTCGTGTTCCGTTGCATCGCGGCATAGAGCCCGATCATCGGCAGAGCGCTCGGGAGCATCATCGCCGCCATCATGATCGTCCACGCTGCCACGTAGGCGAGGCCGTCGGCGACGGCGGGCGTCATCACCATGCCCATCCCGGGCATGTCGTCGACCATCGGCACGAGTAGCACGCGGGTCCACGCGGCCGCCGCGAGCACCAGGAGCACGACGGAGGCCAAGACTCCGGCACGATCGCGCCCGGTGAACGCGGTCGCGTCGTGAGACGACTCGCGAGGAATGCCGGCGGGCATTGCCGGCACTCTATCCCCCACGCCGAAGCAAGTCCAGCAATCAGCCCACGCGAGACCGGACGAACTTGCCGATGACCGCGATGGCCTGCTCGGCCTCGTCCAGCATCGGCAGAAACCAGTGCCAGACGTGGATCATCGCCGGCCATTCTTCGACCGTTGCGTCGACGCCCGCGGCCCGCGCCCGCGTGCCGAGCCCCAGGGCGTCGTCGAGCAGCATCTCCTCGCTTCCGACCTGAACGAGTAGCGGAGGCAGATTCCGAAGATCGGCGTACACGGGCGAGGCGAGGGGAGCCGTACGATCGCCGCCTTTGCCCACGTAGGCTTCGGCCAGCGTGGTGATGGTGTCGTGGGTGACGATCGGATCGCTGGCGGCCTTCGTCACGTAGCTTTTGCCGCTGCACGTCAGATCGACCCAGGGCGAGATGCAAACGCCGCCGGCCGCCTGCGGAAGCCTGCGATCGCGGAGCGCCAGCAGCGCTGCGACCGTGAGCCCGCCGCCCGCCGAATCGCCCGCCACGACGATGCGCCCGGGCGCGATGCCTTCTCTAAGCAGCCACTGATAGGCGGCGATCGCGTCCTCCAGCGCGGCCGGGAACGGATGCTCGGGCGCCAGACGGTAGTCGAGCACCAGCGCTCTGGCGCCGGCCGCGCGCGCGATCGCCGCGGCCAGATGACGGTGGGAGCGCGGCGATCCGATGGCGTAGCCGCCGCCGTGCAGATAGAGCACGACCGTGTCGGCGCGAACCCCGGGCGGCGTGAGCCATTCGGCCGGACGATCCGGCGCGGCCACTAGCTCGATCCTCACGTCGGCGGGCGTCGGGAAGACCCGCTCGGCGCGGTCGTACTGGGCGCGTCGCTGCTCGATCGTGAGCGCGCTCGCCGGCGGCAGCTTCGCCAGGTGTCCGCGCACGGCCTGAATGCCCCGAGTCGTCACGATGATCTTCCCTCCAGGATGAAGTGGGCTACTGGAGCCAGCCCTGCTCGCGGTAATAGCGCTCGGCCCCGGGGTGAAGCGCGAGGCCGAGGTGGAGCCACCCCTTCGACGGATCGTAGTCGGCGAGGCTCGGATGAAGCTTCCGCACTCGGTCCACGTTGTCGTTGATCGTCTTCGTGATGGTGTACGCGAGGTCGTCGCTCATGGCCGCCGAGACGATGATGGTCGTGCCCAGCGTGGCGGCGCTCACGCTCTCGGTGCCGCCGATGGCCTTCGGATAGGTCCCGCCGGGGATCACGCCCGCGCCGAGGCCGAACCCGACGAGATACTCGATGAGCGGCGTGGGACAAGGCAGCAGCGTGAGCTTTCTGCTCTGAGCGGCCGCGGTGACCGCCTCGGCCGGCAGCGCGAGGATGGCGAAGACACCGTCAACCTTACGCCCCTTGAACATCGCAAGCTCGTCGACGTACGACCCGCGCAGGAGGCGCGCGCCCGCTTCCTCCCACGACTTGTAGCAGTCGCCGATCCGTCCGGGCGAGCAGAGCCCGTAGAACGTCATGATCTTTTCCAGCACCCAGATGTCGGAGGTGCCCGGCTTGGGTATGGCCAGACGGATCGGCTTCTTTCCGCGGAAGATCTCCTCCAGGCTCAGCTTTGCGAGCGCCGAGTCGGCCGCCACATAGAAGTGCAGGACCGTGGGGCTCATGTTCCCGGCGAGCGCGCGGAGACCGTCCATCTTCCGTCTCTGGTAGGGCTCCTCGGAGCGCACGGCCGCCTCCAGGAGGGGCGGAAGCCCCAGTCCGATCGCGGCATCGCCCTTGTCGACGAGCACGGGGTTCTGCGCGCCGCCGCCGGGAATCACCCGGATGGCGAGGCTCGCCTTTTCGCGGAGCAGCGCCGCCAAACCCGTCGAGATGTCGAACCAGCCACCGCCCAGCGCGCCCGCCGTCCACGTGATCGCTTGAGGGGTGCCCGCTTGCTGGGCGAACGTCGGTCCCGAAAAGAGCGCGAGCAGAGCCGCGGTCAGTCCGAGCGCTCGGTAGCTTCTCATGTCGTTCGAACAGTCTAAGCCACGCGGCCACCGGGTGGAGATCAACGTAATATAGGGGCCGGTGAACGCGATAGCCTTGCTCGCGCTCGCTCTCGTGCTCGCGGCGTGCTCCTCGAGCCCAGTCGGCGTCTCCCGGGTCGACCCGAACGTCGTGCACGAGCGACTCACGCGGAGCGCGCTCTCGAACAAACAGCTCAGCAGGCCGACCTACAACGTCCTCCTCGAAGCTGATCTGGACGCGCTCTACGCCGACGACCCGGAGAAGGCGCTGGAGCGGCTGCACGACCTGGCGGTCTCGGGCTCGGGCGGTCCACGACAGCTCTTCGCCGCCGCCGAGGCGTCGTTCCTTCACGCTGAGCGCACCGGGAAGCGACCTTACTTTCTGGCCGCGGCGCTCTACGCCTGGGCCTATCTGTTTCCCGAGGATCCCGGCGAGGCGCCTAGCCCCTTCGATCCGCGCTTCCGGCTGGCGGCCAACCTCTACAACCGCGGTCTCACGTCGACGCTCGAGGCGGACAAGGACAAGCAGATCGTGTTGAGCGGCGGCACGCTCGACCTGCCGTTCGGCCAGCTCGAGGTCGCCTTCAACGAGACGCAGCTGACCTGGCAGAACCGCCGAATGACGGCATTCGCGCCGATCGCCGAGTACCGGGTGTTCGGCCTGCAGGCGCACTATCGCGAGGCCGGGATCGGCGCGCCGCTGGCTGCCTCGCTCGGCAGCGAGTGGGACGAAGGCCAGCCGGGCGACCTGCTGCGCGCCGAGCTGACGCTGCCGGTGACGGCGCTGCTCCGATCGCCGCGCTCGCGTACCGGGCTCGCGTGGCCGCCGCTCGAGGCCACCCTGGAGGTGCACGCCCCGGACACCACCGACGGGGTCGAGGTCGCGGGCCGCCAGGTGCCGCTCGAGACCGAGCCCACCGCCGTTCTCGCGTTCGCGCTCAATGACTCGCCCATCTGGAAGCAGGAGTACTTGCGTTTCTTTCAGTCGCTGCCGTACGCGCACGGCGAGCAGTCCGAGCTCTACGCGACCGTGCCGCACCGCCTCGGGCGGATCCCGGTGGTGTTCGTGCACGGCACCGCCTCCTCGTTCGGCCGGTGGGCGGAAATGTTCAACCGTCTGGCCGCCGACTCGCGCATACGCTCCCGGTACGAGTTCTGGTTCTTCTCGTACGACTCCGGGAGCCCGATCGTCTGGTCGTCGATGCTCCTGCGCGAGTCGCTCACGCGCGCCGTGAAGCTCCTTGATCCGCAGGGCACCGACCTGGGCCTGCGCCGGATGGTCGTCATCGGGCACAGCCAGGGCGGACTCCTGACCAAGATGACCGCGATCGACAGCGGCACGCGGTTCTGGGACCTGAGCTTCAAGCGCCCGCTCGAGTCGCTCGACGTCTCGGCCGAGACACGCGATATTCTGGAGCGGACCAGCTTCGTGACGCCGCTGCCTTTCGTCAAGCGCGTGGTGTTCCTGGCGACGCCGCACCACGGGAGCGCGCTCACGGTGGGCGGCTTCGCCGAGTGGGTTGCGGCGCGTCTTCGTAACTTCATCAAGATGCCCCTCAAGCTCGCCGCCGTGATGGCCGACCTCACGACCAACCCGGACGCGCTCGTCCTCTCGAGCGCCGATGCGACGCCGCGGATGCCGACGAGCCTGGACCAGATGAACCCGCGCAACCCGTTCCTCCGGACGCTCGCTTCGATTACGCTGGCGCCGGGCGTGGCCGCCAACTCGATCATCTCCGTGAAGGGTTCGGGACCGGTCGAGGAGGGCGGTGACGGCGTCGTCAACTACTCGAGTGCGCACATCGATGGGGTCGAATCCGAGCTGGTGGTCCAGTCCTCGCACTCGCTCCAGGACCGGCCGGAGACCGTCGAAGAGGTGCGCCGGATCCTGCTCTACCACGCGCGCGATGCGCCTTGACCTCCTCCCCGCTGCGCGCCTAGGGTGACGGAATGAGCGACGCCGAGGATTTCGCCACGCTGTTCGCGCGCGAAGCCGCCCGTCCGGTCCTGGAGATCGGCCAGATCGTGAAGGGGCGCGTCATCCAGATCACGGCCGAAAGCGTCTTCGTGGACGTGGGCGGCAAGGGCGAAGCGTGGATCGAGCGCGCCGAGCTGACCGAGGCCGACGGAAAGCTGAAAGTCGCCGTCGGCGACGAGGTCGAGGCCACCGTGGTGTCGACCGGTGACGAGGTGCGCCTTTCTCACAAGCTGAGGCAGGGCGCGCAGGCTCGCCAGGCGCTCGCCGTCGCAGCGCAGACCGGCATTCCGGTCGAGGGCAAGGTGGCCGCAGTGATCAAGGGCGGCTACGAGGTGACCGTCGGCGGGCTGCGCGGCTTTTGCCCGCTCTCGCAGATGGACCTGCGTCGCGTCGAGTCGGCCGACGAGTTCGTGGGCCGCGTTCTCGAGTTCCGCATCACGACGTTCAGCGAGAATGGGCGCAACCTGGTCCTCTCCCGCCGGCGTCTCCTCGAGGAGCGTGCCGCCGAGGCGGCGGAGGAAACGCGCAAGAAGATCGCTCCAGGAGCGGTCCTGACGGGAATCGTTTCGTCACTGGCCGACTTCGGGGCCTTCATCGATCTGGGCGGCGTGCAGGGGCTGGTGCCCCTGTCCGAGCTGTCGCATTCGCGCGCGAGCCGTCCGGCGGATCTCCTGCGGGTGGGCGACGCGGTGACGGTCAAGGTGCTGCGGGTCGACCAGGAGAAGGGACGGATCTCACTCAGCCTGAAGGCCCTCGAGGGCGATCCCTGGGCCGCCGTCGCCGGGCGGCTGCGCGAGCGGCAAGTGGTCCGCGGGCGCGCGGTGCGCTCGACCGAGTTCGGAATCTTCGTCGAGCTCCTGCCCGGCGTGGACGGGCTTCTGCACGTGACGGAGATTCCCCGGAGCCGGCAGGGCGCCCTGCGCGAGGCCACTGCCGCGAGCGCCGAGATCGCTGTCCTGATCGTCAGCGTGGACCGCGACAAGAGACGCATCGCGCTCGCGCTGGCGCCGGAGGGCTCGGAACCCGGGCAGCAGATGCTGTCGAGCGTCGAGGTGGGAGCGGTGCTCACCGGCACAGTCGAGCGCCACGAGCCCTTCGGCGTCTTCGTGCGCCTCGGCCCCGGGCAGACCGGGCTCGTGCCCACCGCCGAGCTCTCCATGAGCCGCGGCACCGACGCGCGCAAGGCCTTCCCGGCCGGGAGCGAGATGAAGGTTCTAGTCCTCGCGATAGAAGAAGGCGGCCGGCGCATCCGTCTTTCGCACGCGCAGGCGCTCGCCCGGGAGGAGCCGGCGGAGACTCAAGCCTATCTCCAGCAGAGCCCCAAGCGCGGCGACGGCTTCGGGCTCACGCTCGGCGAGCGCGTCAAGCCGCGCTCGAAGAACCGGCTATAGGAGGCGACCATGACGGGTCGGAATCGCTACGGCTTTCAGGTACGCCCGGGGATGCGGCGGGGGCTGCGCACCGCGGTGCCGCTGCCGACGCGGCTCGTGTCGAACGAGGAATTTCCACCCATCCCGCAGACGCCGGCGCAGCGCCGGATCGAGGATCGCATCCTCGCCGAGGCCGGGCGCCAGGCGCCACGGCTCGGGCTGAGCCGCCGTGAGTTCCTCAGCAGAAGCGGTGGAATGGCCGCGTCGCTCCTCGCCATCAACGCGGTCTTCGGCCGCTTCTTCGACGTACTGCCCTTCGAGGTGGCGGACGCAGCCGCCTTCCAGGAGCGGAGCGGCCCGCCGTTCTTCATCTTCGACGTTCAGCTGCACTACGTGAGCGCTGGATACGACCCGAGCAACGCAGAGGGCGGCCGCAAGGGTGCGGTTTCCAAGCAGGCGCTGCTCGGCCTGCGCCGGAACTCCCGGCGCCTGAACCCGAAGCTCGAATCCGATCGCGGAACGATGGCCGACCTGTCGTGGGAAAACTTCATCAAGGAAGTCTTTCTCGACAGCGAGACATCGATCGGGCTCATCTCGACGCCGCCCGGGCCGTATCCGCAGGAAGCGGTCGTGCCGCCGAAGGAGATGACCCACATCCGCGACGAGATCAATCGGATCACGCAGTCGCGCCGGATGCTGGCCCACGGTCTCGTGTCGCCGCAGCTCGGCCAGGCTGATCTCGACTTCATGGATCAACAGGCCGCCACGCTCAACGTCGATGCGTGGAAGGCCTACACCGGCGCCGCCGCCAAGGGATTCGACCGCGGCTGGTTCCTCGACGACGAGAAGATCGCCTATCCGATGCTCGAGAAGGCGCGCAAGACCGGCGTGCGACGCTTCTGCGTGCACAAGGGTCTGCCACTCGGTCCAGTCGCCGACTACAACCATCCGCGCGACCTGATCAAGGCGGCGAAGGACTTCCCGGACATAGACTTCCTCGTCTACCACGCGGGGCTCCTGAGCGTGTCGGCGCCGAAGCCCACGGGCGAGATCCCGTGGACGACCGAGTTCTGCCAAATGGTGAAGCAGGCGAAGGTCAAGAACATCTACATGGAGCTCGGCTCGACCTTCGGCCAGCTCGTGACGACCAATCCCACCGCGTGCGCCCATCTGCTCGGCCAGCTCGTGGACGCGTTCGGCGCCGATCACGTGCTGTGGGGCACGGACTCGATCTGGTACGGGACTCCTCAGTGGCAGATCGAGGCGTTTCGCCGGTTCGAGATTCCCGCGGGGCTCGTCGAGAAGCACGGTTACGCGCCCCTGACGCGCGGCGAGAAGGAGCAGATCTTCGGGCTCAACGCCGCGCGCGTATTCGGCGTCGACGTGACCGCCAAGCGCAACGAGATCCCGAAGGACTACCTGACCCGCATGAAGCTGGCGTACCTCGACGACGGGGCAGCGCCGAGCCACCGCTGGTACGGCTGGGTCACGGGCTAGCGGGTGCGACCAGGAAGACGCGGCGTCGCCCTTCTGATCGGCTCGCTTCACCTCCGGAAGGACACGTGCCGCTCCTTCGGCGTGATCGAGGGGAGCATCCGGGGCTCGATCCCGGCGGCCACGCGGGACGGCCCGGTGCGCACCGTCTCCAGCAACGCGGCGAGATCCGCCCGGGTTACCGGATCGCCGAGACGTCGCTGGTCGCGGCGGATCGCCGGCAGCACGAACTGATCCATCAGCTCGTTGAAAATGCGGTTCTCGGCGCCATCCTCGAAGGCAGCGGTCATCGTCACCACGAGCCGCTCTCCCGGCAACACGGCGATGCGCTGGCCCTTCCAGCCGACCGCCGCGTGTGTGCTCCAGCCCGCCCGAGTCGTGTAGGCCCACCAGAACCAGCCGTAGTCGGGATCGCGTGCGTTCGGTCGGCTGTGGTTCCACGGAACAAAGGACCGCTCGACCCACTCGCGTGAGATGAGAGGATGCCCACGCCACATCCCGCGATTGAGGTACAGCACCCCGAATTTCTGCATGTCGATCGGACGGAGCCTCAGGCCGTATCCGCCGAGGTCGATCCCCGAACGATCCTGGTGCATCCACTCGTAGTTCTGGAATCCGATCGGCCGGAACAGCGCCTCCTCGGCGAGACGCCGATCAGCGCGGACACGACAGACTTGGTCACCGACATCTGGTAGTGCGCCTGTGCCCGGGTCAGCGACGACGTGTAGAGCTCGTACACGAGCGTGCCGTTCCTCGAGATAAGGAACGAAAAGATGGGGACGCGGTGGTCGCGGATCCATTCCGTCAACGCGATCAAAGTTCTGCTGTCGAACCCTTCGTCTTCCGGAGCCCCGGCCGACGTATCGTCCTGGAGATTCTCCAGCCGTGACGTTCCGACCGGGACGTCGGGTGTTGCAACCGTCGGGACGTCCACCGAGCAGGCGGT
>JBKPCO010000217.1:0-20407 GCA_046727415.1 Candidatus Methylomirabilota bacterium
CAGATGGAGGCGATCCGGGGACGCTTCTATCCCTACTACCTCGACGACTCGCGCTTTCGTCTGCCAGGCTACATCGGCATCGTCGGAGTGCTCTTCCTCGCGTTTCTCCTGCTCAAGTACGGGCTCCCCGCCTGGCGATACGTCCAGGACGTCTCGTCGCATCCCGTCGTGAGGAGGCTCGCCGGGTGGGGCGATCCGATGGGTGTCGCCATCGAAGCCCGCCGGGAGGCGGACTCGCCCCGCTACAAGGGCGGCGGGTGGCGCGTGACGGAGAAGTACCTGATCCGTTCGGCCCCTTTCGCATTCGATCTGCTACGGCTGTCCGACCTGCTGTGGGCGTACAAGAAGGTCACGAAGCACAGCGTCAACTTCATCCCGACCGGCAAGTCCTACGCCGGCGTCCTCGTCTGTTATGGCGGCGCCGCCGAGGTGACCGGGCGCGAGAAGAGCGTCGATGCGATGCTGACCTTCGCGGCCGAGCGGGCACCGTGGGCGATCTGCGGCTATTCGGACGACCTCGCCAAGCTCTTCAAGCAGAAGACTCAGGAGTTCTGCGCCGCCATCGAGCAGCGAAAGCGCGAGCCCGCGCAGCCGACGCCCCGGTAGCGGGATCCCGAGGAGCATCGACTAGCCGCGCGCGGCCGACGGCTCGCCCAGCGTGGGCACCCGACGCTCCTGGCCCTTCATCAGCCGGCCAATGAGCGGCGTCGCGGCGAAGGTGCTCACGAGGGCCATGATCACGAGCATCGAGAAGATGTCCGTCGGCAGGAGCCCCAGATCCTTGCCGATGTTGAGCACGATGAGCTCCATCATGCCCCGCGTGTTCATGCAGACCCCGATCGTGAGCGCGCTCCGCCGCTCCTCGCCGACCAGCCGGGCCGCGGCGTAGGCCCCGGCGAGCTTGCTCACGAAGGCCACGACGAGGACCAGCGTCAGGGTCACCAGACCCGACCAGCCCTGGATCGCGCTCACGTCCGTCCGGAGTCCCGTGTAGGCGAAGAAGATCGGCAGGAAGAACGCCCACACGATCGGCGAGACGCGCCGCTTCCACTCCTCGGCGAAGCGCCGGTCGTCGTGGAGGGCCACGCCGATCACGAAGCCGCCGATGATTGCGAAGACGCCGAGGTTGCTGGTGATCGCCGCCGAGACGAAGAGCAGGATCACCATGTAGGGAACGAAGGCAGGGCGCATCTCGCCGTGGCGCGTGAAATGCTGCTCGATGGCGCGCCTGAGGGGCGCGCGGGCGACCAGCAGGACGAACGCCACATACGCGACCAGGCCGGCGATCCGCGGCACCGCCCAGCCCCAGCTGAACGCTCCCTTCACGAGCAGCGAGATCGCGCCAAGGATGATCCAGCCGGAGACGTCGCCGATCGCGGCGGCGCCGATCGTGAGGGCGGCGGTCCGCGTGTGCGACAGGCCGAGCTCCATGAAGATGCGGCCCAGGACGGGAATGGCGGTGATCGACATGGCCACGGCGAAGAAGAGCTGAAAGCCGAAGAGCGGGACCGGCTCCGAGAGCCGCGCGTGGAACCACGGCGCCGAGACATACCCGAGCGCGAAGGGAACCGCGAGCGAGAGCACACTGATGAGGACGATCGCTCGCCGGTTGCCGCCCAGATGGCGGTGGAATTCGAACTCGAGACCGATCTGGAACATCAGGAAGATCAGGCCGACCTGGGCGATGCCGGTGAAGATCGCCCCGGTCGACGCGGGAAACAGCTCGGCCATGAAGCCCGGGAAGAGCGCCCCGAGCATGCTCGGTCCCAGCAGGACGCCGGCCAGGATCTCGCCTGATACATCGGTCTGACCGAGCCGCCGGACGAGCGCGGTCACGAGCCGCGTCGCGAGAAGGATGACGATCAGCTGGTACAGGAGGCGGAGGGTGACTTCCTCCGCCTCGCTCCCGACCGCGGACACTACCGCCGGACGATCACGAGAGGTTGTAGAGCCGCGCGCAGTTGTCCCAGAGGATCTTCCGCTTGCTCGCCTCGGTGAGCGGCAGCTTCAGGAAGAGGTTCGTCGCCTCCGGGAAGTGCGAGTCGGAGTGCGGATAGTCGGTCGAGAACACCAGCGTGTCGTCGCCCAGGCGCTGGACGACCCACTCGACCTGATCCTCGTCGGGGTCGACGCTGATGAAGCACTGGCGCTTGAAGTACTCGCTGGGCGGCGCCTGGAGCTTCGTCGTCTCGCCGCTCTTTGCCATCTCCCAGTACTCGTCGAGCCGCCAGAGGAGCCACGGCAGCCAGCTGCAGTTGCCCTCGAGGAACGCGACGCGCAGGCGCGGGAAGCGCTCGAGGACGCCGCCCGCGGTCATCGAGGCGACCGCGGCCATCAGCTCGACCGGGTTGTTCAGCCCGCCCGCGATGGTGGTGCTGGGCGCCGTGAGGAAGCGGTTCACGAAGTGCGTGTCCGAGTAGTTGTTCGGCGCCGGATGGAAGCAGATCGGGACGTTCAGGCGCTCAGCCTCCGCCCACAGGGGATCCATCCGGGGGTCGTGCAGGTTCACGCCGTTGACCGGATTCGGCATCATCTGGGCCGCGATGAACCCGAGGTCTTTCACGGCCCGCCGGAGCTCGCCGGCAGCGAGCGTCGCGTCGTGCAGCGTCAGGAGCGCTGCTGCCTGCATCCGCGCCGGATCCGGCTTGCGGAAGTCCGCCGCCCAGTAGTTCCACGCCCGACACAGCGCGATGGCGAACGCCGGGTCGAAGGCGTCCACACACACCACCGGCAGCGTGCGGAAGAGCACGCCGACGTCGAGTCCTTCGGCGTCCATCGCCTTGAGCTGCGACGCCGAGTCGAAGCGCGCCGCGGCGTAGTCCTTCAGCACGGTGGCGGCGCGCTTCTCGGCATCGACTCGTCCCCGGCCGAGAGGCCGCGGGAATGTGAACTCGCCGATGGTCCACTGGCTGGTGTAGGCACCGCGGCTCGCGGTGGGCTTGGGCGTGAGATCGCGAAAGGCCGGATCGAGATAATGGTCGTAGAGGTCCGACGGCTCGATGACGTGCAGGTCGCTGTCGAGGACACGAAAGCCGGCTCGGCTCATTTCTGGCTCCTTGCCGAATGGTCGGCGATGATCTGCGCCACGCACGCGGTCACGCGGACACCGGTCGGCAGGTGCAGGAACTCGTTGGGGCCGTGGGCGTTCGAGCCCGGACCCATAGCGCCGGTGATCACGAACTGGGCCTTCGGGAAGCGCTCGCCGAGCATGCTCATGAACGGAATTGACCCGCCGAGACCCGCGAACATCGCCGGCTTGCCGAAGTAGGTCGCCGACGCGCGCTGGATCGACTCGAGCAGCTTCGGGTCGGTCGCGGGCGCGTTCCAGCCGTTGCCGGCGTCGCCGTACGTGTTCATCGTAACGCGGGCGCCGTACGGCGGATCGGCTTCGACGATCTCCTTCAGCTTTCGCACGGCGCGCCCCGCCTCGCACGTCGGCGGCAGGCGCAGCGAGAGCTTGAGCGAGGTCTGCGGCCTCAGCACGTTGCCGCCGTCGGCGGGCAGTGGCATCCCCGCCGCGCCGATGATCGAGAGCGTCGGCCGCCACGTGTTGTTCAGGATGAGCTCGTACGGATCGGTGCTGACAGGCCGGGCGCCCGGTGGGAACGGGAAGCGGTCGTAGATCTCGGTGCCGAGCACCTTCGCCACCTCGCGCGCCTCGGCCAAGCGCTCGGGCGGAATCTCGACGTGGAAATCGCGCGGCAGGATCGCGCCGGTGCGCGAGTCCTCGATGCGGTCGAGAATCTGGCGGAGGATACGGAAGCTCGAGGGCACGATGCCGCTCGCCGCGCCGGAGTGCACGCCTTCCGTGAGGACTTCCACCGTGAGCACGCCACCCACGACCCCGCGAAGCGAGGTGGTGCCCCAGAGCTGATCGTAGTTGCCGCAACCCGAGTCGAGGCATACGACCAGGCTCGGCGTGCCGAGCTTCGCCTTGAGCGTGTCGACGTAGAAGGGAAGATCGGCGCTCCCGCTCTCCTCGCACGCCTCGATGAGCACCACGCAGCGCGCGTGCTTCGCGCGTTGCTCTTGTAGGGCCTGGATCGCGGTAAGCGCCGCGAACGTGGCGTAGCCGTCGTCGCCGACGCCGCGGCCGTAGAGCTTGTCGCCGCGCCGCACCGGCGTCCACGGCCCGGTGCCCTCGGCCCAGCCGACCATCTCCGGCTGCTTGTCCAGATGGCCGTAGAGCAGTACCGTGTCGGCGCCGGTTCCGGGCGCCTCCATGAGCAGGAGCGGCGTGCGGTTCTGGAGCCGCACGACCTCGATGGAGAGCCCCTCGATCGGCCGCGCGCCCGCCCAGCCGCGCAGGAGCTCCACCGCGCGATCGATGTGACCGTGCTCGCGCCACTGGGCGTCGAACATGGGCGACTTCGCGGGGATCTTGATGTAGTCGCTCAGCGTGGGAATGATGGTCGCGTCCCACGTGATCTGGACGAAATCGCGAATCTTGCCGGAGTCGACTGCCATCGCTGCCCCCTCAGGAGGCGATGCGGAGGCCGGAACGCATCTCCCAGATCTCCTGCAGATCGAGCGGCGCGTCGGCGATCCGGGCGAGCTTGCCGCAGAGGCGACAGTGGATGAACGCCGGCTCGCGGCCGACGTAGGTGCTGTCGCACTTGGGGCATCGGGCCTGAGGCCCGGGGAGGAATCGCTTCGCGGTCCGCTGCAGGGTGTGCTCGGGCGTGAGGCGGATGACAGCCGCTGGGGCGGCCGGGACTTTAGGTTTCACCCGCTTCGTCTTGGCCGGCTTCATGAGCGGAGGCCATTGTACAGCAGGGCGACGGGCTGGTCGGCCAGAGAAAGGCACGCGGGCGAGACCGGCCGAAAGCGTATCTTGAGCCGATGAAGGTCGGGGTGGTTCTGGACGGCCGGCGCTCGGCGTCGGAGGTCGCCGAGCTCGCGAAGCTGGCCGAGGCGCGTGGCTTTTCGCATGTCTGGCTGTCGGGCGGAGCCCGGACGAAGGACCACTTCGTACGGCTCGCCCTGGCCGCCGCCGCGACGAAGCGAATCCGGCTGGGCCCGGTGGCGCTGAGCCCCTTCGAGATGCATCCCGTGCACGCCGGGCTCGCCCTCCTGACGCTCGACGAGATCGCCCCGGGCCGTGCCTGCCTGGTCCTGGGCGCGGGCGGCGACCTCGCCGCGACGCTCGGATTGCCGGCGCGGGGCCGCGTCGAGGCGGTCGAGGAATCCATCGATATCGTTCGCGCGCTGGCCGCCGGCGGCGAGATCCACCATTCCGGGAAGCACTTTCAGGTCAGCGGCCTCTTCTCGCCATGGCGCTCGGTCCGGATCGACCGGCTCTATCTCGGCGCGAATCGCCCGCGTATGTTACGACTCGCCGCCCGGAAGGCGGACGGCGTGATGGTGACCGACATGCCGCTCGCCTATCTGGGCTCGCTCATCGGCCGCGTGCGCCGAGAGCTCGCCGCCGCCGGCCGCGACGCGTCGTCGTTCGCGATCAGCAACTGGTTCGTCTGGAACGTCCAGGAGACGCGCGGGGAGGCGATGCGCCTGGCCCGCCGCGGGCTCGGGTTTCGGCTCTACTACATTCGCGACGTGGCACCCTCGATCGGGCTCGGCGAGGCCGACGCCCAAGAGCTGGAGCGTCGGCAGCCGGAAATGCTACGGGCGCTGTTCCGCGGAACGGAGTCCTGGCAGCCGGCGCCCGACATCGCCGAGCGCCTGATCGAGCACCTCACGCTGACGAGCGACCGCCGGGGCCTCCCACGCTGCGTGGAGCGGCTCGTGGAGTTCGAGCGGCTGGGGTGCGGCGAGATCGCGCTGGCCCCGCACGGCGACCCGGCGGCGGCCATCGAGCTGATCGGCGCCGAAGTGATTCCCGTCGTGGACCCCGGGAGGGGCGCCGGTGTTCCGTGACTGGCGGGCGGGCCATGTCGTATGCTGTCCTCGCCACGGGGAGGGCCCATGATCAAGCTGGACCACCTCACGATCGCGGTGAGCGACTGTGACAAGTCGTGTGAGTGGTACACGAAGACGCTCGGGCTGAAGCTCGAGTTCGAGATCCCCGAGCGACGGACGGCGGCCGTCCAGGACGAGTTCGATTTCACGCTGTTCCTCGCCGAGACGCCCGGAGGACCGGGGCGGCCGAGCTGCGTGCTGACGTTCCAGGTCGGCGACGTCGAGGCGCAGTACAAGACCCTGAGCGCGGCGGGTGTAAAGTTTGTCCATCCACCCCAGAAGACCTTCTGGGGCTACGGCGCAGAGCTCAAGGATCCCGACGGCTATCGCGTCTGGCTGTGGGACGAGAAGACGATGCGGGAGAAGGGCGAGGTCTGAGGAGGTCGGTATGTGGGGGTCGAGAACCAAGCTGGTAATGCCGTCGCGCGAGAACGCGCTACCCGGCCGGACCGAGCGCATGCCGGTGCCGGCCCAGCACTTCGTGAACCGTCATCCGCTCACGCCGCCGTTTCCAGAGGGGCTCGACCGAGCGCTGTTCGGCCTCGGCTGCTTCTGGGGCGCCGAGCGCAAGTTCTGGGAGACGTCCGGTGTCTACACCACGGCGGTCGGCTACGCCGCGGGCTTCACGCCGAATCCGACCTACGAGGAAGTTTGCACTGGCCTCACGGGCCACAACGAGGTCGTGCTGGTCCTCTTCGATCCCAAGCGCGTCGGCTACGACGGGATTTTGAAGGTCTTCTGGGAGAGCCACGACCCGACGCAGGGCATGCGGCAGGGCAACGACGTGGGCACGCAATATCGCTCCGGGATCTACGTCTACTCGGCCGAGCAGCGCCGGCTCGCCGAGGCCTCGCGCGACGCGTTTCAGCGCGTGCTGACGAAGGCGGGCTTCGGCAAGATCACGACGGAGATCCTCGACGCGCCCGAGTTCTACTACGCCGAGGACTATCACCAGCAGTACCTCGCGAAGAATCCCGGCGGCTACTGCGGTCTCGGCGGCACCGGCCTGTCGTGCCCGACCGGCCTCGTCGAGTCCGCCTCGAGCAGTCGCTAGCGTCCGACGTAGCTTCTAGGCCGTTTTCGGCGGCCTAGCGCTTCCGGACCGCATCGCCTGCCACACGCGCTCGGGCCGCAGCGGCATGTCGAGATGCCGAACTCCGAACGAGCGGAGCGCGTCGACCACCGCGTTCACGATCGCGGGCGTGGCGCCGATCGTCGCCGCCTCGCCGATGCCCTTGGCCCCGAACGGATTGCGCGGGGTCGGCGTCACGGTCTGATCGGTCACGAATGACGGCAGGTCGTCGGCGTGCGGGACCGCGTAGTCCATGAGTGTACCGGTCACCAGCTGACCGTCCGAGCCGTAGACCAGCTCCTCGAGGAGCGCCTGGGCGATGCCCTGTGCCAGGCCTCCGTGCACCTGGCCGGTCACCAGCGTCGGGCTCACGCGCACCCCGCAGTCGTCGACCGACACGAAGTCGCGCACCGACACCCGTCCGCTCTCGCGATCGACCTCCACCACCGCGATGTGGGCGCCGAACGGATAGACGAGATTCGGCGGGCGGAAGAACTCGGTCGCCTCGAGCCCGGATTCGATGCCGTCGGGAAGCCCTTCGCCGTACGCACGCGCCGCGATCGCGTCGAGGGTGAGCGCCTTGTCCGGCACGCCCTTCACTTGATAGCGCCCGTCGGTGAAGACCACGTCCTCGAACGCCGCCTCCAGCATGTGCGCCGCCAGCCGTCGCGCCTGCGTCTGCACCTTGATCGCCGCGCCCATGATCGCCGAGCCGCCGACGACGAGGCTGCGGCTGCCACCGGTGCCGTTGCCCATCGGCGTGTTCAGCGTGTCGCCGTGGCGCACCACGATCTTGTCGAACGGCACGCCTAGGTGATCGGCGAGGATCTGCGAGAAGGCCGTCTCGTGGCCCTGGCCGTGGGCCGAGGTACCGGTGTAGGCCGTCACAGTGCCGCCGGGCTCGACGCGCACCACCGCGCTCTCGAAAGGCCCGAAGCCGCACATCTCGACGTAACAGGACATGCCGATGCCGAGAAGCTTCGGATCCTTCCGCTGCAGGCGCTCCTTCTGCTCGGCGCGGAGCTTCGTGTAGCCCGACCGCTCGAGCGCCTTCGCGAGCGCGCGCTCGTACTCCCCGCTGTCGTAGTTTTGGCCGGTCGGCGCCGCGTACGGAAACGCGCTCGGCGGGATGAAGTTCTTGCGCCGGACCTCCTCGGGCGTCCGGCCCAGCTCCGTCGCGATCACGTCCATCAGGCGCTCGAGATAGTAGGCAGCTTCGGGCCTGCCGGCGCCGCGATACGCGGCGACGCTCGTCGAGTTGGTGAAGACGCACGTGGACTGGAGATCGACGTTGGCGATCTTGTAGACGCCGATGCCCATCATCAGCGTCAGGTCGGGGATGAACGTGAAGACCGGGTACGCGCCGATATCGGCGGTGACCCGCATGCGGAGCGCCGTGATGGTGCCGTCGTCCTCGACGGCAGCCTCGAGGTCAGCGACCTGGGCGCGCCCGTGCGTGGTCGCCATCATGTGCTCGACACGCGTCTCGGTCCACCGCAGCGGCATTCGGTAGAGCCGTGCGAGCGCGGCGACGACCGCGTCCTCGGGATAGCAATTGAACTTCACGCCGAAGCCGCCGCCGACTTCCGGGGCGATCACGCGAATCAGGTTCTGCGGCATGCTGAGGACGGTTGCCAGGTCGTTGCGGAACCCGTGCGGCGCCTGGTTCGTGGCCCAGACCACCAGCCCGCCGCTGGTCGGATCGGGCGCAGCCAGCGTGGCGCGGCCCTCCAGCGGCACTCCGCAGAGCCGCTGGCTCACCATGCGCTGCTTCACCACGCGCCTGGCCTTGGCGAAGATGCCGTCGGGGTCGCCGGCCTTGATGGTGTTCTGGTGCTCGATGTTTCCCGGCGCGTCCTCGTGGAGGCGGGGCGCGCCCTCAGCCATCGCCGCGAATGGATCGCTGACGGCCGGTAGCGGCTCCCAGTCGACGACGACGTCGTCGGCGGCGTCGACGGCAACGCCCTCCGCGCGGGCGATGACGGCCGCGACGGCCTCGCCGACGTGGCGCACGCGATCAACCGACAGCGGATAGTGCTTGCGGCCGACGTTGGCGGTCGTGTCCGCGCTCCCGCCCTCGCCGGCGGCGGCCACAGGCAGGGGCGCGCAGAGCTTGCGGATGTCGTGGCCGGTGACAACCTTGAACACGCCGGGGCGCCGGAGCGCCGCCGAGGTGTCGATCTTCTTGATGCGCGCGTGGGCGTGAGGGCTGCGCACGAACGCGACGTACTGCATGCCGGGCAGGGCGAGATCCCCCACGTAGCTCGACGTTCCGGTGATGAGGCGAGGATCTTCCTTGCGCCGGACTTCCGCTCCCATCAGTCTTGGGGTCGTCATGGTCAGTTAGAATACCTCATGCGTCGCCGCCGTCCAGGCCTGCTCGCGCTGTCGTTCATCGCTCTCGGCCTAACCGCGTGTGCCCTCCTCTCCAATGTCCTCGACGGCGACGAGACACCGAACGGTCGTGACGCGCCGATCGATCACATCATCGTGCTCTTCCTCGAGAACCGCTCGTTCGATCATCTCTTCGGCACGTACCCGGGCGCCGACGGGCTCGACGGCTACAAAGGCCGGCAGGCCGATCGCAACGGCGCGACGTACACGAAGCTGCCGCCGCCGCTGGGTCGCGACGGCAAGCCCGATCCGCGCCTTCCCGCCGACCTGGCGAACGCCCCGTTCCTCCTGCTGCGCTACCTCGGACCATTCGACGAGACCAACAATCCCGTCCACCGCTTCTATCACATGCAGCGGCAGTACGGCGCAGGCGAGGACGGCGTCGCAATGGGCAAGTGGGTCGCGGAGGGGACGAGCGGCGGCATCACCATGGGGTTCTACAACCGCGCGGCGAGCCCGATGCAGTGGCGCCTCGCGGACCACTTCGTCCTGCTCGACGGCTGGTTCCAGGGCATCCACGGCGGCTCGTTCGCAAATCATTTTTATCTCATCTCTGGTGCGGTAGCCCGGTACCCGGACGCGCCGGACTCCGAGCGAGCCGCCGGCGTCGGCAAGGACGGCCTGGTCGAGAAGGACGGCGAGGTGACGCCCGACGGCTGGGTCGTCAACAACCTCGATCCGCCGTACCCGCCGCAGCGCACGACGAGCATTCTGAAGACGCCGCAGACGGTGCCGACGATCGCCGATCGGCTCGACGCGGCCGGCATCACGTGGGCCTGGTACGCGACCGGCTGGAGCGGAGGCGCCAATGCCGTGAAGCAGGGCCTCACGCCCCACCACAACCCGTTCCAGTACGTGAAGCGCATCATGGAGACGCCGGAGGGACGCTCCCACATCCGCGACGCGTCCGAGTTCGTGCGGGCGCTCCGCGACGGCGGCCTGCCCGCGGTGGCGTTCGTGAAGCCGCACTGGAAGGACAACGCCCACGCGGTGTCGTCGACGGTCGGCGCGGGCGACCGCTGGGTCGGCGAGATGGTGCAGGAGGTGATGGCGAGCCGCTACTGGCCGCGCGCGGCGGTCGTGATCACCTACGACGAGGGTGGGGGCTGGTTCGATCATGTGCGCCCGCCCGTGGTCGATCGCTTCGGGCTCGGCACGCGCGTGCCGGCGCTGATCGTGTCGCCCTACGCGAAGCGACGCTACATCGGCCACGGCGACTACGACCACGCCTCGGTGCTCAAGCTGATCGAGTGGCGCTTCGAGCTCCAGCCCCTGACCGCTCGCGACCGGCGCGCCGCCGCCCCGCTCGAGGCCTTCGACTTCACCCAGGCGCCGCGCGCGCCCGTGACGCTGCCGTGAACCTTCCTGATGAGAGAGGCTGACGTGGCTGATCTGCTCGAGACGATCGAGATCGAAACGACGACGACGCCGGCGGCCAGCATCGTCTGGATGCACGGGCTCGGCGCCGATGGCAACGACTTCGTGGACATCGTGCCCGAGCTCCGCCTGCCGGCGGACCGCGGCGTGCGGTTCGTCTTTCCGCACGCGCCCATGCGTCCGGTGACGATCAACGGCGGCTACGTCATGCGCGCGTGGTACGACATCCGCGACGACGGCGGCACGCGTCGCGAGGACCCCGCCGGCGTGCGCGCCTCGCAGGCAGCGATCGAGGCGCTGGTGGCCCGCGAACGGGGGCGTGGCATTCCGGCCTCGGCGATCGTGCTGGCCGGCTTCTCGCAGGGCGGCGCGATGGCCCTTCACACGGGCCTGCGCCATCCCGAGCGGCTGGCCGGCGTCATGGCGCTCTCGTGCTCCTTGCCGATGGCGGACACGCTGGCTGCCGAGGCCGCCCCGGCGAACAGCGACGTGCCGATCTTCATGGCGCACGGCACGCACGACCAGATGATTCCGAAAGCCCGCGCCCAGCGCGCTTACGACACGCTGACCGGCCTGAGCTACAAGGTCGAGTGGCACGAATACCCCATGCCGCACTCCGTCTGCATGGAGGAGGTTGCCGACATCGCCGCCTGGCTCGGCCGGGTCCTACCGCGCCGATAGCCGCGGCGCCCCGACCGAGCTAGGCGCCCACGACCTTGCGGAGATCCTCGACGAGCATGGCGTAGAGCCGCGCCTGCTCGGCTTCGTCCTGGCCGCGGAGCACGGCCGATGGATGGTACGTGGCGATCGTCTTCGGCGTCCAGCGCGTCGGCGCGAAGCGGCCGCGATCCTTGGTGATCCGGAAACTGTCGCCGAAGATGACGCGCGCGGCGGTGGCGCCGAGGCAGACGAGGATCTCTGGATTGATCGCCGCCAGCTCCGCCTCGAGCCACGGACGGCAGGCGGTAATCTCGCTTGCGCGGGGAGTCTGGTGGATCCGGCGCTTGCCGCGCATCTCGAACTTGAAGTGTTTCACGGCGTTCGTGACGTAGACGCTCTGGCGATCGAGGCCGACGTCGACCAGCGCGCGGTCCAGCACCTCGCCGGCCGGACCCACGAACGGCGCGCCCTGGAGGTCCTCCTGGTCGCCCGGCTGCTCGCCGACCATGACGATCCGCGCCCGGGCGGCGCCGAGGCCGAAGACGGTCTGGGTCGCATGACGATAGAGATCGCAGCCGGTGCAGCGCGCCGCGGCCGCGCGAAGCTCGGCGATCCCGGCGCCCGCGGGAACGAATTCCGCCGCCCCTGCGGCCTCGCCTGAGCTGGCATCCGGTGAAGCGGCCAGCGCGCTGAGACGGCGGATGGCCGGATCCCGTGTATCAGCCAGGAGATCGTGGTTTTCGTGAACGACTCGCCAGAGCGTCTCGTAGAGAAGCTGCCAGCGCGACGGATCGGAGGCGGCCGCCGCCCGGCGGCCGACGTCCAGGAACTGGCGCGGCACCTTCACGACCCCGCGAGGCGGCGCGGATGCTTCGGCGATGAGCGAGGGCTGGGTGCTCTTCGCGGTCTCGCGCCAGCGCACGTCGGTGGGGGGCACGCCGTCACGCAGCAGCAAGCGCGCAGCCGCCTGCCAGCTCTCGAACGTCGGCTCGATCTGTACCGTTCTCATGCCTCTTCCGGACGTCAGCGCTTACGATCGCGACCGAAAAAGCCGTCCTTGGGGCGGGCGTGCGCGTGAAAGTGGTCAGGGATGTTGCGCATGTGGCCATCCACCCAGAATTCACCGAGCTGAGCAGTCGCGACCTCGGCGAGACGGGCCCGCATGTGGGCCAGATGCTCGGCGGGCGGCGTGACGCCGTGATAGCGCCACACCACCATCGGCGTCTCGCAAATCTCGCACTCGGCGATCCAGCAGATCTCGTCCTCGAAGAACCAGGGCGTGAGCTTGAGGGCGCGGCAGAGGTCGCAGCCAGCGACACGTTTGAGCTCGTGATCTTCACTATTTGCACCCACAGCATCTGGCCTCTCTGAGTCCACGTTCGGGTCTCTCCTGATCCGGGGTTCCTATGGTCCCGGGCCCACCGGTTGCGCGGGGTTGCGTTTGGGCGCGTCCACAATGGCGTCAGCGTATCGCGGATCATCTATCTGAGGTACTGGTCCAAGCCGTTGACGGCGGAGGCGTGGCGGTCGTGCTGGACATGACCGTAGCAGTCAGCCGTCTGGCCGACGCTCGCGTCTCCAAGTTGTCCTTGGACCGCCCCACCTTCAAGGAGCCAGGTGGCAAACGAGTGGCGGGTGGCATGGTAGCCGCGGTGGACGAGCCCCGCCCTTGGCGCGCAGGGGGCGCCAAACGTAGCCAGCAAAAAGCCCGTGATGCGTGACGTGGCCCTGCGTGTTCGGGAACACAAGCTGGCGCTTCTCAGGGGTCCAGCGCTTAACTTGGCCCTCCAGAGTCATAGCCTCGACGTGACTGCGGAGCGCGGCGAGCAGTTCTGGGGAGGCCTGCACCATCGCACGTACACGTCATCGCCCTCGACGCCGCCATCGAGATCGCCGCAATACTGGTCCTCCTGGAAGAGGGCTTGGAGGGCGTCGAAGAGCGTCCGGCCGCGTTGATCGAGCATGGGCTACTCGATCATCATGCTCTCTGAAGTAGTCGACGAACCAACCAAACCACAAATATGAGGAAGGGCCCACTGCCGAGAGACCACGCAGCGTACTGCATGAGCCCCACGGCCGTGGCGTGCTTTTCTGCTGGTGCTGCGAATGCCACGACGAGCGCGATCACTCCGGAGACTATGAGCCCGGCAGACGTCACAAGCGCGATCGCGGCGTACTCGCCAGGCGTTGGACGCCTAGTTGGCAGCGGAATCCACATGAGATGCGCCTAGCTACCTGGCGCAGTGGCCAACTGTGAGCCCACATCGGAACGAGCGCCGGTTCATTACTGGATCACGTGATCCGCCCGCAGCAGCACTGACTGCGGGATCGTGAGGCCGAGCGCTTTGGCGGTCTTCAAGTTGATGACGAGTTCGAACTGCGCGGGCTGCTCCCATGGAAGATCGTCGGGTTTGGCGCCCTTCAGAATCTTGTGCACGTATGTGGCCGCCCGCCGAAAGAGCACAGCAAAGTTCTGACCGTACGACATGAGGCCGCCGGCGTCCACATAGTCCCGACTCTCGTAGATCGCAGGCAGCCTATTTTGCGCGGCCAGCTCCACGATCCGTTCGCGGTGCGCATTGAACCACGCCGACGCGAGAACATCAACGGCATCGGCCCGTATTTGTTTCGCGTCGTTGAAAGAGCGCGCGAGATCGTCCAGCCGTACATCGACTCGTTGGAGGTGCAGTCCGAAGCGCTCCGCGGCGGTCCGCGTCTCCGTCACATCACGGTCTGGAGCAGAGCCGGGTGTATGCAGGCCTGCGTACACCAGCATGGCGACCCGGCGAGCGCGGGGCAACGTGTCCTTGAGCAATTCGAGCCGCTTGGCGCTCAACTCCGTATTGAGGAACGACTGGCCCGTAATGTTGTCGGCGGGCCTAGCGAGGCTGCCGGTGAAGCCCGAGGCGACCGCATCCGTAGTCGCCGCGACGACGATCGGGATCGTCGGGCTGGCGCGCCGGAGGGCGCGAACGGCCGTCCCGGTCGTCACGATAACGTCGGGTTTAAGCGCGACGAGGTCGGCGGCGAGCCCCTGAATCAGGTCGGGCCGTCCGTAAGCGCTCTTCACTGCGAGCCGGAGGTTTTGACCCTCGACATACCCCAGCTCGCGCAGGCCCTCCCGGAACGCCGTAAACAGATGCGGCACTCCGCCGTCCAGAATGCCGACAAGCGGCATCTTGTCCGCCTGCTGCGCCTCGCCAGCGAGCGGCGCAAGCGTGAGACCGAGCGTGAGAACGAGCACGAACCCGATCAACCGCATGGGCAACTCGGCGGAATATGGCTAGCAGGAGTCGAGCGGACGGCTGATCGCTGGACCCGTCCGAGCTGGTCGAGCATGGACTATTCGATGACCTGATCGGCTCGCCCCAGCACTGATTGCGGAATCGTCAGGCCGATCGCCTTCGCGGTCTTGAGATTGATGACCAACTCGAACTTCGTGGGCTGCTCCACTGGCAGATCGGCGGGCTTGGCCCCTTTCAGGATGCGGTCGACGTAGATCGCTGCGCGACGATACATGTCGGGAATGCTCTCACCGTAGAACATGAGGCCGCCCACCTCGACGTACTCCTTGGCCGGGAATATCGATGGCAGCCGGTGCGTCATGGCGAACTCCACGATGCGTGCACGCTGGGAGGCGAGGAAGACATCGGCGGTTGTCATGAGCGCGTCCGGGCGGTGTCTTGCGACGCCGTCGAAGACGCCGGCGAAATCGCCCACCCCGCGCACATGGTGAGGCTCGATCGTCACGCCGAGGGCCTTCGCCCAGCGTTGCGTCTCCTCGACGGCCAGCAGCTGGGCGCGATTGTCGGGGTTGTACATGAGCGCCACCCGGCGGAGCCTGGGCCTCGCCTCCTTCAACAGCTCCAACCGCTTGCCGTACTCGGCACCGATGAAGGCGACACCGGTTGCGTTCCCGCCAGGCCGCGCGTAGCTCGCCACTAGACTCGTTTGGGTCGGAAAGGCGACGTTCAGGAAGACGATGGGAATCGTCGTGGTCGCCTCCTTCGCGGCGAGCGTGGCCGGCGTGCTGACCGCGCAGATGACCTCCACTTTGAGGCGAGCCAGTTCCGCGGCGAGACTGGAAAGCCGCGCCAAGTTTCCGTCTCCCCATCGCGGCTCAATGGCAATGTTCCGCCCTTCGACGTATCCAAGCTCCTGCAAGCCCGCGCGGAATGCGTCGAGATTGGAAGCACCCGTCGTCGCGCCCGCCGAGGAGAGAAAGCCGACACGGACGATCTTCGTGGGCGCCTGTGCGTGAGCGAACGGCACGCCGAGAATTACGCCGGCAGCAATGGCGAGGAATCGGCGTCGACAGGTCACGCGCGGACCATGCTCACCCGCCATAGCTGTTTGCCCCGCGGCAGTATGAGTGGTTGCCGAGAGCGACTCCGGTATCGTAAGGCCGAAGGCCCCCGAACGAGCCCGACCAGCCGCATGGGCACCCCGGTGGAGGATGGCTGGCGGGAGCCTAGCAGACGACGACTGATCACAGGAATCGGCCGCGTGGGTCGAGCACGGGCTACTCGATCACCTGGTCCGCTTGCAGCAGCAACGTCTGCGGGATCGTCAGGCCGAGCGCTTTGGCGGTCTTGAGGTTGATCGAGAACATGAAGCGCGTCGGCGCCTCGACCGGAATCTCCTTCGGCGGCGTGCCGGCGAGGATCTTGACGGCCTGCGTTCCGACTTGAGAATACATGGTCCTCACCTCAGGTCCGTAGGAAACCAAGCCCCCGTCCTTCTCATACCCGGGGAACGGAACGAGCGTCGGCAGACGGTAGCGCGCGGCGAGGTCCGCGATGTCCCGGCGTCTCGAATTGAAAATCGGCGAGGTCAGCACGATCATGCCGTTCGGCCGATCCCGCATGGCGGTGCGGAATGCGCTCTCGATTTCGGCGGTGGTGCGCGCTTCGACGGCATAGACCGTCAGGTTGAGAATCCGCGCGGCCCGATGGGCAGCGTGGAGCTGTGTTGGCCCAGTGGCTGGATCCCAGAGCACAGCGACGCGCGCTAAGGCCGGCACGCTCGTCTTCAGAAGCTCGAGCCATTTCCCGGAGAGCTCGGGAAAATCCATGAACACGCCTGTGAGGTTGCCGCCGGGCCGCGGAATCGTTTTCACGAACCCCGACGCGACCGGATCACTCTCAAGATCGAGCGCCACCACGGAGATTGTCGACGTCGCCGCCTGCATCGCCGTCACGCCAGGGCGGGCCACCGCGAGGATCAGATCCGGATGGAGTTTAGTCAACTCGGCGGCGACCGGCACTAGAGCGCGCCCGTCACCGAATCGCACTTCGAACACAAGATTGCGTCCGTCGACGTACCCCGCTTCGCTAAGCGCCTGACGAAACCCGTCGAAGTTGGTCCGAAAGAGGCTGTTGTCCGCGCCGGGATAGAGCACACCAATGCGGTACACCTTCCCCGTCTGCTGCGCCTCACCGAGCGGCGCAAGACAGAGACTGAGTGCGAGAGCGACCGCGAGCCCGATCAGCCGCATGGGCCCTCAGTAGAGGATGGCTCGCCGGGAGTGTAGCCGAACGCGACGAACGCTCCGACGAGCATCGTGATCGTCATCGCTTGTCCTCCTCGGCGGTCGCGCGCTTCACGCTGATAGGCTTGACGGCGTCCCAATTTCGTATCTCCCAACTGGCGGGCTGGTCGATCTTCTGGGCGCGCGCATGTACCATCCTTCCGCCTGCTGTGCTGTAAGGCGGGGCGATGACTTCCCAGTCGTTAGTCCCGTCCGCGAGACGATCGCCAACCTGAAGCTCCATCGGGAGGATCTTGGTGCCGGCCGCTGCTCGCGGCTCGCGCTTCTTCTCGGGGCGCGGTCTAGCCATCACGCTGCCTCCACCGACGCCGGGTCCACCCCAGGTGCGCTCGGGTCGGCAGGATGGATCTTTCCAGTACGGACTACTTCTCGGGCGTTCGCGCACAGGATGGACTCGTCGGGCATGGCAAGCCTCCAGGATGCAGCGGGTTGGAACATGCCAGATGCCAGGAGGCCCGGACGCCTGTTTGCGTCACCCGGGGAGCCCGATGGGAGGCAGTCATTAGTGTACGCTTCGAAAGACGAGGGCGTACGAGGTAATCGCTAGGCCTTCGCAGCGTGGGAGTTCGAGCGCAGACAGGGTGGGACCGCGCGGTTAGCTCGTCTCTGCCTTCTTGAGCGCCTCGCACGCCGCGCGCGGCGGCGTGTGCCTGGCGTGCGCTGCCATCCAGTGCCCGTTGCGCTGGTCGGCGAGTGCAGACAGGCCAGCTGGTCGTTGACGGCCTACGTCGCCTTGTCGTCTATGTAACTCTCTCGCGGCGGGTAGACCCCAGCCAGGCGGGCGATGAGTATCGCGACGAACAAAGCTCCGGCAATCTGCTCGATCATGCATACGCCGCGCGCCGGGCGCGTGAGCGGCGTCACGTCTCCGAAACCCGTGCTCGTGAGCACGGTAATGCTCAGGTAAAGCGCATCGGCATACACCAGTCGTCCGGGTTGCCCTACGATCATGTACGACTGGGGATAGAAGAATCCGATGATCGCGTAGAGGTATGCCCAAATCACACCGATCATGAGATACGCAGCCGCAGCGCCGTACAGCTTGTCTTGCGTCATGATTTTGGGCTGGAAAACGTCGCGAAGTAGATACGCGGTGGTGATGAAATAGAGCGCGGCGCTGAACATCCACGAGCCTGCCAGGTCGCTGTCGCTGTCGTGCCAGAGGCCGAGATACTGGAACCACACTGCGGGAACGGCGAGTAACAGTGCAATGACGAACGACAGTGTCGTACGCCCGACAGCTGCGACCGTCGCGATGAGCAGGAACATGGTGACGCCGTTCAGAACGAGGCGGCCGTGGTCGTTCGCCGGGACGAACGACACCGCGCCGATGAGAGCGAGCAGCACGACAAACAGCCAGAAGCAGCGCTGATGGAAAATACGCGACAGAGCGTCGCGCGTGGCACCGATACTCATCGTGGCCTCCCAGGCGGGGTGGCTCTTTTAGCCTCGCGGGCTTTGGACCTCAACCCATCAACCACCCCTACCTTCTTGTGATTCGGCCGGGGACAGGCTAGGCGAACGCGCCCACGTCGGCAAGTCGGTGATGCTGGAACCGAACGTGGCGCTGGTACCGCGTTCGAGAGTACGACGCGGCCGGGACCTGCACCGGGGCGCAGGCCGCTATTCGATCACCTGGTCCGGCCGCCAGCAGTAGGCTCTGAGGGATGTAGATGATGCCCTACTCCCGCATCCATAGGACCAAAGTCCAATTGCCGTGAGTCCGCACAGCGGGGGAATTGGGCAGAAGTCGAGTCTCCCTCGACACGCCCGGGACAATGGAGAAGCGCCACGATAAAAGTAACAACGGTTGTGGGTCTCGCGCTCTTCTGCCTAGCTGCCATCGGCTGCGGGGCAATGGAACAGGAGAGAGCCGAGAAAGGCGCCCCGACCGCCAACGCCGCCGGTACGTGGACGGGATGGGCGGGCGAGCCCAGGGTGTCTCGCCCCGTGACGCTGACGCTGGAGCAGAGCGGCACCAATGTGAAAGGCGATCTCGCCGTCGCGGGGCGGCCGGACCTCTCCGGGCCGGTCACCGGCACCGTCCAAGGCGAGCTGGTGTACTTGTCGCTCGCGACCCGGACGTTCGCTCAAATGCGGATCCAGCAGGACACGATGAGTGGCGAGGGCTCGGCGGGGCCGGTCAACCTTCGTCGTTCAAAATAGCTCTTGGTAGGGTCGCAGTCGGCTTGCGCTGTGGACGGCACCAGCACGGTGCCGCGCACGAGCAACTATCCGCACGACTCAGTCACCGTCCGCGCCCCGGTTGATCACCGCGCCGCACGTACACGTCATCCAGACGCGGTCGCCTTGGGCGCGATCGTCGAGGGTCGTGGGCGTGGGTCGAGCACGGGCTACTGGATGACCTGGTCTGCCCGCAGCAGCAGTGACTGCGGGATCGTCAGGCCGAGCGCCTTGGCGGTCTTCAAGTTGATGACCAGCTCGAACTTCGTCGGCTGCTCCACGGGCAGGTCAGCTGGCTTGGCACCCTTGAGGATCTTGTCAACGAAGTAGGCCGCGCGACGGTACATGTCCGCGACGCTTGGCCCATAGCCCAACAGAAGTCCGGCGCCGGCGAACCACGGCGTGCCGATCGTGGGGAGCCGGTGCTCGACGGCGAGCGCGGCAATCGCCGCGGCGTGCGCCGTGAGTGCCGGCGTGTTCTCCACGATTATCGCTTGCGCATCGTGCTGGGCCGCGTGCAAGAACGCGTGGGTCGGGTCCTTCGGCTCGACCGCCAATTTCTTGAGCTCGATCCCGAGGGCGCGGGCAGCGTTTTGCTCTTGCTCTGAGTCCTCGACATTCCCTGGTCCACTGCCGGCAACCCGCAGCTGGACAATCCGGGACACCGTCGGCACAGCCTGCTTCAGCAGATCCAGTTGCTTCACGGTCACGCCGCTCTCACGGATGAAGAGACCCGTTATATTGCCACCGGGCCGTGGGAGGCTGGGCACGATCCCGCTCCGTATCGGGTCGCCCGTTGTCGCGAAGACGATGGGAATCGTGCCGGCTGCCTCTTTCGCGGCCCGCGATCCGGCCGTACCATGGGTGACAATCAGATCGACTTTGAGGCGAACGAGATCGGTGGCCAGACTTGGTAGACGGCCTAATCGCCCCTCGGCCCAGCGGTATTCGATAAAGAGATTCGCACCTTCCTGGTATCCAGCATCACGGAGTCCTTGCCTCAGCGCTGCGATCTGGCTGGAATAGTCCGACGGGCTCGTCTGGCCAAGGAAACCGATCCTGTAGACTCGCTGCGCCTGCTGCGCCTCGACCGAGAGTGAGATAAGAATGAGGTTCAGAGCAACGACCGCGAGCCCGATCCGCCGCATGGGCACCTCGGCAGAGGATGGCTGGCGGGAGTCTACCCGAAGGCCACGACGCGCACCAGCAGCCGACCGTGCGGGTCAGTCACGGTCCGCATCCGGGTTGAT
>JBKPCO010000218.1:0-2101 GCA_046727415.1 Candidatus Methylomirabilota bacterium
GGACGCGCAGGGCGTCGACGTCCAGGTCGTCTCCATCCACACGCCGTTCTTCGGCTATCACCTCGATTCCGCGCAGGGGCGCGCGCTGGCACGCGAGGTCAACGACGAGATCAGCGCGATGACCCGCCAGTGGCCGCAGCGATTCGCGGGTCTCGCCACGCTGCCAGTCCAGGACGTCAAGGCTGCCATCGATGAGCTCGAGCGCGCGGTCACCGTCCTCGGCCTCAAAGGCGCCGAGCTCGACACCGCGGTGAACGGCGAGAATTGGGACGAGGCCAAGTTCCGGCCGTTGTTCAAGGCGGCGGAGGCGATGGGCGCGGTGCTGTTCTTCCACCCGCAGCCCCAGCACAACTTCATGATGCAGCGCACCACCCGCTACGGGCTCTCCAACAGCCTCGGCGTCATTCTCGACGACGCGATCGTCGTCGCCATGCTGATCTTCGGCGGCGTGCTCGAAGCGTGCCCGAAACTGAAGGTGTGCATCGCCCACGGCGGCGGCCCGGCGTGCTACGCGATGGGGCGCATGGATCGAGGGTGGCAGGGCACGCCCGAGGCGAATCGCTCGATCCCCCGGCCGCCCAGCAGCTACCAGCGCAACCTCTACTACGACACCGTGGTCGGCAGCGAGAGGGCGCTGCGGCTCCTCCTGGATGAGGTCGGGAGCGACCGGGTGGTGCTGGGCAGCGACTGGCCCTTCGTGCCGTGGCATCCCTCGCCCGTCGCCTGGGTGCAGGGGCTCAAGAGCCTGAGCGCCGACGAGAAGGAGAAGATCCTCTGGAAGAATCTCGAGTCGCTGCTGGGCCTGGCATGACGCCAGAGCGCTTCGCCCGCGGGATGACGTTCGCCGACTACCTGAAGTTCACCGGCTCGCCCGAGAACCTCGGCCGCGAGGGGTTCGACGTTCGCCGGCTCGCGCTGGTCCAGCCGCGCCTGGACTGGAGCGGGTTTCTCGCCGAGCGCTACGCGAAGGCGCGGCTCACCGACGGAGAGGCGGCGGCCATGAAGTGGCTCGCCGCGCAGCCCGGCGGGCCCGGGAGAATCTTGGTGATCTCGGAGGACTGGTCCTCCGACTGCCGGCGCGACGTCCCCTACCTGGCGCGCTTGGCCGAGGCCGGAGGGCTCGAGCTGCGCATCTTCACCCGCGACGCCGAGACGATGCAGCGCAAGGGGCTCCCCGACCCGGGCGCGCACGCCAACGCCGATCTCGTGCGCGAGTACGCCAACCGGAAGGACGGCCAGACGTTCGCCACGATCCCGGTGGCCGTCTTCTTCACGAGGGACTTCGTCGAGCTGCACCGCTACATCGAGTATCCGGCTGTCTACCAGAAGGACCGGGTGCTCCGAGCGCTGCGGGCGGCGCGCGCCGGTGAGACCGAGGAGCAATCGAAGGCGCGGGGCGGCCGCGACATCGGCGCGCTGCTCGAGTCGCCCTTCCCGGATGTGTGGGCGCACGCGGCCATCGCCGAGATCCTCAGCGCCCTGCATGAGCGCCTGCTGATCTCGTGAGCGCATCCGGTTCGGCGAGAGCTGGCTCCGAGCACGCCGGCGGGCGCCGCGCCTTCGTCGCCGGCCTCGGAGGGCTGCTCGCCGCGCCGGCCATCAGCCTCGCCCAGACCCCGTCCCGGATACCGCGAATCGGCTATCTGTCCGTCGGCTCTGCGTCCGACCCGAGACGCGCCGCGCTCTTAGACGCTTTTCGGCAAGGCCTGCGCGATCTGGGCTACGTCGAGAACAAGAACATCCGCATCGAGGCCAGATTCGCCGAAGGCACCTACGAGCGGCTCCCGACGCTTGCGGCCGAGCTGGTCGGTCTAGCGCCGGATGTCATCGTGGCGTACTCCACGCCGGCGACCAGAGCGGTGCGGGATGCGACGAAGGCGATCCCCATCGTCATGTCGGCGGTCGTCGACCCCGTGGCCACCGGGCTCGTGGCGGGCCTCGGGCGTCCGGGCGGCAACGTCACCGGGTTGTCGCTGATGTCGCCCGAAATCATCGGCAAGCAGATACAGCTCCTCATGGAATTGATTCCGAAGCTGTCGCGGGTGGCCATCCTCTGGAACCCGTCCAATCCCAGCAACGCGCCCCAACTCCGTGAAGCCGA
>JBKPCO010000219.1:0-5664 GCA_046727415.1 Candidatus Methylomirabilota bacterium
TGCTCGGCCGGCACGGCGCAGGCCAAGGAGTTCGCGCCGATGATCGTGAAGGCCGGCGCGACCGTGATCGACAAGTCGAACGCATTCCGGATGGACCCGGACGTGCCGCTGGTCGTCCCGGAGATCAACGCCGACGCGGCCCGGCGTCACCAGGGCATCCTGGCGTGCCCGAACTGCACCACGATCGTCACGGTGATGCCGCTCAAGCCGCTGCACGACGCCGGACGTCTCACCCGGGTGATCGCGACCAGCTTCCAGTCCGTCTCGGGCGCGGGCGTCAACGGGATCGCCGAGCTCCGCGAGCAGGCGCTGGCGTGGGCGAAGGGTGAAGCAATGACGCCGCGGCACTTTCCCCACCAGATCGCGTTCAACCTCATCCCGGCGATCGACCGCTTCGGCCCCGACGGTTACACCGGCGAGGAGATGAAGCTGGTCAACGAGACGCGCAAGATCCTCGAGGCGCCGGCGCTCCGCGTCGCGCCGACGACGGTGCGGGTCCCGGTCTTCACCTCACACTCGATCTCGGTCACCGCCGAGACCGAGGTCAAGATCACGGCGGCGCGCGCTCGCGATCTCTTCGAGCAATTCCCCGGTCTCAAGCTCTGGGACGACCCGGCCCAGCAGCGCTACCCGATGCCGATCGCGGTCGAGGGGCAGGACGACTGCTTCGTGGGCCGCATTCGCGAGGACCTCTCGAGCACCAACGGACTGAGCTTCTGGGTGGTCGGCGACCAGCTGCGCAAGGGCGCCGCCACGAATGCCGTCCAGATTGCCGAGCTGCTGGTCCGGTCATAGGCGGGAGTCCGCCGCCGTCGGCCGGCCGCGCGACAGGGCTGGCCGGACATGATCTCGCTACGTCGCTCCTACCACCGTCGTTTCGGCCACAACGAGCGGTACCACCTGGCGGTGGTCTTCACGATCCTGGTCGTGGCCTGGGTGGCGGTCCCGTTCGTTGTGCAGTTCGTCGATGCGGTACGCGGCTATGATCCCGCTTACTACGAGCCAAAGGACTTCGAGCGCCAGGAGTGGCTCAAGCGCCAGGTCGTGCCCGCGGTGCGGCCCGGAGTCTCGTGGGATGTCCTGATCGACATCGCTCTCGTCGTGCTGGTCGCCATCGTGTGGCTCACCTTCGTCCCGGCGCGCGGCCCGCGGCGCCATTCGCCGCCGCGATAGCGCCGCGTCGCTCGACGTTTCGTCTGGTGCTGTCCTACGACGGCACCGACTATCACGGCTGGCAGATCCAGACTCGGGCCCAGACGGTGCAGGGGGTCCTGCTCGAGACGGCGCGTCGCCGGCTCGGTCCCGAGACCCGGATCACGGGGGCCAGTCGGACCGACGCCGGCGTGCACGCCATCAGGCAGGTCGCGTCGCTGACGACCACGGCCCGGGTGCCGAGCCTCGGCATTCGCGGCGCTCTCAATGCCGATCTCCCCCGCGACATCCGCGTCCTCGACGTCCGCGAGGCATCGCCGGGTTTCGATGCGCGCCGCGCGGCGATCGGCAAGCGGTACGCGTACCTGATCGACACCGGAGCGATCCCGAACCCGTTCCTCCTTCGCTACGCATGGCACGTCCCTCGGGAGCTCGACGTGGACGCGATGCGGCGGTCGCTGGCACCGCTTTGCGGCCAGTACGACTTCAGCGCGTTCTGCGCCGCGCCGGGGCGCGACAAGAATCCGGTGTGCGTCGTGCGAGCGTTCCATGTCATTCGTCGCCGCGAGCGCCTCGCCCTGCTCATATCCGCGGACCGCTACCTCCACCACATGGTGCGCAACATCGTCGGCAGCGCGGTCGCGGTCGGGCGCGGCGCGCACGACGCCGACTGGCTCCGCGCCGTTCGCGCGTCGCGCGACCGCACGCGTGCGGGCCCAACGGCGCCAGCGCAAGGGCTCGCGCTGGTGCGCGTCCTGTATTAGTCTGTGCGGACCCGACACGGGGTCGATATCCGGAAACTTCATCTCTCAACGAAAAGAGGATGATCATGAAACAGCAGAGCCTCGTGAGCCTCATGCTCGTGATTGCGCTCGCCGCGGGTTGCGCGACGCACCAGCCACCCATGGCAGCGGACGGCCGCGTGCCCGCGGCCGATGACGAAGTAGGCGGTGTGGTCGCGAACTTCTGGTACGCGCCTGGACGCGCGCTCGTATGCGGGGGGGGCGGGATCCTGGCCGGCCTGGTCATGACCATGACCCTGGGACAGAACTACGAACAAGCCTCCCAAATCATGCACGGTAGTTGTAGCGGACCGTGGATCGTGCGGTCGAGCGATATCCGGACGGCTGTCCCGTAGACGAAACCAGCTCGGAACGTTACCTCAGATCGATCCGACGCTCGGTCCAGCCGACTCCCTCGGGAAGCCGGAACTGCGTGATCGTGTCCGAGCCCTCCGCGCGTCCGGTGAACCACTCTCTCTGATTCCACTCGACTCCGAACGGGAACAAGATCCGCGCGGCGACGCCGTTCTTTCCCGAACCGATCGGTACGGAGCGCACGTCGCGGACGGAGAACTGACCGTTCAGCAAATGGTAGAGACGTGTGGAAACGCTGCTGATCGGGGCGTCGCCCCGAATAATAAAGCTGAAGACGCCGGGCCGCGAGTGGCGCATGTAGAACAACGTCGAAGGCTCGACGTCACGACCTGCGTCGAAGCGACGGAGCGGGATCCCGTTTACGATGCCGTCGAACCGATCGGCGACGGGACGCCACGAGGCCGTCACCTGCAGCTGCTCGCCTCTGTTCAGCGGCGACTCGATCGCCAGGACGCTGATGGGCCCCGGAAGCGTGTTGACCACGGTGATCTCGCCGCTCTTTCTCGGTGGCTCTCCGGCCGCCGCCGCCGCCTCGATCCATAGACGCGTCGTGCGCTCGAGCACCGGCATCGCATGCCGGAACCGGCCGTCGCGCACGCGCACGGCGGCGCGGTAGCCGTTGGCGACCAACCACACGGTGGTGTTGTCTTCCGCGTCTTCGACCTGGCCTTCGACGATGACGATTGGAGCGTCCTCACCGCCCAGCGTGAGCCCGTCGCGCGGCGCGAGGACCCTGAGAGCGCCCGGCCCGCGTGACTTCTCCGGTCCGGCGACACCAGTCCCCGGGCGCGCGGTTCCCTGCGAAGCGACGGCACCACCTTGCGGTGGCGTTAGGCTCGCCGGTGGCGTGCCGGCTTTCTGTTGCGGGTCAACGATGCCTTCCCCGGCGGACGGCGCGGCAGCGACTGCCGCAGGCGACGGCGCACCGGGTCGTTCGGCTGCGCCGGCCCCAGGCGTCCGTCCCGAATCGGGTGCCTGGGAAGTCCTCGCGTCCGCCCCGGCGCGTGCCGGTTCCGACGTACCGCGGGATGCTGATGTCCCGCCCTGGCGGGTCGTATCGCCGCTGCTGACACTGGGAGATCGTTCGGCGCGATTTGCCGCTTCTCCCGAGACATCTCCACCGATCACCTTACCCGGGATGCTCGGTGACGCGGATCGCGAATCTACGGTCTGCCGCGGAGCCGACGTCGTAGTCGGCGGTTCGGCCTGCGGGCTCGGTGCTGCAGGCGGCGCCTTGGGCGGAGGCGGCGCTTCGACATCACGAGCGGGCGCTGCGTCGACCGTGCTTCCGCCGGCCGTTAGCGCGGGGGGCGGGGTGAGGCCCGCGCTTGTCGCGAGGCCTTCGTCGGCCGGTGGGCCGACTGGCGTTAGCCGAGCGGTTTTCTCCGACGGCTCTCGGCCTGTTGGCGGCGCAGGCGCCGGGGCAGGCGCGCGCACAGCGATGTCAGACGCCGGCGGAGCCAATGCCGGCGTTTGCCGGCTTGGTGGCGGCTCGGAAACAGGAGGCAGGGCGGGTGCCGCAGCGGGCGCTGGGTTCGGTGTCGACGGTTTCGGCGTCGCGACGGTCGCAACTTGCGGTTCCGGTGCCGCGGACACAGGAGGCAAAGCGGAAACAGGAGGCAAATTAGTGGGCGCGACAGGAGTCTCCCTTGGAGGCTCGGGGGGGCGCGCCACAGTCTCAGCCGGCGGAGTCGGTGTCGGCTCGGGAGCCCGCGCCACCGGCGGCGACGGTGGTATCTCCGACGGACGGGAAGACGCAGAAGGCGCTGCAGGTTCCGGGGTAGTCGCCTGCTCCTGCGGCCGGGTGGCCGCGACCAACGGCTTCACCTGATCTTCGGCCCGAGGTTGGGGCGCCGGTGTTGACCGAGCCTCTCCACCGGCTGGTCGCGCAGCAAGCTGAGCAGGCGGCGACCCGGCTTCGTCCGACGGTCTTGGCGTCGTTGACGGGATGGCGGACGGCGGCGACACGGGTCGGCTTGGACTGGGCTTCGGCGCCGACCTGACTTCGCGCTTTGCGACTCCCTGTGAAGCCGTGCGTGGCGGCGCAGCCTTTGGCGCTGGCTCTCCGATTATGACCTCATCAACCGCCTCCGGGTCGGCGGCGGCGAAGACCTCCCATGGAGGCGCCGGACGAAAACCGGCCGTGGTGAGAAACAATGTGAACGCGGCGATGTGCAACAGGACGGACGTCATCATCGCAACGACGAGCTCGAACATCGGCCGCGGGCGTGAGCGCGTGGCGGTGACAGCTGGGGCCCGCGGTGCGTTCTTCGGCGTAGGAGGCGCTGTCATGTCGCCCGGCTAAGGAGTCGGATCGGCAGACGGCACCTTGTCCCGGCGTCCTGACAGGCTACCGGGTGTAACTGCAGCGCCACTCTACTTTGCGCGGGAGGCGTCACGTTCAGGCAGGTCAATGCGTAGATCGAACGTCAGAACGCGGTGGCTGGCCCAGAAGGGTTGCATCGCAACGATCGCGAGCCTGCCGGTGGTCTCTGACACCTCGATTCTCATCGCGTCCTCACCCGTAATCAGCCGCTTTTCAGCGTGGGCGTTAAATGTAACAGGTACGCTGGCGGTGTCAACGCCAAGACCGTCGTGTGCAGGGGATACGTGGTATCGCGCGTTTGAGGTTCTGCACGCTGGCACCCTCGTCGCCACGCCTCCCCCACGAGGACGACCGATTGCGACACAGGCCAGATGGCATCCGCTACGATCTGGTGACGTACCGTGACCAACTGTCCTTCGCGTAATGAGTCATCGTCTTTCGAGCGTAGCCGAGTTGACGCTCGCCGTACCGCGCAGCGTTTGCGGGGTTATTCCGGAAGCGCGCGATTGGTACGGCAACGCCCTGACGAGCGCGAATGCCAGTTCGATTAACTGCCGCTGCCGGCTCGACAGGGAGGTGCTCCCAGCCTCGCGCCGCTCTTATCCGGAATCGTGCTGGCACAGTCATGGCAGTGATTCCGCGCCGGGATGAAGGTGGTCTGTGCCCAGATATCTCGGCGAGCGCGAACCGTATGACTGGCTGCACGTTCTTGACATTCGTCAGGCGAAGATTCTAGCGTCATCGTGGAAAGCGAATACCGGAGAGACCGTGGGGCGCCGGCAGTAATCTCGAGGCGTCGACCGCCTCGAAGCGGCGCCGCCATCCGGAGCGTCACGCCGTGAGATATCGTCCTGAAGCCGCGAAAGCTCGGCGTCAGACGACCAGGGACAGCCAGGGCGAATCGCCCGTCACCGGAGGGATCCCACATCCTCGTTGAGCGCTGATCCAGTCTGGATCGACTCAGGGGCGTTTAGGGCGTGAAGCACTGGTCGCCAAGGAAGAGGCGGCCTAGCGCCCACTGAGTTCGGC
>JBKPCO010000220.1:0-40229 GCA_046727415.1 Candidatus Methylomirabilota bacterium
GGGGTCGACGTCCAGGCGATCTCGTGCTCGCCGTTCCAGTTCATGTACGCGCTCGATCCGGAGCTCGGCAAGAAGACGGCCCGGGCGATCAACGAGAACCTGGCGGCGATCGTCACCAAGCACCCCGACCGCTTCGTCGCGTTGGCGAACGTGCCGCTCCAGGCGCCCGACGCGGCGGCGGAGGAGCTCGACTATTGCGTCAGGCGGCTCGGGTTCCGCGGTGTAGAGATCGGCACGAACGTCGCCGGCAAAGAAGTCTCGCGGGGCCGCGACGCCTTCTGGGCGAAGGTGCAGGAGCTGGACGTCATGGTGTTCATGCACCCCAACGGCTTCACCGGCGGCGAGCGGCTCTTCGATCACTACTTCATCAACATCATCGGCAACCCGCTCGACTCCACCGTCGCGATCGGCCACCTCGTGTTCGACGGGATCCTCGAAAAGTTTCGGAAGCTCAAGATCGTGTCGGCGCACGGCGGCGGCTACGTCTCCCACTACCCGGCCCGCATGGATCACGCGTGGGGCGCCCGCGTCGACCCTCGCACCGTCCTCAAGCGGAAGCCCCGCCAGTCGCTCGCCAAGCTCTACTTCGACACGATCGTGTTCGACCGCGAGCAGCTCCGGCACCTGGTGAACCTGTGGGGTGCCGATCACATCGTAGTGGGCACCGACTATCCCTACGACATGGGCTGGTACGACCCGCGCGGCTTCGTCGACGGCTGCACGTTCCTGAAGGACGCGGACCGCGCGAAGATCCTCGGGCTCAACGCCGCAAGGCTCCTGAAGCTCAAGCCGCGCCGGACCACCTGAGGGCAGCCTCCGGCGTGCCGTCCTTCCACGGTAGCTCGACTGGATAGGGCCGCCGCAAGCAGTCGTCGGGCAGGCACTCGATCGGCGTGAAGTCGCGGTGAGCGATGTACTCCGGCCGCTTGAAGCGCCGGATGTGGTTGGACACCGCGCACAGGCTCAGGTAGACGCTCACCCGATTCCACGGCGACAGGTTCGACGTCGAGGCGTGGACCAGGCACGAGTGGAACATGATCATCGAGCCGGCGGGCCCCTTGGGCGCCACCAGCCCGCCGCGGTCGACGAGCTTGGTGATCGTCGCGTGGTCGATGGTCCACAAGGGATAGCTGGTCGTGGTGGTGTCGTGGCCGGCGTCGAGGACGCCGAGCTTGTGGCTGCCCGGAATGAACATGAGTGGCCCGTTGAACTCGTTCACGTCGTCCAGGAAGATCGCCACGTTCATGGCGCGGGCCTCGGGCATCTGGTCATCGTTGAACCAGGTGCCGAAATCCTGGTGCCACTGCCAGACGTCGCCGTCGAAGGCCATCTTGCCGTTGATCTTGAACTGATGCATGTAGACCGGCTCGCCGAAGACCTGCACGACCGGCTCGATCATCCGGGGATGGCGCGCCAGCCGCGCGAAGGGAGCGCTGTACATGTGGGCGGCGAAGTTCGTGCGCACGGCGTCGCTGCCCTTCTCGCGCACGTTCTCGGGCCGATGCTGGGCGTAGAGGCTCGGCACCTCGTCCGTCAGCACCTTGATCTCCTCCGCCGAGAACGTGCGCGGGAAGAACAGATAGCCGTCTCGGTCGAACGCCTCGAGCTGCGCCGTCGTGAGCTTCATCGCTGACCTCCGTCAGGCTTTCGGCGCGCGGCGCGCGATGGCCGCGATCTGGTCGGCGAAGTTGACCTGGCTGTCGTCCTGCGGCTCGTAGCCGATCTTCGTCTTCGCGCTGGCCAGGCTCCAGAAACGGTGCGTGTTGCCGCTGATGCCGTAGACGATCAGGAATGGGATGCCGTGCTCGTCCGTGATGTCCTCGGTCTCGACCATGCGGATGGCCTGCTGGACCTGGTCGCGCCGCGAGAGGTAGGCGCCGAGCGCTCGGTGCATCACCTTGATGTCGCCCGGCTTCACGTGCTCGATGTCGTCGTCGCGCGGGCCGCCGATGCGCCACTGCACGACCTCGAGCTTGCGTCCGTCGACCTTGCCGGTGGCGAAGACGAAGCCGAGCAGCTCGTAGGCCGCCTTGGCCCAGCCGTACCAGTTATCCGAGCGCGGCGGCATCTCCGGTGTGACCATATCGACCCGGCCGTCCCATACCAGCCGCTCGTAGTAGTCGGCGGCGTGGTTGGAGCTGGCCACGACTACCCGGCGCACGCCTTCTTCGAGGGCGACGCGATAGACGTTGTAGGCGAGCGCGACGTTCTGGTGCTCGGCCCAGAACTTGGCGTCGTTGTTCTCCTGCCACGTCGTGGCGTCCATCCCTGCCGCGCGCACGTACCCGAGATGAATGACTGCGTCGGCGCCCCGGAAGTGCTGGCGGTACGCGTTCCGGTCCGGCTTGGTCAGATCGGCGACGACCAGCCCGGGCACCTTCTCGCCGCTTCGGGTCGCCGGGATGACATCGATCGGCACCACGTCCCACCGCTCGGCGAGCTCCTTGAACATGCGCTGGCCCACGTAGCCAGCCGCCCCGGTGATCACCACCCGTCGCTTGGCCATCCCTGTCTCCTAAGTTCATCAGCGCGCCTCGGCCGGCGGGGCCCCAGCCCCGCGACGGCCTGCAGCGCGCACATCCACCCATAAGCGCGCCTCGGCCGGCGGGGCCCCAGCCCCGCGACGGCCTGCAGCGCGCACATCCGCTCAGGTCAGGGGAAGCTTACAATGGTTGCCCAGGAGAGAGACGTTGAAGATCACGCGCGTCGAAGCGTTTCACGTGGGCTGGGGCGAGGGCCGGACCCGCAGCGCCTGGGTCCGCATCTGGAGCGACGCCGACATCTACGGCCTGGGCGAGGCGAGCCCGATGGTGCACGGCAACGCCTCGCTCGAGATCGTAGCGAGCGCCTTCACGCCGATGCTGCTCGGCGCCGATCCGCTGGAGACGCGCATCCTTCAGGATCGGCTCTTCCATCAGCACATCAAGCTCGGGCCGGAGGGGGCGTACAGCGGAGCCCTCGCCGCCGTCGACCTCGCGCTGTGGGACCTCAAGGGCAAGACACTAGGCCAGCCGGTGTGGAAGCTACTCGGCGGCTTGTGGCGGCGCAAGATCCCCTTCTACGCGTCGATCGGCGGCAACGGCGAGCGGACGGTCGACGAGGTGTGCCGGGTCGTTGAGCGGCGGCTCGAGCTCGGGCCGGCGCAGGTGAAGATCCGCTTCGACGCCGACAAGACGACGCGCGACGTGGACCTGGCCGGCGACATCGCCAAGGCGCGGGCGGTGCGCAAGCTGGTAGGCGACGGCTTCCCGCTGGCCTTCGACGCCAACAACGGCTACTCGGTCCAGGGCGCCATCCGGGTCGGTCGCGCGCTGGAGGAGATGGGCTACGTGTGGTTCGAGGAGCCCGTGCAGCACTACCACGTCGAGAGCTTCGCCAAGGTCGCCAACGCGCTCGACATCGCGGTCTCGGCCGGCGAGCAGGAATACACGCTCCAGGGCATCAAGCGCCTGATCGAGGCGGGTGTCGACATCGTCCAGCCGGACATCGTGAAGACCGGCGGGTTTACCGGCCTCGGCGACATGGCAGCGCTGGCGCGCGCATACGGCGTCGACCTGGTGCCGCACCAGACCCAGCCCTCGATCGGCCACACCGCCAACCTCCACTTCGTGGCGTCCCTCACCCACTCGCACCATCCGGCCGAGTACAACGGCCCGTCCGGAGTCCAGGACGTGGTGTTCCGAACGCCGATGCGTCCGGTGCAGGGCAAGTTCGTTCTCTCCGACGCCCCGGGCCTCGGACTGGAGATCGACGAGAACGAGCTGCACCAGCGCATGATTCCCTGGACGTCGTCGGCCGCGACGGGCTAGTGAGAACCTGCCATAGCTCCAGCTAAGTGGAGCTCCACGGCGTCGACGTCAGGCGCAGGAAGCGACTCGCGTTCTCCCACATCAGCTTGCGCGTCGCTTCCTCACCGAGCACCGTTCGCCACCCGATCACGGTGTCGGCGTGGTCCGGAAAGATCGTCTCCGGGTGGGGATAGTCGGACGCGAACATGAGCGCCTGGTCGCCCAGGAGATCGATCGCCGCCTTCGTGAGCCCTACCCCTTCTGAGAGATCGATGCTGACGAACACACGCCCCGCCTGCGCGTACTCGAGAGGCGTGTGCTTGAGCGCCGGCGACACCGAGCCGCGCACGTAGTCGATCTGGCGCGTCAGGCGCACGAGCCAGTGCGGCAGCCAGCCGTGCCCGCTCTCCAGCGCGCCGACGCGAAGGCGCGGATAGCGATCGAGCATCCCGCCCATCAGCATGAAGGAGAGAAACCGCTGCCCTCCCCACGTCTGGCCGGCGCAGCGGCCCATCGCGGGGTTGTCCCAGATGTCGCGATAGCCCGGGAAGTAGGGCGTCTCGATGGTGAACGCGTGGTACATGATCGGCAGATCGGCCTCGTCGGCGGCCGCCCAGATGGGCTCGAGATCGGGGTCGTCGACGGGCATCCCTTCGGGCAAGAGCGGCCACACCGCCGCCACCCAGTCCTCGCGGGCGCGCTCCTTGATCACCTGCGCGCTCCACTCCGGGTCCGTCGCGAGCGCGAGCACCATGCTCTTCAGCCGGCGCGAATCGGCCGCGCAGTACTCCGCCATGTAGCGGTGATAGGCGCGGTAGAGGCCGTGGGCCAGATGCGGGGCCAGCGCGGGCGCGCCGTACGCCCAGGGCCCGGGAATGATGAAATCGATGTCACGACCCTCGAGGTCCATGTCGCGCAGGCGGCCGCGTGCGTTGTCCTCGGCGACCCGCGGGGTGATGGGCTGCCGTGTAACCATCTGCGTCCGCCCCGATAGAAATCCGCGATCGCCGTCGGCCTGCGCCGCCGTCGCCGGCTTCTGGCCCGCCACCCGCTGCAGGCGCACCGGTTTGACCGACAGGATCGTGGACGATCCCACGTCCTCGGCATCGCCGCGGCCAGTCACCGTCTTGACCGTCCGCCGGTAGGGCTGCAGGTCGTCGATCCGCTCCAAGAGCTCCTTGTCCGCGTAGCGGAGCAGCACGTCCAGGGACGGGTTCACGTGAGTGTCCGAATCGATGACTCGAAAGCCCTGTCTCATCGCCCCCTCCGTGGCCCCGACAGTATCACGGCCGTTCTGCTAGGATCGCGCCTGGTGCTCGGCCACCCCTCCTTCGCGTTCCTCCTGTGCTCTCGGGTCCTCGCCAACATGGGCTTTCACATGCTGGGCGTCGCGGTGGGCTGGCAGCTCTACGCGATCACCGGCAGCGCGCTCGATCTCGGGCTGGTCGGCTTGGCGCAGTTCCTGCCGATCGTCTTCCTCACGCTCCTGGTCGGACAGGTCGCCGATCGCCACGACCGTCGTCTCATCGCCGTGGTGTGCCAGCTCGTCGAGGCTGCCGCCGCCATCGCCCTCGTCGCCGCGACCGTGACCGGCCGGCAGAACAGCGCGAGCATCCTCGCCATCGTCGCGCTGATCGGCGCCGCGCGGGCGTTCGAGAGTCCCGCGACGACCGCGCTCGTGTCCGACGTCGTGCCCCGGCCGCTCATCGCGCGGGCTATGGCGTGGCTGATCTCAGCGAACCAGACGGCGCAGATCGTGGGGCCCGCGCTGGGCGGGCTCCTGTCGGCGCAGAGCCCCGAAGCGGCCTACGTCGGCGCGGCTACGCTCTTCGTCGTCGCCGGCGCGTGCGCGGCCGTCATCCGGAGCCGCCAGGCGACCCGCGCGCGCGATCCCGTGAGCCTCGAGAGCGTCTTCTCGGGGGTTGCCTTCATCTGGAGCCGGCGCGTGCTGCTCGGCACGATGTCGCTCGACCTGTTCGCGGTGCTGCTCGGCGGCGCCACGGCCCTCCTGCCCGTCTACGCCCGCGACATCCTCGACGCAGGGCCCCGCGGCCTCGGGCTCCTGCGCTCGGCGCCCGCCGTCGGAGCGCTGGCGACGTCGGTCTTTCTCGCCCGCTACCCCTTGCGACGGCGCATCGGGCCCACGCTCTTTCGCACCGTCATCGTCTTCGGCGCGGCCACGATCGTGTTCGGCCTTTCGACCAGCTTCGCGCTCTCGCTCGTGGCCCTCGCCGTTCTTGGCGCGTCGGACGTGGTCAGCGTGGTCATCCGGGCCTCCCTCGTCCAGATCCGGACTCCGGACACGATGCGCGGCCGGGTGAGCGCGGTGCACTCGCTCTTCACCGGAACCTCGAACCAGCTGGGTGCGTTCGAGTCCGGCCTGGTCGCCGCGCTCGTGGGCACCGTACCGTCCGTACTCCTCGGGGGCATCGGAACGATCGCCGTCGCCGTCCTATGGATGCTGCTCTTTCCTGAGCTTCGACGAGTGCGACAGTTCGAGGAATGACGGCGCTTGAGGCGTGGCGTCGGCCGGCGGTCGGAGGCGGTCGCGGTCGAGATGACCACGCGGCACGCGTTCGCTCACCCGTTGCGGCTAGGCTCCATCAGGGCGCGTAAGATCCGCCGCCGCTTGGAGGGAACGGGTCCCTTCGACCCCGACCGCCTCCGACCGCCGGCCGACGCCACGTCCCTGCGCGTCGACATAGCTCAGTCGGGCGGAGGATAATCCGCGAGATGGCGGCGGCGAGTCGTGCGTTCTCATGGCGCTTGCGAGCGCTTCGGTGGGTGGCGCCGGCGGTGTTGCCCGTGGCGAATCTTGCGCTCGCGCTCTTGCTGTCGGGGCTTGTCGTGCTCGCGGTCGGGGAAAATCCGGGGCGGGCGTTGTGGCTGCTGGCGAGCGGGGCGTTCGGAAGCGCGGAAGCGATCGGGTACACGCTGTACTACGCGACCAGCTTCGTGTTCACCGGGCTCGCCGTCGCGGTCGCGTTTCACGCCGGGCTCTTCAACATCGGCGCCGAGGGGCAGGCGTATCTCGGCGGTCTCGGAGTAGCCCTCCTCTGTCTCGGCGCAGGTGGCTGGCCGACAACGCTGGTCGTCGCGGCCGCCATTGTCGTTGCCGCCGTTGCCGGCGCGGCCTGGGCATTCGTGCCGGCGTGGCTGCAGGCCCGGCGCGGCAGCCACGTCGTCATCACCACGATCATGTTCAACTTCATCGCCGCGGCGCTCATGACCCATCTCCTCGTCAACGTCCTGATCAAGCCGGGGCAGCAATCGCCGGAGACGCGCGAGTTCGCGCCGAGCACGTGGCTGCCGCAGCTCCACGACGTCGCCCGCGCGCTCGGCTGGGAGATCGGCCACTCACCCGTCAACCTCTCGCTGGTCCTGGCCCTGGCGGCGGGCGCCCTGGTCTGGCTCTATCTCTGGCGCACGCGCTGGGGCTACGAGCTCAGAGCTCTCGGCCACAACCGGACCGCGGCCGTGTACGGCCGCATCCGGCCCGCGCGAACGATCATCGTGGCCATGTCGATCTCGGGCGCGCTCGCCGGGCTCATGAGCCTCAACGAGGTGATGGGCGTGCAGCATCGTCTGCTGCTGAACTTCACCGGTGGCGCCGGCTATGTCGGGATCGCAGTCGCGCTGATGGGACGCAATCACCCGGTGGGCATCGTGCTGGCGGCTGTTCTGTTCGGCGCCCTGTATCAGGGGGGCTCAGAGCTGTCGTTCGACATGCCGACCCTCACTCGAGACATGGTCGTGGTCATCCAGGGGCTGATCATCCTCGTCTGCGGCGCGCTCGAGCATGTGCTGCGCAGCCCCGTGGAGGCGCTGCTCCGCTCATGAGCGACGCCTTCCTGTTCGCGGCGCTGCTCACGGCGGCGACGGCGCGCGGCGCCACGCCGCTCGTGCTGGCCGCGCTGGGCGGTCTGTTCGCCGAGCGCGCGGGCGTCGTCGATATCGGCCTCGAGGGCAAGATGCTGGCCTCGGCCTTCGCGGCCGCCGCGTCCGCGGCGATGACGGGCTCGGCTTGGATCGGCCTCGGGGCCGGCATTGTCGCGGCCGTGATGGTGAGCCTCCTGCATGCCTTCGCGTGCGTCACGCACCACGGCAACCAGGTCGTCTCGGGCATGGCGCTCAACATCACGCTGTCGGGGCTCACGGCGGTGCTGGGTTACGCGTGGTTTCACGAGGGCAGCCAGACTCCGCTCCTCGGCCCCGGCGCTCGCTTCGGGCCGATCGAGCTCCCGGGCGCGACCGCACTCGGGAACGTGCCGGCGCTGGGTCCGATCTACCGCGAGATCGTGAACGGCCACAACGTGCTCGTCTACATCGCGGCGGCCGCAGTTCCGGTGGTCGCCTGGATCGTGTACCGCACGCGGTTCGGGCTCCGTCTGCGCGCGGTCGGCGAGAACCCCGGCGCGGTCGACACGGCAGGCATCTCGGTCGCCGCCACGCGCTACCGCGCGCTCGTCCTGAGCGGTGTCCTGTGCGGCCTCTCCGGCGCGTATCTCTCGATCGCGCATCACGCCTCGTTCATCCGGGACATGTCGGCGGGCAAGGGTTACCTGGCCCTGGCGGCGCTCATCTTCGGCCAGTGGCGGCCCGTGCCGACCCTCGGCGCGTGCCTTCTCTTCGCCTTCGCCGACGCCGTGCAGGCGCGGCTTCAGGGAACCGAGCTTCCGCTCGTCGGCGTGATGCCGGTTCAGCTCATTCAGGCGCTGCCCTACGTCTTGACCGTCTTGCTGCTGGCCGGCTTCGTCGGGCGCGCGGTCGCGCCGGCCGCCATCGGTGTGCCCTACGTGAAGGAACGCTGAGGACAGGCTATGGACTACGACATCTTTCTGGCGCCGGCGGCCGACTCCTGGAAGGTCGTCGAGCGCGCCGAGGCGCTGGGCTTTCGCCGCGCCTGGTTCTACGACACGCAGCTGCTCAATGCCGAGGTGTTCGTGGCCATGGGGGCCGCTGCCATGCGGACCTCGACGATCCGTCTCGGTACGGGCGTGCTCATCCCGTCGAACCGCATCGCGCCGGTCGCCGCGAGCGGGCTCGCCAGCCTCAATGCGCTGGCGCCCGACCGGATCGACTTCGGCATCTCCACCGGCTTCACGGCGCGCCGCACGATGGGTCTGCGCCCGGTGAAGCTCGCCGACATGGAGGAGTACATCCGCGTCGTGCGCGGACTCCTGGCCGGCGAGACCCTGGAGTGGACCTTCGAGGGCAGGCGCCGGAAGATCCGGTTCCTGAACCCCGAGGTCGGCGCTTTCAACATCACCGACCCGATTCCCCTACACATCTCGGCGCTTGGACCGCGTGCGCGACGGCTCACCGCCAGGCTCGGCGCCGGCTGGATTCACGCGACCGCGAACCCGGGCCACGCGCGGGGGGCGATCGCCGACATGCAGGCGGCCTGGCGCGAGGCCGGCCGCGACCCCACCGCGATGACGGCCACCTCGGCCATCGCCGGCTGCGTGCTCCGCGAGGGCGAGGCTGCTGACAGCCCGCGCGCAAGGGCGCACGCGGGACCGACCGCCACGATCGCGCTGCACAGCTTGGTCGAGCGAGACGAGTTCGGCGATCTGGGCCGCCCGATTCCTCGAGAGCTCGCGCCCCTCATCGAGCGCTATCGGCAGATCTATCTGAAGTATGAGCCGGCCGACGCGCGTTACCTGAGCAATCATCGCGGCCACCTCATGTTCCTGCGGCCGGAGGAGCAGAGCATCTGCACTGCGGAGCTGATCCGCGCGACGACGTTCACCGGCGCCACGGCCGAGCTGCGCGAGCAGATCCGCGAGCTGGCCCGAGCCGGATTCGATCACGTTGGCCTCACGGTGCGGCACGGGTATCCCGAGATGCTCGAGGAATGGGCCGACGTGTTCGAGGGTGTGTGACGGCGCCCGCGACGATGGCCGAGGTGATCCGCGCCAAGCGCGACGGCGCGGCCCTCGGCGAGGAGGACATCGGACGCTTGATCGCGGGGATCGTCGACGGCTCGGTCAGCGATGCGCAGGTGGCTGCCTTCGCGATGGCCGTCTACTTCCGCGGCATGTCATTGGCCGAGTGCGCGTGGCTCACGCGCGCCATGACGCGCTCGGGCGCCGTGCTCGACTGGCCCGACCTCGGTGGTCCGATCCTCGACAAGCACTCGACTGGCGGCGTCGGCGACAAGGTCAGCCTCATCCTCGCGCCGATCGTAGCTGCCGCGGGGGCCTTCGTGCCGATGATCTCGGGCCAGGGACTCGGCCACACCGGCGGCACGCTGGACAAGCTCAGCAGCATTCCAGGCTACGACACGAGGCCCGATGTGAAACGCTTCCAGTCGGCCGTGCGCGCGGCCGGCTGCGCCATCGTCGGCCCGACGGCCGACCTGGCGCCCGCCGACCGGCGACTCTACGCGATCCGCGACGTCACGGCGACCGTCGAGTCGATCCCGCTGATCACCGCGTCGATCCTCTCGAAGAAGCTCGCCGCCGGGCTCGACGCGCTCGTCATGGACATCAAGGTCGGCTCAGGCGCGTTCGTCCCGTCGCTCGAGACCGCCACCGCCCTCGTCGAGAGCCTGCTGGCGGTGGCCGGGGACGCCGGGCTCCGGGCGACCGCGCTACTGACCGAGATGAGCCAGGTGCTGGGCCATCATGTGGGTAACGCGCTCGAAGTCCTCGAAGCGATCGAGTTCCTCACCGGCGCGCGGCGGGACGCCCGGCTTCACGCGGTGACGTCGGCGCTGGCGAGCGAGCTCCTGCTGCTCGGCGGACTTGCGCGCGACGACGGCGAAGGGAAGGCCGCGGTCGACAAAGCGCTCGCGTCGGGAGCCGCCGCCGAGCGCTTCGCCAAGATGGTGAAGGCCCTCGGAGGCCCCGCGGATGTCGTGGAGCGCCCCGGGCGCCACCTGGCCCGGGCCGCCGTCGAGCTCGCCGTCGCGCCCGACTTTCCGGGTGTGATCACGCGAATCGACGCGCGCGTGATCGGGCGCCTGGTGGCCGCGCTGGGTGGCGGACGTCGGGCGATCGAGGATGCGATCGACACGGCCGTGGGACTCGCCGAGGTGCGCGGAATCGGCGAGCGCGTCAGCCGCGATCGGCCGATCGCCGTGGTCCATGCTCGCTCCAACGGCGCTGCGGAGGAGGCGGCGGCGGCGCTCCGTCGCGCCATCAGCGTCGGTGACGAGCCGGTCTCGGCGGTGCTCGCGTCGCCGGTGCTCCGGCGTATGGGATCTGCCTCGGCTACCTGAGGTACCGGTCGAAGAACGCCACGACCTCGCGAATGCTGTCCACCCAGGCCTCGGGATCGCCGCCGGCCGTGGCGCCGTGGCCCGTCGACGAGCTCGCGTTGACCCGCGTGTCCACGTAGCGGACCGGGTTCGCGCTATCGAACGAATGATAGGCCCCGGGATAGATCTTGATCGTCACTGGGCCGCCAGCCTGCTGCGAGGCTTCGGTCAGTCGCCGGCACGGCTCCGCCGGTGTCCAGTCGTCCTTCTCGCCGATCAGGATCAGCAGCGGGCCGGAGGGCCGATACCCGTCTGCGCGCTGTAGCCACGGTGCGCATCCGGGATAGAGGGCCACCGCGGCCCTGAAGCCTGGCGACGCGCCCGGGGCGACCATCGCGGCGAGCGTCGTGGATCCGCCGTGCGATCCGCCCATGAGCCCGACGCGGGATCCGTCGACGAAGGGCAGTGTGCGGAGGTGAGCCAGCGACGCGTAGGCGTCGCCCACCCGGCGTGAAGGGCCGACGTCGGCGCGGCGCGGCGAAGGGTTGGTGCACACGCCGCCGGGAAAACCGCGCGTCGTGAAGCTGTCGGGCATCATCACGACGTAGCCGCGCCCGACGAGCTCTGTCGCCCAGCGGCCCGGCGCGCCGCTCGAGCGCGGGCCGAGGCCGCTGCAGTCGTGCATGATCACGACCGCGGGAAACGGCCCGGCGCCGTCCGGCTTCTGCACCTGGATCGGAATGTACTCCGGAGCCCCGGCGGGCGTCGTCGTGGCGAGGGTCGGCCCCTGGAGCCCACCGACGGTGCAGCCCCCGAGGGCCGCGACGCCGATCGAGAGCGCGAGCAGGCCGAGCGCGGCGCGACGTGCCATTCGCCCGATGTTACTATCGTCCGAGCGAGGGAGGGTCCATTGAGCGACGAGATCCGCATCAAGTCTATGAGCAAGGCGCTCTCCGGTATCCGCGTGGTCGACATCACGAACAATCAAGCCGGCCCGTCGTGCGGCCAGATGCTCGCCTGGCTCGGGGCAGATGTGATCAAGGTCGAGGAGCCGCTCAAGGGTGATCCCGCTCGCGAGACACACCGGGACCGGCCGGACGCGGACAGCCTCTTCTATCTGTCCTTCAACGGCAACAAACGCAGCCTCACGCTCAACCTCAAGAACGACGGCGCCAAGGACGTGTTCCGCGCGCTGCTCAAGACCGCGGACGTGCTCCTGGAGAACTTCGGTCCCGGCGTGCTCGAGCGCCTGGGCTTCGGGTACCGCGAGGTCAAGGCCCTCAACCCGCGTCTCGTCTACGCGAGCATCAAGGGCTTCGGCTCGTACGGCCCCTATCGCGACTACAAGAGCTACGAGCCGATCGCGCAAGCCATGGGCGGGGCGATGTGTGTCACCGGCTTCCCCGACAGCCCGCCCACCTACGTCTGGCCGTCCATCGGCGATTCGGGAACCGGCATGCACTGCGTGATCGGGATCCTCGCCGCGCTCATGCAGCGCCACGCCACCGGCGAGGGCCAGCAGGTCGAGGTGGCCATGCAGGACGCCGTCGTCAATCTGATCCGGGTCAGCATTCGCGATCACCAGCGCCGGGGCAAGCCGGGCGAGCGCACCGGCAACCAGCTCGGCACCAGCATCCCCGGGTCGACCTACCGCTGCGATCCCGGCGGTCCGAACGACTACGTCTTCATCTTCACGCAGCAGCAGATGTGGCGGCCGCTGCTCAAGGCCATGGAGCGCGAGGATCTGATCGGCAACCCGAAGTACGACACCGCCGCGGCGCGCTGGGAGAACCGGGACGAGGTCAACGCCATGATGGAGGCGTGGACGCTCAAGCGCTCGAAGCACGAGGTCATGAAGATCCTGGCCGGCGCCGGCGTGCCCTGCGGAGCGTGTCTGGATACCGGCGAGGTCATGACCGACCCGCACCTGATCGCGCGCGAGATGATCGTCGAGGTTCAGCATCCAGTGCGCGGGCCCTACATCACGGCCGGCAACCCGATCAAGCTCTCCGCTTCACCGACGAACATCATGAGCGCTCCGCTCCTCGGGCAGCACCGCCTGGAGATCTTGCGCGAACTCGGCTACAGCGATTCGGACATCTCCCGGCTGCAGTCCGAAGGAGCTATTTGATCACCCCTGCTCTCGACATTCCGTCGCCGTCGAATTGTCGCCGCTCGTCGAACCCGCATTCGGCAGAATCTGCGTATGGGTATTCGGGTGGGTGAGAGAGTCAGGCCAACGGTTGCTCGAGTCGATCTGGGGGCGGTCAGGGCGAATTTCCGGGCGATCGTCGAGCACTTGAAGCGGGGGCGGCCGGCGGGGACCCCGGGTGTCATCGCCGTCGTGAAGGCAAACGCCTACGGTCACGGCGCGGCGCAGGTGGCGCGGGCGCTGGAAGACGCGGGAGCGGACCTGCTCGCGTGCGCCGACATCGAGGAGGGCGCCGCGCTGCGAGCGGCCGGCGTTCGCGCCGAGATCCTGGTGTTCGGCGCGCTCAGCGTGAGCGATCTCGACGGCGTCTTCGACTGCCGCCTCACGCCGACGATCTCGTCTCCGGGCGCGGCCCGAGCGGTGGCCGCGGCGGCGGCGCGCCACCGGCGGCGGCTCCGCTATCACCTGAAGATCGACACGGGGATGAACCGCCTCGGGTTCCGCTTCGACAACCTGCGCCGCACGCTCCCCGAGGTGCTCGCCAGCGAACATCTCGAGCTCGGCGCGGTCTTCACGCACTTCGCGACCGCCGACGATCCCGCGTCGACGCTGTTCGACGAGCAGCGCCGGCGCTTCGAGCGCGTGCTCGCCGATCTGCCCGCGTTGGGCGCCCACCCGCGATACCGGCACGCTGCCAACAGCGCCGCCGTCGTGCGCGATCCCCGCGTCTGGTTCGATCGCGTGCGGCCAGGGCTCCTGCTCTACGGGATCGTGCCGCCGCCCCTCACGTCCACGATCGCCCTGAGGCCGGCCATGACGCTCGCGAGCCGCGTCACCGCGGTGAAAGGCCTCCGCGCCGGCGAGGTCACGGGGTACGGCGCCCGTTTCACCGCCCCGCGTCCGACCACTATCGCGGTCGTGCCGGCGGGCTACGCCGACGGTCTCGACCTCCGGCTGGCCGGGCGCGGCGTGGTGCTGATCCGAGGCCGGCGCGCGCCGATCGTGGGATCGGTGTGCATGGACATGCTGATGGTCGACGTGACCGGTATGGACGTCTCGCCCGGCGACGAGGTCGTCTTCATCGGCAGCCAGGGCGGCGACACGATCGACGCGCGCGAGATGGCCGAGACGATCGGAACGATTCCCTGGGAGATCGTCTGTCGCGTCGGGACCCGGATCGAGCGGGTCTACGACTGACGGGGAACGATCCAGAGGCGAAGCACCGAGCCGCGCTCCCGGAAGTGGACGCGGATCGTCTGCGTCGGCGGCCAGTCGCCCATGTCGAAGTCGTGCGAGACGATCCGCGCGCCCGGTCTGAGCTCACGGAGCAGCTTCGGCCGCAGGCGAAGGTTCAGCTCGGGCGACAGGTACAGCGTCACCACGGTGGCCTCGCCGAGGTCGGTCTGGAACAGGTCGCCCGCCCGGAACGTCACGCGATCGGCGACGCCGGCCCGGCGGGCCGACTCCACGCTCTCGGCGACCAGCTTCGGATCGATCTCGACGCCGACGCCCCGCGCGCCGAAGTCGCGCGCCGCCGCGATCACCACGCGGCCGTCGCCCGAGCCCAGATCGTAGACGACGTCGCGCGGCCCGACGACGGCCAGGCGTAGCATCTCGCCCACCACCTCGTGCGGGGTCTGGACGTAAGGGACCTCCGCGCCCGGATAGAGGCAGCCGGCGACACCGACGACGACCAGAGTCAGCAGACTGGCGAGCGCTCGGCGTGACACGACCGGCCGGATGTTACCATTGCCGCGTGTCGGGCGGCCCCTCTCCACTCCGGCGCAGCGCCGCGCTCGTGGCCCGGTACGCCGACATCGGGATCGCGATCGCCGCCGTCCTCCTGTTCGTGCCCGGCATCGGCTCCGTGCACCTGTTCGATCGGGACGAGATCAACTTCGCCGAGATCGCGCGCGAGATGCTGGTCACGGGCGAGTGGTCGCAGCCGACCATCGGCTTTCGCCCCTTCTACGAGAAGCCGCCGCTCTTCATGTGGCTTCAGGCCGCAAGCATGAGCGTCTTCGGCGTCGGCGAGCTCGCCGCCCGATTTCCAAACACGCTCTGCGGCGCGCTCACGCTGGTCGCGCTGTACCGGATCGGCGCACGCATCCGTGGTCGGGCCTTCGGCCTATTGTGGGTCCTGGCCTATGCGGGATCGCTTCTGCCCCACGTCTACTTCCGCAGCGGCATCATCGATCCGTGGTTCAACCTGTTCATCTTCCTTGGGCTCGTCGCGCTCATCCGCTGCGCCTGCGAGCCCTCCGCGTGGCGCGCGGCGCTCGGCGGCCTCTTCCTCGGGCTCGCCACGCTGACGAAGGGCCCGGTCGGCCTCCTGATCCCCCTCCTCTGCGTGGGCGTGTACTGGGCGGCGCGGGGATTCCGCTTCCCGATCGCCTCGCGATACCTGCTCGTGGCCTTCGTCGCGGCGGCATCCACGGTCCTGCCGTGGGTGGTCGTCGATCTCGCCCGCAACGGACCCGACTTCATGCTCGAGCTGGCGCGGCGGCACGTGAAGCTCTTCGCCGGTGAGAAGACCGTCCACGGTGGGTTCATTGGCTACCACGTCGTGGTCCTGCTATTCGGGTGCTTCGCCGCGTCGCTCTTCGCCGTCCAGGAGATGCTGAAGCCGTCGGGCGGCGACGAGCGGCAGCGCGACTTCCGTCGCTGGATGCTGGTTCTCTTCTGGGTCGTGCTGGTCGCCTTTTCCCTGGTGCAGACCAAGGTCGTTCACTACTCGAGCCTGTGCTACTTCCCGCTCACCTACCTGGCCGCGCTCCAGCTCGAGCGCATCGTCCTGGGCCGGCAGTCGTTCGGCTGGACCCGCTGGGCGGTGGGCGCCATCGGCTCGCTCGCGGCCGCCGCCGCGATCGCGGCCCCGTTCGTCATGATGCGCCGGGCCGCGATCGCGCCGCTCTTCGCGGCCTCGCCCTTCGCGCAGGCGAGCTTGATGGCACCAGTCGCCTGGACCGGCGTCGAAGCCCTCGCCGGCGGGTGGCTCCTCGGTGTCCTGGGCGCCGCGCACCTGCTCCACGCGCGGCGCGCCTTCGCGACGAGCGCGATCGTCCTCTTCGCGGGAACCGGCGTGTTCGTGCCGCTGGCGCTCGCGTGCTTCGCCGGCAAGGTCGAGGCGCACACGCAGCGCGCAGCGGTGGAGTTCTTCCAGGCGCGGCGGGGCGAGCGCTGCTATCTGCTGACCCGGAGCTATCGCAGCTTCGCGCACTGGTTCTACGCGCGCACCGCCGAGGCCGAGCCGGAGGACAACGTGCTGGTCCGGGGCCCGATCGATCGGCCCGTCTACCTGGTCACCAAGATCACTGCGGTCAAGGACTTCGAGGCCGTCGGAACGTTCCGGGAGATCGGCCGGCGAAACGGTTTCGTCTTCTGGCGCCGCGATCCGTGACGGCTTACGGCCAGTTGCCGCTGTTGGGCCCGTGCCACTTGCCGTGGTTCAGGTCGTAGCGAAACCCGACCGCCGTGAACGGAAACCGGATATTGTCACCCAGGATGTGCAGCGTGGCGCCCCACCACGTGTCGCGCCGGGCCCCGAGGGAATTCAGGAGCTCCTCGAGGCTCAACCCGATCTCGATCCCGATCTGTCGCTGCCGGTCCTCCACGACGTTCGTGGGATACCCCTTTACCCCGTAGGTCCCGGACAGGTAGAGATACCGCAGCGGCCCGATGTTGATGTTGAGTCGGCGGGCCAGCCCCGCGAGCTTCAAGTCCATCGAGAAGACGTCGTGCTTGTAGCCGCCGAAATGAGAGGTCCGGAATCCGATCAGATCGTCCAGGCGCGCCGTCAGGATCAGCAGGGCCGTACCGGTCCCGAGCCCATCCATCAGGAGATCGCCCCACGAAAAGCCGTACTTCGTGAACCCGTCGGCGATCTCGTTCACCAGCCCGCCGGTGAACGCCGTGCCGGCGGCCATCAAGCGTGCCGCGGTGTCGGAAAAGCCGAGCTTGCCGTAGATGAAGGAGAACTCCTTGGTGATGACGTAGTAGTCCACGAAGTGGGAGGCCTTGTCGGCGCCGCCGAACTCGGTATTGGCGCCGAAGAGCCCCTCGTCCTTGACGTTGAAGGACGTGTGGTCGAACGTGATCGTCGCCTTGGCCGCGGTGACCGCGATTTCGCCGAAGGCGACGAGCCCCGCCAGGAGCCAGCGCGGTTTCTTTTCAGCCGGTGACGCCGGCGGCTCGTCGATCGTCGCCAGCGTGAGCCCGGACGGCCAGCAACACGGCCCCTCCTCCCGAGTCAGCGGCACTTCTCGGAACGCCTCCTGCGCGCGAGACGTTCCCGGGCAGACGACCGCGAGAATGGCGGCGCAGACGAGAGCCAGCGCGCCCCGGCCGCGAAGGCTCACGGGAAGTTTCCGCCGTTGGGCCCGTGCCACTTGCCGTGGTTCAGGTCGTAGCGAAAGCCGACCGCAGTGAATGGCCATCGAACGTTGTCGCCCGCGAAGTGGAGGACGTAGCCCCACCACGTGTCGCGGGTGACCCCGAGGTCTTTCAAGATCTGCTCGAGGTTTAGACCGATCTCCAGGCCGACCTGGCGCTGTCGCTCCGCTGGAGACCCATCCGGGTAGCCCTTGGTCCCGTAGGTCAGCGAGAAGAAGAGATAGCGGAGCGGCCCGATGTTGATGTTGAGGCGGCGAGCCAGCCCGCTGAGCTTCAGGTCCATCGAGAAGACGTCGTGGTGATAGCCGTCCAGATGCGACGTGCGGACTCCCAGCAGGTCGTCGGTGCGCGTCCCCACGAGCAGCGTCGCGTACCCGGCGCCGAGCCAGTCCATCACGATGTCCTCGTACGAAAAACCGGGATGCGAGAACCCGTCGCCCACCTCGTTCAGCGCGCCGCCGACCATCGCGGTCACCAGCCCCATCCAGAGCGCGGCGTTCTCGGAATAGCCGAGCTTGCCGAAGATGTAGGAGAACTCCTTGGAGATGACGAAGTAGTCCGCGAAGTGGGCGGCCTTGTCGGCCCCGCCGTCCAGGGTATTGGCGCCGAAGAAATGCTCGCGCGTCACGTGGAAGGTCTCGGCCCGGTGTCCGAGCAGCCCCTTACCCGCGGTGACGGCGAGCTCGCCACCAATGACGAGCGCGCCCAGCCACCTCCGCGGCTCTCGATCGTCGCCTCGCGGCGGCAGATAGGGAGAGGCGTCGGCGGTCGACGCGTATGGCCCGTCAGCCAGCCCGAAGTCGAGCGAGCCCCAGTACCCGTCGTGGGCGTCGTCGAGCAGTCGGTACTTCGGCTGGAGATCTCCGGAGACGAGCGTCTGCGCCGCCAGCGGCATCGACACTGCGATTACCAGGAGCGCCGCCAGCAGAGCGGCGAGCGGGCGGGCACGCAATGGTGCCCGCCGTTATCCCGGACGTTTAGTCATCTGCCCCGGGTCCATGCCGTAGAAGAGCCGCGCCCCGCCGTCGCCGGGCCGCGGCCAGGGATGCTCGCGCAGCACACTTTCGTTGATGTCCGCGCCCCAGCCCGGCGCGTCGCTCAGCCAGATGTGCCCGTCGCGAATCGTCGGCGGCTTGGTGACGAGCGCTCCCTTCCACGGCACGTCGTCGATGTCGATCTCCATGATCCTCACGTTCGGGAGCACCGCACAGAGGTGGAGCGAGTGCAGGTCGGCCAGGTGACTGTAGTAGTTGTGCGGCGCGATGTTGATCTCGCACGCCTCGGCCAGCCGGCCGATCTGCACCGACTGCGAGAAGCCGTTCCACGGCACGTCGATGATCGCTACATCGACCGCGTGGCGCTCGAGGAACGGGCGGTACTGGCGCAGCGTCACCAGGCTCTCGCACGAGGCCAGGCGGGTCGAGGTGGATTGCTTGATCTGCAGGAGCGCATCCGGGTCCCAGTTGTCGTACTCGACCCACTGCATGTCGTACTTCTCGAGCAGCTTGGCGATCCGAAGGACGCCCTCGGTACGGAAGTTGTAGTTGAGGTCCAGGCAAAGACCGACCTTCGGCCCCACCGCCTGGCGAAAAGTGCCGATCAGGCGGTCGATCGCGTCGAGGATCTCGACGGTCGGCGCGCCGTCCGTGGTGTTGATGCCGCTCGCGAACCCTGGGAAGTACACGGTGGCCGGCTCGCCGGGGATCACCATGTTGGTCTTGAGCGCGGTGAAGCCCCGCGCTACGACCTCGCGCCCGAGCGCCGCGATGTCATCGTACGTCTTGAGCGGCGGCGTGCCGAGGAAGCTCCCCATGCGCGCCCGCGTGGTTCCGCAGTGCGACCAGTACAGTCGCATGCGATCCCGCAGCGGTCCGCCGAACAGCTCGTACACCGGCACGCCGAGCGCCTTGGCCTTGATGTCCCACAGCGCGAGCTCGATACCGGCCACAGCCTTGTGCGAGACGCCACCGCTGTTTTGCCGGACGCGGCGCAGCATGTCCCAGTAGAGCCGCTCGATCGGCCGCGGATCCTGATCGATCAGCAGATCGGCCAGGTCCTGGACAGAGCCCGCGATGCCGTGCGGGCTCCGATTGTCGCTGCACTCACCCCAGCCCACCAGGCCACCGTCTGTCTCGATACGCACGAACGTCCACGGTCGCCAGCCCGCGTCGCAATGGAGTGCTTCGACCCGCGCGATCTTCATGGTCGCCGAGTCTACCAGAGAGAAGTGCCGGGCGCGCTCAAGGAGAACGCGCCCGGCTGCGGCCGGCTAGGGCTTGATGCCGAGCGTCGCCATAGTCTCCTTGGCGATCTTCTCCGCGTCGGCGGTCCTGCCGTCCCTGCACAGCTTGGCGATCTCGTCGACCTTGGTGCGGGCGTTGTTGCTAGCTTCGTCCGCGCGGGTCCCAACCTCGACATTGATCTTGGCCACCCACTTGTCGCATTCGCTCATCGGCTGTTGCGCCATCGCGGGCGTTGAAAGCCAGGCCAGCGAGGCCAGGGCCGTGACCGCTGTGATCATCCGCGTCATTCGTTTCACCTCCCCCTGTGTGAGACGTGCGCACAGCTTCGCCGTCGGTCGGACGACGGCGCTGGCGTCGGTGGTTACCTCAGACGACGGGGGGAGCGCGCCCCTGCGAAAGACGGAGGGGACGAGCTTCTACCAGGAGCGAGCGGGCGCCGGCCGGGCGCTCGGTGCTGAGCTGCGGCGGCGCGATGGCGACCGGCGGCGCCGAGGTGCTGATCGCGAGCGGCTCCGCGGTCGACGGCGCCGCGACGTCGATGTCCTCGACGTAATGCGGCGCGTAGTATCGAATCTGGAGCATCAGCACCGCGATCAGCGGCACCACGAGGGCCGCCGTGGCGCGGCGCCATCCGAACTCCCAGACGGGCGCGGCACTTCCGAAGCGGGAGCGAGACGTCATCCGTTCAGGTCATTTATACCACCAACGCCAATACGGCCGACGTCGAGCGCGACCTACGGCCGGCCGCGGCCCCCGAAGACGAGCAGCGCTACACCGCCAACGAGCGCCAGCACGCCCACGACGGGCGACAGCGGGATGGTCTCCTTCTTCTCCTTCGTGGCCGTGATCGGCCCGACCTCGAGCACCTTCTCCCGCGTCGTGTAGGTGATCCCCTCGTATGCGAGCGCGATGATACCGAGCACGATCAGCAACACGGCGATGATCTTGATTCCGGGCATTGGTCCCTCCCTGGCCATGTGAATGGCAATCGGCGTGCCCGGATCACTGCGTGCTCCAGGGGCCCGCCACAATGTGCGGCCAGCGCTCGCCCGCTCTTATAACGCGTAGTTTTTACCAGGGAAGAATTACTCGCTTGGCGAAGTGCCGCCAAAACGTGCGCGCCATGATCGGGTAAGCGCTGGTGGGGAGTGGTGGCATTCGGCTTGCCTGACACTCTCACCGTGACTCTCTCGAAGCCGCAGCCGACCATCCTGGCCGGCATGGTCCTCGCTATCGCGTGCCTCTACTGGGCGCGCGTCATCTTCATCCCGATCGCGCTGGCCATGCTCATCACGTTTCTCCTGAGCCCGGTAGTCGGACTGGTGCGTCGAAGCGGCCTGGGACAGGTGCCAGCAGTCATAGTCGTCGTCGGTCTGACCTGCCTGCTCGCCGGCGGTGTGGGCTGGGCGCTCGTCAGTCAGGCCAACACGCTCGCGAACGACCTTCCTCTCTACCGCGCCACCATCGCCCGGAAGATCGCCGACGTCCAGCGCGTCGGCCGGGGCGGCGCGATCGCGAAGGTCGAGGACACCGCCAACGACCTGATGAAGCAGATCGAGCGGGCCGACTCGCCGAAGACGAAGCCGATTCCCGTCATCGTGTCGACGCCGAACCATCTGTGGCTCACCAGCATGATCGAGCCGGTCGGTAGCGCGGTCTTCGTGTTCGTGCTCCTCACTTTCATGTTGGTCCAGGAGCGCGAGCTGCGGGCTCGCCTGGTCCGGCTCCTCGGCCAGGAACGCCTCGCCGAAACCACCCGCGCCTTCGACGACGCGGCGGCGCGCATCAGCCGCTATCTGGTCACGTACTCGGCGCTCAACGCGGGCTTCGGCGTGACGATCGCGCTCGGCCTCTTCCTCCTGGGCATGCCCTTTGCGCTCGTCTGGGGCTTCTTCGGCGCGATGCTGCGGTTCATTCCGTACGTCGGCGCCTGGACAGCCGCGCTGATTCCCATCGCCACGAGCCTGGCGGTCTTCGACGGCTGGACGAAGCCGCTGCTCATCGCCGCGCTCTTCGCGGTCACCGAGGTGCTCATCGCCTTCGTCCTCGAGCCCCTGTTCTTCGCTCGCAGCGCCGGCGTCTCTTCGATCGCTCTCCTGATCGCGGCGGCGTTCTGGACGTGGCTCTGGGGGCCGATCGGCCTCGCGCTCGCGATTCCGCTCACGGTGTGCCTGGTGGTCTTCTCGCGGACCATCGAGGGCCTCGAGTTCATCGAGATCCTGGTGTCCGACGACCCCGGTCTCCAGCCGCACGTCGTCTACTATCAGCGCGCTCTGGCCGACGACGAGCACGACGCCGCCAGCCTGGTCAGCGAGGCGGTGAACGCCGGTTCCGGCGAGGCTGCCTATGACGCCATCCTGGTGCCGGCTCTCGCTCGCGCCCGTCACGACCGCGAGAGCGGCCAGCTCGCGCCCGCCGAGTACGCCCACGTCATCGCGGTCACCCGTCGAGTGCTCGAACGCGGCGCGCCGACCGACAGCCTGTCGGCAGTGACGCCCGTCGCCATCGCCGGCTGTCCGCTGGAGGATGACGCCGACCGCGTGGTGCTCGAGATGCTGAGCCGGGTCCTCGAGCCGACCCGCCGCACGGTCGAGACAGGGCCGACCGGCACGCTCAACGTCGAGACCCTCGCGACGCGGCCGCAGCTCATCTGCCTGAGCTCGATGGAGGGCAATGGTCGGGTACGGGACTTCGTCCAGCGTCTGAGCAGCGCGTGCCCGGACGTGCCGATCCTGGTCGGATGCTGGGGCCTGCGGAACGCGTCCGGGCTCCGGGCCGAGCTCGCCCGGGCGGGCGCCGAAGAGCTCGTCACCTCACTGGCCGAAGCGCGAGCGGCCGTGATGCGTCTCACGACGACCAGCCCGAGTCGAGATCCGGAACCGGCCGCGCGTTGACAGGTCGGGGCATCCGGCGTATGCCTCGGCCGTGCAACCCGGCTCCTGGTCGGCGCTGCTCGAGCAGCCGCACCGCCTCTCCGCCGTCGTCGTCGTCCTGGGCATCTTGGCTCCCGCGTTCGCCGCGTTCATCACCGCCACGGTCCTGCCGTCGGCCATCGTGGAGATCGGTGGCCTCGAGCTCTACGCGTGGGCCTCCATCGCCTATGCGGTTGGCTCGATTCTCGGAAGCGCCGGGAGCTCGGTCGCGGTTCGCCGCGCGGGCATGCGGCGCGCGTTTCTGCTCGCCACCGGCGCATTCGTCGTGGGCGCCGTCCTGTGCGGCGCGGCCCCGACCATGCCGATGGTCGTCGCCGGCCGCGCGGTTCAGGGCCTCGGCGGTGGCATGCTCATCGCCGCCGCCCACGCGATGGTCCGCGAGATGTTTCCCGAAGGGTTGTGGCCGCACATGCTCGCCGCCATTTCTGCGGCGTGGGGTACCGCCGCGCTTGGCGGGCCGGCCCTCGGCGGCGCGCTGGCCGCGCACGGCCTCTGGCGTGTGGCCTTCTGGGCGATGGCGCCAATCACGATGGTTGCGGCCGCCCTCACGTGGCGGCTGCTGGGCGCTGCCGACAGGCGCGAGGCGCACGAGGCGCCGGTGCCGTTCGGTCGCCTCTCCCTCATCTGCACCAGCGTCCTCTGCATCGGCTCGATCGCGAACACCCACGGCGTAGCTGTTCGCGCTGTGCTCCTCGGAGTCGCGCTCACCGCCCTCCTGCTGGCCCTCCGGCTCGAGCGAGAGGCTCGCGTCCGCTTGCTGCCATCCGGCATGCTCTCACTCGACAAACAGCTCGGCAAGGGCTACTGGATGATCTTCCTGCTGGGCATGTCGACGACGCCCGGCGGCGTCTACGTTCCGCTCCTGGTGCAGATGCTTCACGACGTCTCACCCGCGTCGGCCGGCTATCTCTACGCAGTGCAGTCGCTCTCCTGGACCGCCGGAACGTTCATGAGTGCCCGGGTCGCGCGCGAGCGCGTGCATCGGGTGATCGTGCTGGGCCCGCTGCTCATGGCCTCGGGGTTCGTCGCGCTCTTTCTCACGATCGCCTCGGGGCCGATCGCCGCGATCGCGGGGGCCCTCCTGCTGGTCGGGCTCGGCATCGGCACGGCCTGGACGCACATCGGCGCCGTCATCCTGTCGTCTGGCCGACCCGACGAGGGCACGGTGACGGCGTCAATGATCCCAACGACCCAGCTCTTCGCTGTCGCGCTCGGCTCAGCCCTGTCCGGCATCATCGCCAACCAGGCGGGCCTCGCGCGCGACGCCTCACCGGCCACGGCGGCGCTCGCCGGAGCCTGGCTCTTTGGCAGCTTCACGGTCGTGCCGCTGACCGCGGCCGCCATCGCCTGGCGGCTTCGCCCGGCGCCGCCGCGGCGTTCTTGACTCCGCGACCGAGCCGCGCAATCCTCTGAGCTCAAAGGGGGGCCGACCATGGCGCGCACGTACAACATCATCGACGCGGACGGACACATCCTCGAGCCGGTCGATATCTGGGACAAGTACATCGATCCCAAGTACCGCGAACGCCAGCCGCGGATGATCGTCGACACCGACGGCAAGGAGCGACTGCTCGTCGAGGGCAAGATTCTGGGAAGCCCCAAGGGCCTCGGCCTCATCGGTGGGATCGGCGCCCGTCAGGGCACGGTCGATGACGTCACCATGAAGTACGTCGAGGGGCGGAAGGGCGGCTTCGACCCCCACGCGCGAATTCCGGACATGGACCTGGACGGCATCGACGCCGCGTTCCTTTATCCGAGCATCGGTCTCTTCAGCGGCGCGGTCGACGATCCGGGGCTCGCGGCGGCCATGTGCCGGGCCTACAACCGATGGCTCGCCGACTACTGCCGTCCCTACCCCGACCGGCTCTTCGGCGTCGCCATGCTGCCGATGCAATCGATCCCTCTGGCCATCGAGGAGATGCGCTTCGCCCGGAAGGAGCTCGGCATGCGCGGCGGATTTCTCCGGCCCAATCCGTACAACAACCGCATGCTGCACCACCCGGATTACGAGCCCTTCTGGAACGAGGTTGAGGAGCTCGACTTCTCGATCGGTCTGCACGAGGGCGCCAGCGGCGGCATGCCCCAGGTCGGCGTCGACCGCTTCAAGAATCGCGGGGCGCGTCACATCATCTCGCACACGATGGAGATGATGCTGGCGGCGATGAGCGTCATCTGGGAAGGTGTCTGTGATCGTCACCCGAAAGTACGCATCGGCTTCCTCGAGTCGGGCGGCGGATGGATCGCGCCGTGGCTCGACCGGATGGACCGCCACTTCGACGATCAGGGCTTCAACGACTCCGGGCTCACGATGCGCCCGAGCGAGCTCTTCCAGCGCAACTGCTGGATCTCGTTCGAGCCGGTCGAGGGCAGCCTGTCCGTGCTCGCGGACTACATCGGCCCGCACAAGATCCTGTGGGCCACCGACTACCCGCATCCCGATGGTTTCTTCCCGGGCGCGCCGAAGCTCATCGCCGATCGGCCCGAGCTGTCCGCCGCGACGAAGCGCCAGATCCTGGCCGGCGGTGCTATGGGGTTCTACGGCCTGAAGTAGGCCCATTCCGAGGAGGGTGAGCATGCAGTTTCACGGCGTCGACGGAAGGACTCAATTCAAGAAGATGCGGGAGCTCGTCCCAGAGGCCTACAGGGCCTTCCTCGAGTTCGACCAGAAGGCGTTCAAGGACGGCGCCATCCCGGCCAAGACCAAGGAGCTCATCGCCCTCGGCATCGCGCAGATTACCCAATGCCCCTGGTGCATCGACGCCCACACGAAGAAGGCCGCGATGGCCGGCGCGTCGGACGCCGAGATCGCCGAGACGACATTCGTCGCGATGGCCATGGCCGCCGGCGCCGCGTGGAGCCACGGGGGGCTCGCGCTTCAGTGCCTGCAGGAGCACAAGGAGCACAAGGGCTGAGCGTCAACGCGGCGGCAGCCCTCGATCTCGACGACCTTCGATCACACATCGGCCGCGCGCAGACGGCGACCGATGTGCTCCATCCCGGTCCCGCCAATGCCCTGCGGCTGACACTCGGACGCGCGGAGCCGGAATACCGGGAGGGCGATCCGCTGCCGGCAGCGTGGCTCGCGCTCTACTTCCTGCCTCGCGTTGCGGCCGACGCGCTGCGGCCCGACGGAAGCCCCCGCGACACCGGCGTGGTGCCGCCGGTCCCGCTGTCCCGCCGCATGTTCGCCGGCGAGCGCGTGCGGTTCCACGGCCAGCTGCGCCTCGGAGAGACCGTTCGCCGCGAGACGCGGCTGGCCGACATCACGCTCAAGCGCGGCGGCACGGGCACGCTCGTGTTCGCCACGGTAACCACCTCGGTGTTCGGCGCCGCCGGCCTCACCGTCGAGGAAGAGCGCCGCACCGTGTTCCGCGACGAGGTGAAAGCCGGCGAGCGCAACCAGGCGCCGCGGCGCGAGCCGACGCCGACCGACGTCGCGTGGCGTCGACGCGTTACGCCGAACCCCGTCATGCTCTTCCGCTACTCGGCCCTCACCTTCAACAGCCACCGCATCCACTACGACCGTGCCTGGGCGATGGAGGTTGAGGGCTATCCCGGCCTCGTCGTGCACGGGCCACTCACCACCACACTCCTGATCGACTTCGCCCGAGATCAGAACCCCGGACGCCGCATCGTCGGTTACTCGACCCAGGCGCGGGCGCCGCTCTTCGACACCGCGTCGTTCGAGCTTCGCGGGCGTCCCGCGGGCAATGGGCGTTGCGAGCTCTGGGCGGTCACGCCCGAGGGCACCGTGGCGATGAGCGCCGAGGTGGAGCTGGCGTAGTCCTTTCGGGCTTCGATGCTGTCTCTGAGCGGAGACACGACACACGGCGCGCTTTCCACTATGATCGTGGTGTGGGACTCACCTACGTCGAGGGGGTCGTCACCGGTCCAACCGGATCCCGCGTGGTCCGGTTCATGGTGGACAGCGGAGCGAAGTACAGCTTGTTGCCACAGGCTGATTGGCGCGCCATCGGACTCGCGCCGAAGCGACGCGTCACCTTCGCGCTCGCTGACGGCACCCTGATCGATCGCGACGTTTCCGAGTGCCACATCGCGTTACCGCAAGGCGACGGGCACACTCCGGTGATACTTGGTGAGCCGGGTGATGAAGCACTTCTCGGCGTGGTCACGCTCGAAGTGCTTGGCTTCGTGCTCAATCCGTTCAGCCGCACGATCCAACCTGCTCGCCTCCTCCTCGCCTGAGACGTTCCAGCTGGAACGCGCCTCTTGCAAGGTAGTGAAGGCGCTACGCTCCGCCGTCGAACGGCTCGACAGCCAGGCCGGCCTCACCCCCGCCGCAGCTTCGGCAGGAGCTTCGCCGCCGCCTCGTCGACCTGCGCGAGCTGGTCGCCGCCGGCGAAGCGCAGGGCGAAGTGGACCGCGCCGGCGTCGATCCAGCGCTGCAGCCACTCGACGCACCCTTCGATCGGCCCCGCGTACGTCGCCTGGCGCGCCATGATGGTCTTGGCCGGCGCGGCGTAGTACGTCTCGAGAAAGCTCGCGAGCCGCTGCTCGGCGGCGGCGCGGTCGGCGTCGAGCGCCAACGTGACGTAGGCCGCTCCCGTCACGGCGCCGGCCGGGCGTCCGGCCGCGCGCGCGGCGGCCTGCACGCCCGGAAAGTGCTGGGAGAAGAACTCGACGCTGGGTCCCGTCGGAAACCACGCGTCGAAGCGCGCGGCGATTCGCAGCGCCGTGGGTCCGCTGCCGCCGATCCAGATGGGCGGGCCGCCCGGTCGATGCGGCTTGGGTTCCATCGTGACGTCGTCGAGCGTGAAGTGCTTGCCGGCGAAGCTGACACGATCGCGGCGCCAGAGCGCCTGGCAGATCTCGATCGTCTCGAGGAATCGCCCCACCCGCCGATCGAACGGCACGCCGGCGGCTTCGAATTCCTTGCGGATCGGCGGATTGTCCCCGGCGAAGCCCATGCCGAGGATGACGCGCCCGTCGGCAGCGCGATCCAGCGTGCCGACGATATGTGCGAGCACGACGGGATTGCGCAGGGCGGGCAAGAGCACGCCCGTGCCAAGCTTCACGCGACGCGTGCGGCCGGCGATCGCGGCCATGAGCGTGAGCGGCTCGTGGCGCGGCCGCGCGGTTAGCGAGTCGCCGATCCAGACGGAGTCGAAGCCCGCGGCCTCCGCGCGCGCGGCCATCGCCAGGAGGGGCGCTGCCTCCGGGCGATTCGACATGACGGCCTCGCGCGTGGGAATCAGCACGCCGAACTCGACAGCCATCGCTATCTCCCCGGGGCGTACTTGTAGCCGAGCGCCTCTTCCCACCGCAGATAGTTCTGCATGTCGGCGAAGTTTCGATCGGGCCCGGCCGGGACGACGTCGGTGGGCGGTGTCATCACGCCGGAAAGACCTCGCTCAACGGGCAGCGCAGCCTTCTGCCACGCGGCCATTCCGCCGTCGAGGATCGAGACGTTCTGGTAACCGAGCTCCTTGAGGGTCGCAGCCGCGAGCGCCGCGCCCAGGTCGTCGACGCCGGTCACCGTCACCGCGGTCGTCTTCGACGGCATGATGTCGCCGATCCACAGCTCCAGCCACCCTCGCGGCACCCAGCGCGAGCCCGGCACGTGGCCGCGCGCGAATTCCTGGCTCGTGTCGACGAAGATGATAGCGCCCGGGGCAGCCCCCGGCGCCGCGGCCTGAAGATCGCGCGGCGAGATGGATCTGGCCGCGCTGCGCGCCTCCTGCAATCCGGCGGGTGATTCGTCCGGCAGGCCCTTCTCCAGCGCGCCGCCGCTCGCCGACCATGCGGTGATACCGCCGTCCACGGCGAAGACGTCGCGGAATCCCATCTGCCGATACCACGAAGCGATCAGCGTGGCGCGCGCCTTCTTGTCGCACGCGAAGACGATCGGAGCGTTCTTCACCACCGCCACGTCGTCAGAGCGCTGGACCGCCTGGCCTCCAGGGAACCACCTGAAGCCGGGGATATGACCCGCGGCGTATTCGTCGGCGGTCCGCACGTCGATGAAGTAGATCGACTCCGCGCCGCGCCGGTCCATGAGGCTCTTCAAAGCCGGGACGTCCAGGAAACGAACACCGTCCTCTGCGGCCGCGCGCGCGGCATACGCTTCTGCCGCAGCCACGCCCTCGGCCGACGGCTCGGGAAGCTGGACGCGGTCGGCACCCGTCTCGAGCTGGTGCCCGGCGAGGACCCAACCGGCGGTGCCGTTCTTCAGGCCGTAGACGCGGGGAATCCCCATGCGCTGCAGCACCCGCGCCCCGATGATGCTGCGCGTGCGTCCGGCGCAGTTCACGATGATGGTCGTGTCCCTGTCGATGTCTTTAGCGATGTCCGTGATGCGTAGGGCCAGCTCGCCGCCCGGCACGCTGCGACCGCCCGGGATGCAGAAGCGACGAAATTCCTCGGGCGTGCGGGAATCGAGAATGACGAACTTCTCGCCGTTCTTGATGCGCGCCGCCAGATCCTTCGCCTCCACCTCGGGGACGTGGTGGACGACCTCCACCTTCTCGCCGAAGTCCTTGCTCGGAACGTTCATGCCCCACTCGGTCGCCAGCCCGTCGGTGACCCAGCGGTTGATGCCGCCGTCGAGCACCGAGACCTGGCGATAACCGAGCCGCTGCAGCGTGCGCGCCGCGAGCGTGGCTCTCCGACCATCGTCGTCGCACACGACGACCGACGTGCCCTTGAAGGGCACGGCCTGCGTCACCGCAGATTCGAGCTGGCGGCGAGCGATCAGGCTCGAGCCGGGGATGTGGCTGCTGTTGTACTCGCCCGCCTCCCTGACGTCGATCAGGGCGAACGGGGTCTTGCCTTCGAGCAGGCTCTTGAGTGACGCGGGCGCGACCGTAGTGGCCATGGTTCTACCTCCGCGCGGTGAGGCGCCGGAAGACGGCGCCGTACTGGAAGCCATAGCCCTCGGCGTGCTCGGCGGCGTTCTTCTTCACACGCTCGCCGATCGTGTGGCCCTCGGGCACGTTGAAGCCGGGCACCTGGCTCTCGTGGCGAATCAGCCCGGCGATCTGGCGGTCGATCGATTCGGTGACGTCGACGATGATGTCGGGCGTGTCGGCGCCCCAATACCAGAGCTCGCGCACCTTGTGGGGCGAAAGCCCATCTCGCGTGATCTGCTCCGGGAAGTGCAGATGGTCGCGGGCGTACGGATAGACCGCGTCGGTCGCGGTGATCCCTGCCTTGCGATGATCGCGGTGTTGAAAGCCCTTGATGCGATACGGGTCGTGGACGAAGACCGTGTGCGGCCGGTATCGGCGGATGGCGCCGACGATGTCGCCCAGAAACTCCCGCGTGTCCTCGAGCCCGCCGTCTGGGTAGCCGAGCATCACGACGTGGCGCACGCCCATGAAATCGGCGGCGGCGCGCTGCTCATCGGCGCGCTTGCGCGCCAGGGCCGCCGGCGTGAGCGTGCGGTCGGAGGTGCCGGCGGCGCCGTTGGTGCACAGCACATAGGTCACCTCGCAGCCCGCGGCCGCCCACTTGGCCACCACACCGCCGGAGCCGATCTCGGCGTCGTCGGGATGCGCGAAGACCACCATCGCCTTGTCGGGAATCTCGGTCACGATCTCGAGCTTGGGGGCGTTCTCGTCTCTGGGCATGGAGCGATTCTACAGGAGCATGTATCATACCGGCACTATGCCCAACCAATCGTTCCCCCTGTCCCGGTTCAAAGTCCTCGACCTGACCCGCGCCCGGGCTGGTCCCACGTGCGTCCGCCAGCTCGTCGACTGGGGCGCACAAGCCATCAAGATCGAGATGCCCGGCGGTCGCACGGGCGACGGCATGGGCGGCAATCGCCACGGCTTCGACTTCCAGAACCTGCATCGCAACAAGCGAAGCATGACGCTCAACCTGCGCGACCCCGACGGTGTGGCGATCTTCAAGAAGCTCGCGAAGGACGCCGACATCATCGTGGAGAACTACCGGCCGGGGGTGAAGGAGCGCCTGGGCATCGACTACAAGGCCATGCGCCAGGTGAACCCGCGCCTGATCTACGGCAGTATTTCCGGATTCGGCCAGAGCGGTCCCTACCGCGATCGCCCGGGCGTCGATCAGATCGCCCAGGGCATGGGCGGGCTCATGTCCATCACCGGCATTCCCGGCCAGGGCCCGGTGCGGGTCGGCATTCCCATCGCCGATCTGTGCTCCGGCATCTTCCTGGCCCAGGGCATCCTGGTCGCCCTGATCGAGCGCGAGACCACCGGCGAGGGCAAGTGGGTGCACACCTCGCTCCTGGAGGCAATGCTGTCGATGCTCGACTTCCAGGCCTCGCGCTGGTTGATGAGCCACGAGGTACCGCCCCAGGCGGGCAACAACCATCCGACCGGCATTCCCACGGGGGTGTTCGAGACCAAGGACGGCCACATCAACATCGCCGCCTCCGGCGACGACCTGTATGCGCGGTTCTGTAAGGCGATCGAGCGGCCGGACCTGCTCACCGACCCGCGCTTCTCGACGTCGAAGGCGCGGTCGACCAACCGTGACGTCATCATGGAAGTTCTCATGCCGGTGACGCGGCAGAAGACCAGCGTCGAGTGGATCAAGCTGCTCAATGAGGCCGGCGTGCCCTGCGGGCCCATCTACAAGATCAACGAGTCGTTCGCCGACCCCCAGGTGCAGCACTTGGAGATGGCTCAGAAGGTCCATTCGCCGGCGCTCGGCGACCTCACCATCCTCGGTCACCCGGTCTCGCACGGCGAGAAGCGCCTGCCGCTTCGCGCCTCGGCGCCGGAGCTCGGTGAGGCCAACGAGGAGGTTCTCACGTCCATCGGCTACACAAAGGAGCAGATCGCCGATCTGTCGAAGCGCGGCGTGATCTGACGAATCGCGGGGGAGCGCCGCTGCTCCCCCGCGAGGCCGCGGCCACTCTGCTCCTCGTTTCGTCGAATTGTCTTGCCCGACTCGACTCACTCCGCTATGGTCGAACGCGAACAAAAGGGGGCCGCCGGACAGTGGCCAGTTTCGCCCTCCCGAGTTGTCTCGGTTCCTCCCGACACGATCCGCTTTGAGACGGCGAGACCTCATCGGGCTCTTCGCTGGTGGAATAGCCGCCTTCCCGAAGGGGGCTCACGCGCAGCAGGCGAGGAAGCTGCATCGAATCGCCATACTGTGGCACGCCGGGAACGCCGAAGAGGAAGGGCCCTATCTCGAGGCCGTGCGGCTCGGTTTCATCGATCACGGCTACGTGGAGGGTCGCACGATCACGTTTGAGCACCGTTTCCCCAATGAGGAACCCGAGCGGTTCCGCAGCATGGCTGCTGAACTCGCCGCGCTGCAGCCCGATGTCTTCCTAACCGCCGGGGGACCGGCCTCGATAGCGTCCAAGAATGCGACTGCAACAATCCCGGTTGTGTTCATCGTCGTTCCCGATCCGCTCGGAGGCAACCTCGTGGACAGCCTGGCTCGGCCGGGGGCAAACGTCACGGGACTCGCGAACTTTGCGGTTCAGCTCAGCGCGAAACGCCTGGAGTTTCTCAAAGAAGCTGTCCCGCGCCTGTCCCGCGTGGCGTTGTTGATCAATCCAAACGTCAAGATCACGAGCAGATATGTCGAGGAGAGCGAGACGGCGGCGGCCAAACTCGGCGTGGCGTTGCAGCGTATCGAAGCGCGCTCCATCGATGACCTCAAGCGAGCATTTGACGCGATGGTCAAAGCCAGGGCCCAAGCCGTGGTCGTGAATGCCGAGGGGGTGTTCTTCCAGGGACGAACGATCATTGCGAGGTTGGCCCTGGAGCGAGGTCTTCCCACATGCGTCTTCTCGAGAGAGACCCTCGAAGCCGGCGCGTTCATGTCGTATGGGCCAGACCAGCGTGCGATCTTCCGGCGCGCGGCGGTCTACGCCGACAAGATCCTCAAGGGGGCGAAGCCTGGGGATCTCCCAGTGGAACAGCCCAGTCGATTCGAGCTTCTGGTCAATGTCAGGACGGCCAAGGCGTTGCGCGTGACGATTCCGCCTTCACTGCAGCCCCGAGTGGACCACTTCATCGAATGAGCCTGATATGGATCCTGGCCTTGGTGCCTGCCATCCTCCTCGCTTCCCTGCCGACCACTGCGCAAACGCCCACCAAGACATTCCGGGTCGGTCACCTATTTGGCGGGGGCGAACGCCCGATGGTCTTCCGCCTCGCCCACTCCGCGACGCCCTGCGCGAGCTCGGCTACGTCGAGGACCGGAACGTGACGTATGACGCCCGCTTCGCGGAGGGCCAGATAGACCAACTTCCGGGCCTGGCGGCAGAGCTCGTGCGGCTCAAGGTGGACGTCATCGTTGCGCAAGGAGGAGCCGCGGCGGAAGCGGCCAAGCAGACCACGTCCACGATTCCGATCATCATCGCTCCCGCGTCCGGAGATGCGATCGCAATCGGACTCATAGCGAGTCTGGCGCGTCCAGGTGGAAACGTCACAGGAATGACGGATGAGATTGTCCAGCTCAGCGGCAAGCGAGTGGAGATGCTCAAGGAAGCGCTACCGAAGGCCGGCTCGATCGCGGTGCTCTGGAATGCGAACGATAGGGGCATGACGCTCCGGTATCGCGGCATCGAGCAAGCGGCGCAGACTCTTCGTCTGGAAGTGCAGGCGCTCGGTGTGCGCGAGCCTGACGACTTTGCCGTCGCGTTCGCCACGATGACGCGCCGCAGGCCGGATGCCCTCTTCCTCGTGGCCGACGCATTCACCAGCCGACACGGGAAACGAGTCATCGAGTTCGCGGCGACTCACCGCATTCCCGCGATGTACGAGTTCAGCTTTCTCGTCCGCGAGGGTGGGCTTATGTCGTACGGGCCCAGCCCAGAGGATGGGTTTCGCCGAGCTGCGTCCTACATCGATCGGATCTTCAAGGGCGCCAAGCCAGCCGATTTGCCGGCGGAACAGCCCTCACGGTACTACTTCAGCATCAATCTCAAGACGGCGACGACGCTCGGTCTGACCATTCCGCAGTCGCTGCTGATCCGCGCCGACGACGTCATCCAGTAACGACACGGTCCAGAGGAGCACGCTTGCCATCCGTCGCTCGCGGACGGGCCGTTCCTCCGAAGCTCGTCTGTCTGGAGTCGTACTGGAATGATCGTCTCTTCCATACGGTTTCGGTGAAAGGGTTTCTCGAGGCGCTCCAGCCGACCCTGCGACCGCCGTTGCAAGTAGCGCATCGATTCATCGAATCGAAGCGTGGGCTCGCCTATTACACCAGACGGCCCCGTGGCGTCCTGTGGAAACAGTCGGAGGTCTGGGACGCGCCGGTGTACTACCTGGCGCTACATGGCTCGCCCGGAAGTGTCACGTCCGTCCTCGACACCATTGGATCCGAGCGGCTCTGCGACGCCTTTCGCGGCTATGACGGCTATGACTGCCTCGTTTATTTCGGCTGCTGCAGTGTGCTTCGTGGGGCCGCCGGCCGCAGATTCGCGCGAGCCTTCCTCAAGGCTAGCGGCTGCCGGGCGGTCATTGGCTACAAGACGAAGATCGCCTGGATGCCGAGCATGCTGATTGATCTTCTGTTCTTCGAGCGGTTCTACTCGAGCCCGGACCCGTGGAGGGCCCTCCGCAAGATCCACGAGTCGGTCAAGCGGGACTTTCAGCCGGCACGTGACTACGGCTTCACGCTCGTCTTGCCGGACAGTGCTTGAGGAGAGTCGCATGAAATACACGCGCATCATCGTCACTCACTACGGCGGGCCCGAGGAGCTTCAAGTGGTGGAAGAAGAGTGCCCCGAGCCGAAGGCCGGCGACGTGCGGGTGAGAGTCCTGGCCGCGGGTGTTTGCCTGCCCGACCTGATGATGCGCGAGGGCATTCATCCCGAAACGCCACCGCTGCCCTTCACGCCGGGGTGGGATCTGGTCGGCGTGGTGGATCGACTCGGCGACGGCGTCTCTACACTCACCCCCGGCCAGATTGTTGCCGCGCTGCCGATCAGCGGCGCGTACGCGGAGTTCGTGTGCCTGCCGCAGCGTGAGCTGGTGCCGGTGCCGGCTGGATTGGACGCCGCCGAGGCTGTCAGCCTTGTGCTGAACTACATCACGGCGTACCAGATGCTGCATCGTTCGGCCAAGGTCAGACGATCTCAGCGCGTGCTGATCCACGGCGCCGCCGGCGGGGTTGGCTCGGCGCTCCTACAGCTTGGACGCCTCGCCGGGCTCGAGATGTTCGGCACCTGCTCATCGCGAGGGGCGTCGACCGTTTCCGACCTTGGCGGTACCCCAATTGATTACCGACAGCGCGACTTCGTGGAAGAGATTCGCCGCCTCACCGGTGAGGGCGTAGACGCGGTCTTCGACAGCCTCGGCGGCACCCACATCTGGCGTTCCCGCAGGGCTCTCCGCCCGGGCGGAACGGTCGTGGCCTATGGTCTTACGGCCTCGCTACGTGAGGGCCGATTGGCTTCGGGCCGCTCAGGTCGTCGTCATCGTTTCCGGGCAATCGCCATTTTCGGGCTGTATATCGCCGGCGGTTGGCTGCTCCCGGGCCGGAGGCGAGTGGTGCCCTACAGCATTCAGTGGCTCAAACGGCTGCGGCCGGCGCTGTTTCGACAGGATCTGATCGCCTTGTTTGACCTCCTTCAACAGCAGAAGATCAAACCACTCGTGGCGCGGCGGTTTCCGATTGCCGAGGCCAGACAGGCGCACGAGCTCCTCGGGAGGGTCGGCGTGACGGGCAAGATCGTGCTCGTGCGCACGGCGTAGTGCGGGGCGTGGACTTGTGGCACAGTGTGCCGTGGCAATGACATGAAGAAGAGCCGCTCGAAAGGTGGGTCTCCCTCTGAGCTCATTGACGCGAGGATCAAGGAGCTGGGCGATTGGCGGGGCAAGACGCTCTCTCGGCTACGTACCCTGATCAAGCAGGCAGACCCCGAGGTGATCGAGGAGTGGAAGTGGAGAGGTGTCCCTGTGTGGTCTCACGACGGGTTGATTTGCACCGGTGAGACTTACAAGAGCGTCGTCAAGATGACCTTCTTCAAGGGCGCCTCGTTAAAGGACCCCCAGCACCTCTTCAACGCCAGCCTCGATGGCAACACCAGGCGCGCCATCGACATCCACGAGGCCGAGAAGATCGACGAGGAGGGGCTGAAGGCCCTCGTCCGCGCCGCCGTTACCCTGAACGAATCCTCGCAGCGTCGCTAACGTAGACCATCCTCGGCCCGGCGGGAGGCTTGCCCCAGAAGGATGAAGCGTCCGCGCCCGTTCAGATTTGGACTCCTGGGTCAGAACGTCCGATCGGCCGCAGAGCTGATAGAGACGGCCCGTCGCGCCGAGCGGACGGGCTTCGCGACGTTTCTGCTCCGCGACCACTTCATCGAGGAGCCCTTCGGCCACCAGCTTGCCCCACTGACCGCGCTGGCTACCGTCGCCGGCGCCACGCAGAGGCTGCGGGTGGGGAGCATGGTGCTCTGCAACGACTACCGCCATCCCGTTCTCGTCGCCAAGGAGGTCGCCACGCTCGACCTGCTGACCGGCGGTCGGTTCGAGCTGGGGCTCGGTGCCGGCTTCTCGCGACCGGAATACGAGGCCGGCGGGCTGCCGTATGACCCACCCGGCATGCGTGTCGACCGCCTGGCGGAGGCGCTCCAGGTCTTCAAAGGGCTGTTCGGCGCCGCACCATTCACGTTCGCCGGCCGCTTCTACACGGTGACGAACCTGGACGCGTTTCCCAAACCGGCGCAGCGGCCGCACCCACCGATACTGATCGGCGCGGGAGGCCGTCGGATGCTCGCGATTGCCGCGCGTGAGGCGGATATCATCGGCCTGCAGACCGCGTCCCTCGCGAGCGGGAGAAACACCCCGAACCCGTCGGGGCTCCTGGCGGAAACCATCACTGAGAAGATCGAATGGGTCCGTAAGGAGGCCGGGGCGCGATTCGATCAGATCGAGCTGAGCATCGTCAGCTCGATCGTTGTTGCCGACAACCGCCGGGAGGCCGCCGAACAACTCGTCCGCGCGCGCGGCTGGGATGGCCTGCCCGTGGAGCGAGTCTTCGAGATGCCATCGATCTTCATCGGGTCGGTCGACCAGATCGTCGAGGAGCTGGAGGGACGCCGAGAACGGTACGGCATCTCGTACTATGTTGTGCCAGACACGAGCCTCGAGGTCGTCACGCCGATCGTCGCGCGCCTTGCGAGAGGATAGGAGGGTCATGAAGCGCACGCTGCTGACCTATGCGCTGCTGGTGATACTGACCCTGGCCGGCAGTTCTACCCTGACGCGGACGTCCGCCGCCGACGACCTTACCCGTCGCGCGATTGAACGGCGCGCTATCGAGGCTGTCATCTGGGGAATGCCGGCGGTCAATTTCGATCTGATGCTCCAGGCGTTCGTGGGCACCAAGGGGGCGCCGAACCAGGTTGTGTACTGGTCGCGCCTGATCGACTGGAAGAACCAGACACTCACGCCGAATCCCGACACGATCTACGTGATGCCGTTCTACGACACGAAGGACGGCCCGGTCGTACTGGAAATCCCTCCCGCCGGAGATGGATCGATCACGGGCAGCATCGACGACGCCTGGCAAAACGCGCTGGAAGACGTCGGGCCCGCGGGCGCCGACAAGGGGAAGGGCGGCAAATACCTCATCCTTCCGCCGGGCTACAAGGGCAACGTCCCGGCCGACTACATCCCGCTTCGCTCCGAAACCCGCCAGGGCTTCGCGCTCCTGCGATCGAACCTGAAATCGGGCAGCGACGCGGACATCGCCAAGGCTGTCGCTTACGGCAAGCGCGTGAAGTTCTATCCCTTTGCGCGGGCGAACCAGGGCGCGGGCTCGCAGACCACGTTCGTCGATGCCTTCGGCGTCCCGTTCGACTCCACGATTCCCTACGACATCCGCTTCTTTCAATCACTCGACCGCTTCGTGCAGGCTGAGCCGTGGCTGACGCGAGACAAGGCGATGATCGACACGCTGAGGTCGATCGGCATCGAGAAGGGCAAGCGATTCGCTCCCGACGCTGATACCACGGCCATTCTGGAAGCGGCGGCGCGAGAGGCGCGCGCATGGATCGAGGCGCAATACGAAAAGGCGTTCATCCCCCCGTTCGCCGAAGGCGCGCGATGGGCCGTGCCTGCGTCGAGGGAGGTCCTCGAGGGAATGCGGGCTTTCTTCAGCAAGCCGGACAGCTACCCTACGGACGGACGTGCGGTGACCTACTCGATGGCCTTCTTCAGCGCCAAGCGCCCGGGCGCCGGGCAGTTCTACCTCATGACCATCAAGGACAAGGCGGGCGAGCGGCTCGACGGCGGCAAGACGTACCGCCTCGACGTTCCTGCCAATCCGCCGGTCACGCTCTACTGGTCCGCCACTGTCTACGACGCAGCCACGCACGGGCTGATCCGGAACGCGCGCTGGTCGAGTCGATCGTCGAACACGCCAGGTCTGCAGAAGGCCGCCGACGGCTCGGTCGATGTCCACTTCGGGCCGGCCGCTCCTGCCGGTAGGGAATCCAACTGGGTGCCGACCGATCCGAATGGCAGGTTCGAGGTGTTGTTCCGTCTCTACGGTCCGGAGAAGCCATTGTTCGACAAGACGCGGAAGCTCCCGGACATCGAACGGGTGAACTGATGAAAATCGGTGCGCTGCTCGCCAGCATCATCGTCGCCGGCGTCACCGCGGCCCATGCGCAGGCGCTGCAGCCCGTCACCGCCGACAACTTCGTCCGCGCCGAGATCGACATGTACTTCGGCGGCGTCCTGAAGGACAGCGGCGGCGCGCTCGGCAAGTTCAACCACCGTCGCGACGTAGCGTCAGTGGATCAACAGACGGTGATCCGGCTGAATCGGGACACCATGTATTCGTCGGCGCTGTTCGACCTGGCCGCCGGGCTGGTGACGATCACGCTGCCCGACGCAGGCAAGCGTTTCCGGTCGATGCAGGTGATCAGCCAGGACCACTACGTGCCCATGGTGGTCTACAACACGGGCGCACACACGCTGACGCGCGAGAAGGTGGGCACGCGCCACGCCGTCGTGGGGATCCGCATCCTGGTCGATCCCAACGACGCGAAGGACGTGCAGCAGGTCCACGCGCTCCAGGACACGATCAAGGTCCAGCAGAAGGCGCCGGGCACATTCGAGGTGCCCAAGTGGGACCAGGCGAGCCAGAAGAAAGTGCGCGAAGCCTTGCTGGTCCTGGCGTCGACGATGCCGGACTTCAGAGGCGCGTTCGGGGCGAAGGGCCAGGTCGACCCGGTGCGCCACCTGATCGGGTCCGCGGCGGCATGGGGCGGCAACCCGGACAAGGATGCCGTCTACCTGAACGTGACCCCGTCGAAGAATGACGGCACGACGGTGCACAAGGTGGTTGTCAAGGACGTGCCGGTCGACGCGTTCTGGTCGATCAGCGTGTACAACGCGCAGGGGTACTACGAGAAGAATGCTCTCAACTCCTATACGATCAACAGCGTCACCGCAAAGAAGGGCGCCGACGGCTCGACCACCGTGCAGTTCGGCGGATGTGACGGGAAGATCCCGAACTGCATCCCGATCGTGGAGGGCTCGAACTACACGGTGCGGTTGTATCGCCCGCGTCCCGAGATTCTCAGCGGCAAGTGGAAGTTCCCCGAGGCGCGGCCCGTGATCGGTTAGGAGGCTCGTGATGGCGACCGCGAAGCTGCCGGGCGATCTGCTCATGCACTACGAGGACGACGACTTCACCGATCCGTGGTCGTCGCCCGAGACGGTCATCCTCCATCACGGCAACGCCAAGAGCTCGCGGCTCTGGTATGGCTGGGTGCCGCTGCTCGCCCGCGACTATCGCGTCATCCGCGTCGATGCGCGGGGCTTCGGAAGATCCACCGTCCCCGCGCCGGGCTATTCCTGGTCGCTCGAGGGCTTCGCCGATGACCTCCGGCATCTCATGGATTACCTCCGGATCGATCAGGCGCACCTGATCGGCGAGACGATCGGCGGCACGATCGCGCTCGAGTTTGCCCATCGGTTCCCGGAGCGCCTTCACACGGTGACCACCTGCACCTCGCCGTACAAGTTCGCCGGCGTCCAGGCCTACCTGGACTACTACAACCTCGTGAAGGAACAGGGCGTCGAGGCGTGGGTGCGACAGACCGCGAGCCGCCGTCTCGAGCCCGGCGCGTCGGACCCCGGGCACCACGAGTGGTATATCCGGGAGATGAGCCGGACGCCGAAGCACGTGGTGCTGGAGACCCTCGCCTATCTGGCGACCGTCGATCTCACGCCCGTTCTGCCAAAGATCTCGCTACCGGTGCTGATCCTGGTCGCCGAGCACAGCGCGCTGAACACCCCTGATCGCGCGCAGAGCCTGGCCGGGCTCCTGCCGCGCGGAACCCTCGTGGAAGTGCCGGGAACGAGCGGCTACGTCCAGCACTCGGCGCCGGCCCGCTGCGTTGCGATCTGGCGAGAATTTGTGCGATCCTCGCGCGCATAGGGGCAAACCCGCGAGGGGAGGAACGGACATGGGAGACATCCTCGGAATCGGGACGACCCACTATCCGCCCGGTCTGGTGCCGGAGGAGCACAAGCCGTGGCCACTGGCGCGGATGCTCCACTCCGACCCGCGCATCCCCGAGCCCAT